>LJUX01000010.1 GCA_001304155.1 candidate division Zixibacteria bacterium SM23_73_3
CCATCGTCAGGTTCAACATCCTTAATCACCTCCTCTAAAGGAGGCGATTATAACCTGACATTCCTTATTTGCAAACTACTGACATTATTATATTGCGAAGACAGTGGTGTATAAAAAATTATGTAGAGACCAAATACAAATCATATACCCCATCAATGTCGGAGAGATCGAGCAAAAAGACGCCCAATCTCAAGATCCTGTGGATAAATTGGGCAACTACGATTCTTCCTGCCATTCTGAGTTCCGATGCATCGGGACAGAGAATCTTATAGATTCTTCGGTCGCGGAGTTTACCCCGCCAAAGGCGGGTCTCTCTCAGAATGCCAAAATGAGTTATCCCACGAGTTTCCTCATCTGTCATTCTGACCTCGCCTTTGTTGGAGGAAGAATCTTGGTCGCCACGTTCCCTAAGAAGGACAAAAAACACTACCTGTCTCAATTCACTGTTTCCCTTGTTTGTCACGCCAACTAAGTGATAACGGATTCATCCTGAACGGACGAGGCGTCCGTTACCAACGCAGAGTCGTTTAAAGGTAGAGCTTTTTGAGCGAAGCGAAATCCCGTCTTTTTTGCGGAGTCTCCACCCGACTCCGCTTGGGAAGAACTGATAATTTCTGCTTGACAGAGCAAATTGTTAAGGCTATTTTTGAAAACGATTGAAATACAAAAAGCAAGTAAAAAACCAAGGGGTTTTAACTCAAAATATAAAAAGAGAGTAGGACATTATGAGATGCAAAAACTGGAAACAGGCAAAAAAGGGGGGGAATGAAATCAAGAAACAAAAATTCGGAAACACCCATGCAGAATAGAATCCGGAATATGATGAAAAGATGGAGAAGTCAACTCATTGTATCTGGTGTTGTTGTCATCTTGGCTATACTGAGTTTCTTGAACGAGTCATTAGACCTCCCCCATCTTCTTGTCGGCGCACCATCTACCCCCGTCAACTGGGCGGAGATTGCCCTTTATGTGATAGCTTTGTTTTTAGTTGGCTTCATTTCCATCTTCCTGCTGAGCCTTGTCGAATCGAGGCGCAAGCAGGCGGAGGAGAAGGTGCGGGAGTCGGAGAGAAAATATAGACTTCTGGTGGAAACTACACAGGAGGGAATTGCAGGTACTGATTTAGATGAAAACTTAATATTCACAAACCGGGCTTTTGCCGCCCTTCTGGGCTATAAAAAGGAAGAACTTCTCGGTCTTAGCCTTAGCCTGATTTCTGATAAGGAAGGATTTGCCAAACTCAGAGAAGAGACAAGGAAAAGAAAACGGGGACAATCATCTAAATATGAAGCCAAGCTTTATACTAAGGCTGGTGAAGTTAAGTATTTCAGTGTATCTGCCACTCCGCTTTCTGACGCCAAGGGTATTGTCACCGGAACTTTAGGCTTGCTGGACGACATCACCGAGCGCAAGCGGACGGAGGAGGCGCTGCGGGAAAGTGAGGAGAGATACAGAGCGCTGTTTACGAGTGCTGCTGAGGGAATACTCTTGGCAGACATTGGAACAAAGGAATTCAAGTATGCCAATCCGGCAATATGTAGAATGTTGGGCTATACTGAAGAAGAACTCAAACGAATGGGTGTAGTTGACCTTCATCCCAAAGATGCTTTGGAGCACGTGATTTCCGAATTCGAGGCTCAGGCACGAGGAGAAAAAACGTTAGCCCCAAAAATTCCGTGTTTGCGAAAAGACGGAACAACGATATATGCCGATATTAACACCGCCAGGGTCTTGATAGATGGAAGAGAATGCAATGCAGGTTTATTCACAGACATCACCGAACGCAAGCGGGCGGAGGAGGCGTTACTATCAGAAAAAGATAGGTTGCAAGCTCTTATGGAAGGATTAGCCCAGACAGGAATTGGCATCGATATTGTCGGAATTGATTATAAAGTAAAGTTTCAAAATCTAACGTTAAGAGAAAGGTTCGGTGATTTGACTGGAAAACTGTGTTATGAAAATTATATGGGATCAAAAGAACCTTACGATTTCTGTCCTATGTTGAAGGCAATAAAAAATAACCAGGTAGAAAGCGTTGAATTAAAAGCTACTGATGGAAGAGACTATGAGCTGATTTCAGCTCCATTCCCGAATCCAGATGGAACTGTTGATAAGGTAGTTGAGGTTGTTATGGACACCACAGAGCGCAAGCGGGCAGAGGAGTTGCTGCGGGAGAGCGAGAAACTTGCCGCCACGGGCCGTATGGCCGCCCGCATCGCCCACGAGATCAACAACCCGTTGGGCGGAATTAAAAACTCATTTCTGCTGATAAAGGATGCCATCCCCAAGGATTACACTTACTACGAATACGTGGGGCGGATTGAGAAAGAGATTGATCGGATCGCCCACATCGTGCATCAGATGTTCGGTCTGTACCGGCAGGAACAAAAGCCAACAAAGCGGTTTTCAGTAGATGAAACCATTCGTGACGTGGTTGCCCTGCTTGAGTCAAGCTGTCGTCAGCATCAAATAAAAATAGAGCTCGACACCGCCAGGGTACCTGTTATAGACGCCATGCTGGAGGGCTCACTTAGACAGGTATTGTTCAATATTATCCGGAATGCCATCGAAGCATCGCCGCCAGGGGAGAAAGTCAAGGTGGCTGCTGGGTCATCTAAGGATTTCTTAACCCTCACAGTTTCCGATCAGGGCAAAGGTATCCCCAAGGAAATACGTTCCCGGATCTTCGAGCCGTTTTTTACCACCAAAAGTGCTGAGGTCACGGGCGGATTAGGTCTGGGCCTTTCGGTTTCCAGAAGCTTGGTGGAGTCGATAGGGGGTTCACTTGATTTTAAGAGTAAGGCAGGTGAAGGGACCAAATTTAGAATCTTCCTGCCCATAGAAAGGCTAAAAAAGGAGGAGCAAAATGGCTGATCTGGGTCAAATCCTGATTGCTGAGGACGAGGAGACGTTTTTAAACTCTACGGCTGACCTGCTTCGCCGAAGCGGTTATCGATGCGCTTGTGTGCCGGATGCTGTCACCGCTGCCGAGAAGCTGCGCAGAGCCGAATACGACCTGTTGATTGCCGACATCAAAATGCCGGGCAACCCGGAACTTGAGTTCATTCAGGACGTGCCGCAAATTGCCGAAGGCATGCCGGTCATCTTAGTGACCGGTTATCCTTCGCTTACTACCGCCATACAGTCGATTCAACTGCCGGTGGTGGCTTACCTGGTCAAGCCGATTGATTTCGACGAGCTGTTAGCACTGGCTAAGAGGTCAATTAAGAACTTCCGAGTGTATCGCGCTGTTCGGAGCATAGATCAACGTCTGCAAAACTGGCTTGGGGATCTGGCGGGAACGGAAGAGGTATTGAAAAGCGCTCCGGGTTACACGTCTTCCGCACCGGTGGATGCCTTTCTCAAACTTACCTACAGAAACGTGGTGGGCGCTCTTTCGGATATGAAACACTTGACCGAAGCGTTAGCCTTGCAGGCTGGTGAACAGGAAGCCTGCCATCTGCTCAACTGTCCCAAGCTGACTACGCTGACCAATGCCCTAAAGGAGACCATCGACGTTTTAGAGGAGACCAAAACCGCCTTCAAGTCCAAAAAGCTGGGTGAACTGCGCGGGAAACTGGAGAGCTTGTTAAAGGAGAAATGAGGTAAGAAACTAACCACAAACTAAAGCTTTGAAAGCTTCTGCTGACAGGAACTTATGAAAAGGCTCACAATGTAGATATGGGTCGCTTTGTCGGACAGAAAAAAAACCTGTAAGTCGAAGGCACAATCAGGCCAGTCTCTTTAAAAAGAGGCGATTTCGGTTGTGCCTTTTTTGTTTTCTGACAAGCATGACCATCGGTTCAGAGGTAGAACGTGGATAGTCTGGGTCGTATCCTGATTGCGGATGACGAAGAGACCTTCTTAGTCTCCACTGCTGATCTTTTGCGCAGGGAAGGATATGAGTGCGATTGCGTTCCGGATGCTGCAACCGCTTTGGACATGTTGAAACAGGCGAGATACGACCTGTTGATCTCCGACATAAAAATACCTGGCAATCGGGAACTTAAACTTATCCGCGAGATTCGATCTATTATCGAGGGCATGCCGGTGATCTTAATGACCGGTTATCCTTCGGTTAATACCGCGGTGGAGTCGATTCAACTGTCGGTGGATGCCTATCTGGTCAAGCCGGTTGATTTCGATCGTCTTTTGGGGCAGGTTAAGATTTCAATTAAGAACTTTTGGTTTTATCGTGCCGTCCAGAACGTGGAACGACGATTCCACAGTCTATGCAATGATCTGCAGGGCATTGAGGCGGTATTGAATAGCAGCCCGTATCGGCATACGTCTTCTTTACCCCTGGATACCTTCTTGGAGCTCACCTTTCGAAACATCGTAGCCGCCCTGTCGGATGTGAAGCACTTAACCGAGGGGCTCAACCAGAACGCTGTGGAGCAAGGAGTATGTCATCTGTTCAATTGTCCCAGGCTGTCTGATTTGAGGGATGCTTTGTTGGAGACAATCGATGTCTTAAAAGAGACCAAGAACGCCTTCAAGTCCAAAGAATTGGGTGAATTATGTCTGAAGCTGGGTGAACTTGTCAATAAAAGAGCTAAAGAAGAAGTTGACGAAAAGATAAAACTGGAAGTTTCAACAGCATGAACCGTTATCAAGTCATGGGAGGGCTCACAACTTTGGTGTGGGTCGCCCTGTCGGACAAAAGGAGGACCTGTAAGTCGAAGCACAATCGAATCAGTCTCATGGGATGGAATGATCCCGATTGTGTCTTCTTATTGGAGGGTGATTTTAAGTCTGAGCAAGAGTGGGAACAAAACAATAATAGGCGTTTGATCTAATTGGAAGAGTCAATTGATAAAGGGGACGGCCATTGGTTTTTTCGAGAAGATAAAACACCCTTAGTTGCTGGTTCTCACTCTTGTTCAGCAAAGAAACAATCTGATATTTACATTTCGTCGATTGAACCCGATGGCTGCTTGTGCCGGCGTTTGGACGTATTGAAGGTTACATATGCAATGTGTATAAGTTGCTTGCCGCCGTTCTGTTTTAGAAAAAGAGGTATTTTTAGTGGGACGTGCAAGTTAAATTCTTTTTACAAATTTTTTTGTAACCACCGGATTCTTCTTGACATCGACGATGGAACAGAATCTTTGAAATAGTTCGTCGATTTTTGGGTCCTTATCCACCCGGGCACCCACCTTTTTGAAGTGACTTTTGTTTTCAAACTTCCCTATCTCCAGCCATTCCTCGTCTTTTTGAAATTTCTCAAAAACCTCATAGGATAGACATCCGTGCTTCAAATAAATCGCTCTGACTTCTTTTTGTAGATCTAAATACTCTTTTATTTTGTTCTTGGGCACCTTATAAGAATAGATCACAATGAACATCGCGCCTCCGCAGAGTTATGGCTGAAGATATATGATTGGTATCGAGTTCTCATCATGTGGCGAAATAAACCTTAGAACCAATCAAGTATCCCCATGTAAAAAGATTTTCCGTAAACCTGGTCAATTTTAGCGTCCGTCAAATTCTTTACCATTAATACGCCGTACTCTCCCTTTTGAAGGCGATACCCTTTGGATTTGTACACGCCGAGAAGCCATTCGTCCGTGACCACATGGTTGATCACCCCACTCTTGGCAACCTGTTCGATCTCATCAATAAGTTCAATGAAAGTAATTCGATCCAACGCCACCAGTTCCTGCACCTTGATCACGTTTTGGCTCTCCGCCAGCAAAGCGTACCCGTTCTGCTTGAAAATCGATTTCTTTTCGTCGAATCTTTTGCGCTTCGCATACATGGTGATAAAGTCCTGTTGCCTAATCACAAACCCCTCTTTACCCTCCACGAACCTCTCGTAGAGCCGATAGATCTTTTCAGGATCGATGGTAGGGCTGACATCTTTCCCGCCGGATTCGGGTCTATCCAAGACCTTGTAAACACCCGTGAATTGATTTACAGCCTCAACCTCGGTATATCTCAATTTATTGTAAAAAGCATAGGCGATTATGGTGCGGCCGGTGCAGAGGAAGGAGAAGCGGTAATTCTGCGAGCGAAAATAGTCATGTGCCCTTTCCATAAGAGTTTTACTGATTCCCTGGCAGGCAAAACCCGGATTGGTGGCGACAGCCCAGATGCCCCCGATGATTTCTACCTTGCCTCGCACTGTTCTGGTCGGAATGTCCATCACCCCAACGAAACCTGCCAGTTGCCCATCCTTCACAGCACAGAAGCCCACCGGGCTATCTTTTAGCCTTTCATCTGTTCTTATTCTCTCTTCCATTGTTTTTGGTGAGATGGGCCTCCAGAAAGCCAAATCCATCAGCATCATGAGATCATCTTTTGGCTCCAATTCTCTGTAAGTTACGACCTTCATGACCAACTCCTTATTCCTTGTTGAGAAATTTTATTTTTCCCCGATATTGAAAGCTAAAGCTTTCCGTCCATTTGAAGAATGAAGGAAGAGCGGATTAAACCAGCGTCAATTATCTCCTTCATCATGTTAAACTCTCCTTTGGTTCAGCGCAGTAAACAGATCAGGATTTAAGCTATCCAACCATACTCAGCAGTTTTCTGTAGTCTTTGGGATTTCCATGCTTGATTTTTTTATGCAAATTCACAGTGTCTGGTTCGGGTTCGATCTCAAGATACCTTTTTAGGTTTCCTTCGCACACCTTGAACTGCCGTATGGCAGCGGTACGACTCCCCAGAAGGGCATAGGAGAGCATTATCATGCGGTGAGCTTCCTCATCCGTGGGATCGGATAAAAGCAGAGACTGGAGGTAACTAATGCAGTTTTCGTAATCAGATTTCTCCCAGGCGGATTGAGCTAACCTTCGGAACACGGTATTATACTTTTCCCTGTATTCATCCCGGGCTTCCTCTGCCCAGCGTTCGTAGAAATCTTCTAACAGGTTGGAGGAATAAAGCTCTGCCGCCTTCCGGTATTCCAAGTCCATCAAATGAAACTTCTCCTCCTTCTGAAAGCGGAGGGCGTTGTCCAGACAACTTAGAAATTCACCCACATCAGACCAGATCTTACCTTCCCAGTTTAATCGATAGACTCCAGCCTGGGAGGAGAGATACTCCCCCTTCTTTTTCTCGATAGCTTTTCTGAGATGAGAAAGGGTCACATGAAAGGTATTGCCCAGACTTTGAGGATCGATTTCCGGCCAGATGGCATCCAACAGCTTGTCCCGGGTGACCCCGATCCTTTTCGTATCCTTCACCACCAGATAAGCTAAAATCTGCGTGGCTTTGGCCGACCCCCACTCTTTTGCCGAAATCTCCTCGGACTCATACGGTCGATATACCCTGAGCCTTCCAAAGCAATAGATGCGGAGATGATCCATGTAGTCGCCACTTATCACTACCGGAGTGGGGGATTCTGGCTGTTTTTCAGCCTCTTTTTTTGTCCTCATGTGCATAATCTTCTGTTCGATTTTCTCGAGGAGAGGGCTTAATTCAGACCCCAGATGGTTATCCTTTATTTTCTCTTTTAAAAAGATCAGTCTTTTTTCGAAATTGAGTCCGGTAAATATCTTTATAACCTGGTTTAAGGTATCAATACTTCTTTGAAACAGACTTTCTCTCTTTTCTGTTTTTTCCCAGATGGACATCTGTGCCAGACAGAGCCCCAGACTTTCCAGTGTTTGTGCCAATTGGAAGGGAGAGCCCAATTCTTCAAAAAGGATTTTGCTCTCCCGCAAAAATTTTTCTGCGTTCTCCCATTTCTTAAGAGAGAGGTAGAACTGCCCCAAAGTTCTTTTAGAGATCCCTATGTTCAGTTTGGAGGACTGTTTGGTGGCCATATCCAGAGCTTCATTAACTAAAGCCAATCCTTTCTCATGTTGGTTGAGTTGGAAATGGATAGCTCCCAGATCTGTCTGAATGATGGGTAAAATATTTTTGGCTCCGATTTTTTGGCAGATGTCAAAGCTCTGGCTCACATAATCCAGTGCCTTGTCTGGCTGTCCCTGGGATAGGAAAGTCACCCCTAAGTTGTCAAGCGCGGATACCATTCCCCGTCGATCCCCATACTGTTCCCTTATCCTCAGACTCTTTTCAAGAAAACCGAGCGCCTTCTCCCATTCACCTTTGTCCTTGTATAGCACTCCCAGATTATTATAGATGATGCCTTTCCAGGACAGATTGCCCATTTCCTGAGCTACATTCAACGCTTTATAGTAGTAATCCTCAGCCTGGTCATACTGTCCCAGATTGAGATGAATCACTCCCAGATTGATCTTCAAAGCGGAGAGCCTTGATTTATCCTGAATCTTGCGTTGGATTTCTAAAGATCGATTAAAGAATTCGATGGCTTCATCATATTTCCCCTGACCGTATGCCACCATCCCCAGATTGCTATAGCTCTGCTCTATCAGGGGGAGATGTTTTCTTTTCCGAGAGAGTTTGATCCCTTTGTTTGACCAGTGGATACACTTCTGGTGTTCCCCCTTCATGATATAGGTTAACCCCAGGGAATTACAGATGGTGATGAACTCTGTGCGTTCAGCCTCAGAGGAGATATCTTTCAATTCTTTTAAGGCACGTTCATAATAAGAGATGGCTTCAGTGTAGTCACTTATAGTATGATACACATAACCGATCCTTCTATACAATTGAGCTTTTTTGAGCTGGTCTAAAAGTTTTTGAATCTCTCCCAGCTTCAAAGCCGCCTGATAGGAATTTATGGCGGAGTCCGATTTGCCCACTCTGCTCTGAACATCACCCAAAGATTCCAGGAGTTTAAGCAATTTCGCATATTTCTCTTTGGAGGCAGGGATATTTTTCAAAAGCTCCTGAGCTTGGAGTAGATACTGCTCTGCTTTACTTTCCGAGTATTGTTTTTGCATCTTCTGTCCTGCCTGGATCAAATAATTTATGCTTTTCTTTAAAGAGCTTCGATCTTTTTTCCCCCGGCTGAAATGATAAGCTAAATCCTCTACCTTTTGAGATAATTTGACTTTCTCTTTTTCCCTCTCCAGAATGGTTGCTATCTTCTGATGGATTTTCTCTTTAAACTCCAGGCTAAGATTCTGATAGATGTGAAGACGAACGATATGATGGGTAAAACGATAATTTCCCTTTTCTTCTTCCATATCCGAGATTTTCTGAATCAGGTTTTTTACGATCAACTCACCTACGATCCTTCTTAACTGTCTGGGGGAGATGGTCAAAAGTTTCTGTAAGGTTTCGATGTCGAATCTCTCACCTGTCACCGAAGCAAGCGACAGCACCTTTTGGGATAACTTGTCCAGTCCCATAAGTCTCCGTTCGATCACACTCGGCAGGGTGGCAGGTTCCAAGACCCTTTCCTGATATTCCTCTTTGATTTCCCAGCCAGATTCAACGGGATCGAAAAAGAAGATGTCCTGCTCCACGCCTGATCTTAAGGTCTCATTTATGAATAAAGGATTTCCTGCGGTATAATCCAGAAGCCATTGAAAGAAATTGTTAGTCAATTGTTGGTTGAAGAAGGTTTCCACCAGAGTTTTCACCTCTTGCTGAGTCAGAGAAGAGAGCTTCAGCCGATTGACTAACCTCTGATCCTCCAGATTGCCAAGCCACCCCTCGGTAAAAGAATCCGCCTGGGCACCCCGGCTGGAGGCGATCACCAGGATAGGAGACTTCCTGAAATTTGTGATCAGATATCTCAAAAGTTCCAGCGTGTCCGGCTCCAACCAGTGTAGATCCTCAATGTCCAAGATCAGAGGATATCGATGGGAAAGCTTTAAAAAGAGGAGCAAAAACATGTCATAAAATCTTTGCTTCTCTTCCTTGGGTGACATAGGAGGTGTGGTGATACGAGAGATATCAAAGGGAATGTATTTCTCAATTTCAGGAACTATCTTCTCCAGAAGGGCGATGGTCAAATTGTCCAAAAGAGGTGCCAAGTATCGGGTGTCGTAGTTGACCGAAGAAAAAAAGTCCCGAAGCATCTCGGAAAAGAGTCGGTAAGGTGAGATCTCCTTATGATATCCATGTCCCCGGATCACCATGGCTCCCCGGGGTTTTATCCTGTCGAGAAATTGTTCCACCAATCTGGTTTTTCCTATCCCGGTCTCCCCCTCAATCAAAACGAACCCCCCCCGATTCTCCAGAATGGAATCGAAGAATCCTTCCAGAATTTTCAACTCACTTTCCCTTCCCACGAAGGGAACATTTCTTTCAGTGGAGAACTGTAGATTCACAACACTCCTTTCCGTCCTGCGAAGATTTTCCTTCTCTAAACGGGTGCTACCTATAAATAAAAATTAATTTTAGAAAAATCAACAAAATTCTTTTGCCTGCGCCTGCCAGACATGAATCATCCATTTCGTAAAAGTGCGATTGTTTGGATCAACCTTGCTCTGCAATGTTTCCTTGGATGTTGTATTAACTTAAGTAAGCAGGGAAGACCGTCAAATATAGTTAAAGAGAGAAAGCAAAACTAACCGAAGGTTTACAGACAATTATGAGATCATTTTGCTTGACTTTTTAGCTCTTTTTGGTTTCTTAACCTAGAAGAAAGCCACTGACTCCAGAAATCATAACTTTAGGTTGCAGTAAATATGAGTGTGATAACTAAATCTTTTTCCTTGAAAACTAAGGGGGATACTGACATTATAGATATAACCGGACAGGTGATTAATGCCTTGAAAGAAGCACGACTCTCGAATGGAATTGTGACGGTGTTCGTACCGGGCTCAACTGCTGGCATCACCACCACAGAGTATGAGCCGGGAATGCTAAAGGATCTGCCCGACCTGTTTGAAAAGCTGATCCCCAAAGATGATAGTTATCATCATAACCTCACTTGGGGAGACGGGAATGGTTACGCTCACGTGAGGGTGGCTTTAGTTAAATCCTTTTTTACAGTTCCGTTTGTGGATGGAGAGATGATCTTGGGGACATGGCAGCAGATCATTTTGATAGATTTCGACAATCGCAGAAGACAAAGGCAGATCGTGGTGCAGATGATCGGAGAATAATCTTCTTCTAAAATAATTTTTAAGTTTGTCCCTTGACACAACCTGAAAGTTACCTCTCAGCGAGGAGATTTAACGAGAGATGTCCTTATCCGATAAACTCAAATTTAAAACCCTGGAATGGACGGGCGATCATCTGAGAGTTTTAGATCAGACTAAGCTTCCTGAAGAGACAATATATCTTGATTGTGATACCTTAGATGAGGTTGTCACGGCAATCAAGGATTTGAAAGTCAGAGGGGCACCGGCTATTGGCATTGCTGCCGCCTTTGGAGTGGTAGTTGGCATGCACAAGCAAAATTTTCAAACTTGGAAAGAATATGAGGAAAGATTAAATCTTGTCATTTCCATCTTGGCTGGCACTCGCCCCACCGCAGTCAATCTCTTCTGGGCTCTGGATAGAATGAGAAATGTGGCAATGAAAAACAAAAGTGATGACCCGCAAAAAATGAACCGGATTCTCCTGCAGGAAGCTGTCTTGATTCACCAGGAAGACAAATTGATGTGTGAGAAGATTGGAGAGTTTGGGGCGAGTTTGTTAAAGGATGGTGATACAGTTCTGACCCATTGTAATGCTGGAGCATTAGCCACCGGAGGAATTGGAACCGCCCTGGGAATCATATACACTGCATCCTGGCAGGGAAAGAGAATAAAAGTCTTTTCCGATGAAACCCGACCAGTGCTTCAGGGGGCAAGATTAACCGTATGGGAGCTTCAACAGCAGGAGATAGACGTCACCCTTATCTGTGACAACACCTCAGCATTTGTGATGAAAAATAAAAAAATAGATTGCATAATAGTGGGTGCTGACCGAGTGGCTTCTAACGGTGACGTGGCAAACAAGATTGGAACATATAATTTGGCAGTTCTGGCCCACTTCCACAAAATTCCCTTTTACGTAGCCGCCCCCAGCTCCAGCTTTGATTCGGCTATTCCTGATGGTGATAAGATAAAAATTGAAGAAAGATCTCCTACAGAGGTGACGGATTGTTTTGGCAAAAAAACTGCGCCCTTAGAAACTAAAGTCTACTCTCCGGCTTTTGACGTTACTCCGGTGGAGTTGGTAACTGCCTTTATAACAGAAAAGGGCATCAAAAGGCATTGAGAGTCTATAACTTAAAACCAGCACTTAAAGTTTAACATTAAGGGACTTTTTCGAAGTTGTTGCTAAGCTGTGAACATAGACATATATATGCGGAAGGACACGAAACTACGTCTGACTTCTACCTCACTCTGGTTCGGGATGAGAGCATCCCGAACCGATTTTAATGTCTTCTCTAATAAAAAAACCGATAACATCTTTAGAATAGCGGGGGAGTCATAGATGCTTATGTTGAGACTACCCAATAGTCCGAATCGCCAAGTCGTATTTTGTATGAAAACATCAAACGACTCATTTGTGTAAGTTTTTAATTTGGGATAATATTCAAATAGAGGAGAAATTGAGCAAGTCAAGGATAGTAGTTATCAAAAGTCCGAGGGTGATCAGTTCTTCTGGAAAGGTGGATAATGAGCTTTTATCCCGGATGGTCAAACGGGGACTTTGTCAGCTTGCCTCCGAGTCTGAGCACCAGGATGCGTTAAACCATTTTTTTTCACCCAAAGATTTTGTGGGCTTAAAAGTGAACTGTCTGGCAGGGCGTATGGCTTCTACCCATCCGGAGTTGGCTTTAGTCGTTGCCAGTTTGTTGAAAACGATCGATATAAAAAACAGAAATATTGTTATCTGGGACAGATCGTCTTATGAACTCAAGGAGGTGGGATTCTCTTTGAATGTCGATGGTGGTGATTTTCTTTGTTTCGGCACTGATGCCCAGGGCGTAGGCTATTCCCCAAAGTTGATTGATCACATGAGCATCGGCAGTTTATTGAGCCGGGTGATGGAACAGTTCACCAATGTGCAGTTGAACCTTCCGGTGCTGAAGGATCACAATCTTTCCGGTGTGACCTGCTCTCTGAAGAACTTTTTCGGTGCTATTCACAATCCGAATAAATACCATGATAATGGTTGTGATCCATATATCGCTGATCTGAACACGGTTCCTCAGATAAGAAAACAGCAACGATTGATAATCTGTGATGCCTTGCGGGTTCAATATAACGGGGGACCGTCGTATCATCCTCAGTGGGCGGAGAATTTTGGGGGAATAATCGTGGGAGATGATCCAGTGGCGGTTGACTTCGCAGGATATCAAATAATAGATAAAATCAGGCGCAAAAAAGGGTTGCCCACCCTAAAAAATACAGGCAGGAAACCGGAACATATCTTCACTGCGGCAGATTCACGACATAAGCTGGGAAAAGCCAGCTCAGAGGAAATAGATCTGGTGGAAATGGTGATCTAAAGTCTTGTATTGGGAAGAGAGAATTGCGAAAGTGTGATTTTCAGAAGATAGAGGAACAGGAATATGAGCAAGCTTGATCGAAGACGGTTTTTAAAATGCTCTCTGGCGACGGCTGGTGGTGTGATGTTTCCTCAAATTCTACCTGGAGGGCCCCTTCTAAATTTATCCCAGAATGCTTCCGCCTCTCCCACTCAGGCTGGTCTTTCACACGTGGAGGCGAAATATTATAAGAAGCTTGAACATAAAGAGATTGAATGTGAGCTCTGTCCCCGGGAGTGTATGGTGGGAGATCGGGAGAGGGGATATTGCGGCTGCAGAGAAAATCAGAACGGAACCTACTACACCCTGGTACATTCATACCCCTGTTCAGCTCATGTTGATCCCATTGAGAAAAAACCTTTCTTTCATTTTCTTCCAGGGACCAAAGCCTTCTCCATCGCCACAGCAGGCTGTAACATAAATTGCAAATTTTGCCAGAACTGGGAGATCTCTCAGGTGAGACCAGAACAGGTGAAAACCTACTATCTTCCTCCGGAGGATGTGGTCTCCTATGCTCAAGAGAGCGGAAGCAGATCCATCGCCTATACTTACTCTGAGCCAATAGTGTTTTATGAATACATGCTGGATTGCGCCATTGCCGGGAGGAAAAGAGGGGTCAAAAGCGTGGTGATCACTGCCGGGTACATAAATCACGACCCCTGGCTGGAGTTGATAAGAGAGGTAGATGCTATCAAAGTGGATTTCAAGGCCTTCACTGAAAAATATTACCAGGATATCTGCCAAGGAAAGCTAAAACCAGTAATGGATGCTTTGGTGGATTTAGCTCAGAGCAACATCTGGTATGAGATCGTCTATCTGGTGGTGCCCACCCTGAACGACGATTTCAACGATATCAGAAGAATGTGCAAATGGATGGTTCAAGAGCTGGGCAAAGATGTGCCACTTCACTTTACTCGTTTTCATCCTATGTATCTTTTAAAGAACCTTCCTCCCACCCCGGTATCCACCCTAGAGGGAGCCAGAGAGATTGCCCTGGAGGAGGGGATGAGCTTCGTCTATGTGGGAAATGTTCCCGGTCATAAAGGAGAACACACCTATTGTCCTGATTGCAAACAGGTGTTGATAGAAAGAGTGGGCTATCGCATCATCCAGATGAATCTAAAAGGGAACAAATGCAAGTTTTGCGGGAGGGCTATACCTGGAGTCTGGAGTTAGGTTTGAAGATAACGCCAGAGCCCAGCTTAATAGACTATCAAAAAAACTCCTTTAATGTCATTGCGAGGAGTCCATATGGACGACGTGGCAATCTCGAACTTTTTGATCTATTCAGAAACGAGATTGCCTCGCTTCCCTCGCGATGACAGTCATTCAGGTTTTCGACAGGCTCTCAAGATAAGCTCCGGCTTTTTGCGAAAAGTGAGCAGTGACCAATAGTTCATTATCTTCTTGGTTGGGTTCTTCTCAATATTTAATGGCTGAAGTTTTTTAATTTTTAAGCATTTCATAAAGATGATATTTTGGAGACATCACTTCCTTTATCTCCTTCAGGGTGAATCCTTCAAGATGAACCCATATCAATTTTATGGAGAGGGGGGACGGGGGAAGGGTTGAAAGAGCCCGTGCCTCAAAGTGCGGAATGGATTAAAGTTTACCTAAACGAAAAAAACTGTTTCCACTTCAAAAGATATCAGTCGATTTGCCGAAGTTCTCCAATAGAACCCAGTTTCTTTTAGCTTGTATTCTCCTCGGTTTTTTCTCCATGGTAGCTCAGATCGTGCTTTTCCGAGAGATGATGGTCTCCTTCTACGGGAATGAATTGAGTTTGGGGGTTATGCTTTCGGTATGGCTTTTGTGGGTGGGGGCGGGTTCAGCTTTAGGCAATAAAGTAGCTGGCAGAAAAGGCTACACACCTCGAAAACTCTCCCTCTGGTATTTTTTAATCTCAGTCGCAACGTTGTTAACCATAATCCTGATAAGATTCTCCAAGCAGATTTTAGGAACTGCTCCAGCAGAGATCGTCGGCTTTTTCCCTATGCTTCTTTTCGCATTTATAGTGATGAGCTTTTTGTGTCTTTGTTTGGGGATAGCTTTCGTGTTGAACTCCAAGTCCTGGGCATTTGATGAAAGCCTGATTTTTTCAGTCAATCGGGTTTATCTGTGGGAATCTCTGGGGGCAGGTTTAGGTGGATTGTTGGTCACCTTTGTTCTAATTCCAAAATTCTCCAATTTTGAGATAGTGGTGATGTTGTTCTCTTTGAATCTTCTTTTCTTTACTTTTCTTTTGACCTATGACTTGAAGAGATTAACAAAGGTTTTAGTGTGGGTGGTGGTGATTTTTGTAATACTTGGTTTTTCCGCATCAAAACTAGATAATTCGCTTGATCGTTTCTCCGTCAGCAGGATGTGGAAAAGCTTGCCTTTAGTTTATTCCAAGGATACCAGATATGGCAATATCTCGGTTACCAGACAATATGAACAGGTTACATTTTATGAGAACGGATTGATGCTGTTTTCATATCCAGATGATTTCTCCGCAGAGGAGGCGGTTCATTTCACCCTTTTGGAGCATCCCCAGCCAAGAAGCCTTCTTCTGATCGGAGGAGGGGTGGGAGGGGCGTTATCCCAAGCACTGAAATATGATAGCCTGAAGATAGACTACGTGGAAATGGATCCAGAGTTGATCAAAACAGGAGAAACATATTTACCTGAGAAAGAGACCAAATCTTTAAAAAATCCGTGGGTTCACATCCACCTTATGGATGGCGGTCTTTTTGTCAAACAGAAATTAAAGGTGAAGCAGGAAAAGAATTATGACGTGATCATAGTGAATCTACCCGATCCCTACACTGCTCAGTTAAATCGATTCTTCACCTTCGAGTTTTTCGGTATGATAAGATCTATCCTGAATGAAGAAGGAGTCTTTTCCTTCAGGGTCAGCTCAGCCGAAAACTATATCAGCGGTGAGCTGAGCCAATATCTTTCCTCCATTCACCAAACCCTGAAGTCCGTTTTCGAAGAGGTGAAGATTCTTCCTGGCTCCAATAATATCTTCCTAGCTTCAAAGAAGAAGGATATGCTCTTCGACGACTGGCAGACCATGGTCGAAAGGCTGGAACAAAGAGGTGTTTCTACCCGATTTGTGAATGAGAATTTTCTGCCAGATCGCCTTTCTTCCTTTAGAGTTGCTTTCTTAAAAGATGCCTTTCTCCAGACGACAGGAAGAATAAACTACGATTTAAAGCCGATCTGCTACTTTTACAACAGCATCCTGTGGAGCAAGCAGTTCAGGTCATTAGAAAAACCGCTTTTGCTCTTCCTCTCCCGTGTCCACCCCGGATGGTTTATGGCGGCAACCATCTTTGTCTTCTCTTTGATCTTTTTCTTGTGCTTATTGTTCAGATCGAGGTCATCAAACCTGGCTTTGGCTGCCATCTTCGTGGCAGGTCTCACCAGCATATTGGTGGAGATGGTTGTGGTACTGTCATTTCAGATATTCTATGGATATATCTACTCAATGATGGGGCTGATATTCACTCTTTTCATGTTGGGGCTTGTGTTCGGAGCTCTTATCATACAGAAGATAGCCAGTCAAAGAAGGATTAGCTTCAAAGGATTGGTTTTAGTTCAACTCTTTCAGGTGATCTTCATATTTTTTCTTCTGGCTATGATCTGGGCTTTTGCAGAGACCTCCCCTTCGGATGCATGGATAATGGCTTTCTTGCTTTTACTGATAACCATTTCGGGATTGTTGGGAGGGATGGAGTTCACCTTAGCCAACCATCTTTTCTTGAAGAGGAGAACAACTTTAAAAGCAGGGACTGGTTACTCTGTGGATCTATTAGGTGCGAGTTTAAGTTCCATTCTAGCCTCTGCTATTCTGATTCCCCTTTTAGGAATTCCCGCCACCCTTACCATGGTTTTGTTGATAAACTTCATCTGTCTTGGTTTTCTTTTGATTCCCGCACGGTCATTGTCAGGTTAACATCTGAGAGCTCTGAAGAAGTCAAAAGAGGAAATGTTTTCCGGAGAGTCAAATCTCAAGATCCCGTGGGCTTTAGCTTGACCAAAGAAACTTGAAGGTTTCGTTTTACGTTTGGTTTGCCTAAAGGCAGATACTCCAAGCTACCCGTTGATCTGGAGTGTCAAGACTTAACTTGAGTTGTAACTTCTCGAAAGACAGCAAGGTTTAATATGGTTCACCTAAAGTTGAACACTTCGTGCTCTCCTCTATGGGTGATTTTTCAGAGTTCTAACCGTCAGATAAGTCAGCCTTATTTGAAACTTTCCTCGTGCCACGGTTGTATAAAATATGTGTACAGTTGGCGTATACAAAGATAGTGGGATCAACTGATAAGCTAAGTGAGGTGTCATCAAATACACATGCTTTCAACAGAAATCATGTGCCAGAAAGGAGAATCCCTTTTACTCAAATCTTGCAAAATGTATGAAAATTATTACACACAGGCTCTGCCAATCCTTGCAAACTTCAAACCTTTCCCCCTCAATTTGGGACATCTTCCTTATCTGTACGGATTAATCTCATATCCGATAATGAGTTGATTCGTCCGTCAGTAATGCTCTGTCAGAGAAGGAAGGTCAATCTGGCGGTCTGGTATTTGCTTAAACCAGTAAGTGGAAACATTCTGACCCCAGAAGCTGTTGAGGGCGGACATTTAAGAATCCAGTGTTGATGCAAAACTCTCAAAGCAGAGTTTTGACGTTGACAAAATGAGAATTTATGTTACATTAACCTTAGTAAGAAAACCTTAGTAAGAAAAATCAAATTTGGAGGTTGAAAATGAGAGAACAAAGGAAATTCGGATTGGTTGCCATAGCGCTGGCTCTGATTTCGGTGGGGATAATCTGGGTGGTGGGTTTAGGAGAGGCAACAGAAGAAGTCAGGGTGATGCCAGAAGATGAAAGGGCGACCATTTATAGTTACATAAAGCTTTTGGACAAAGTGGCTTTCTACATAAATCAAAGGTACGTGGATTCAGTCGACGTAAAAGACATGACCTATGCTGGAATAAAGGGAATGATAGAGACGTTGGATCCCTTCTCCAACTTGCAGGATGCCAAAGCTCACGACAGACTTATTGAGATGACGGAGGGCAAGTATGAAGGGTTAGGGATGACTATTGCGAAAAGAGGCGATTTTATCACCATCATATCACCTATAGAGGGAACTCCTGCATATCGCATGGGACTTCGAGCAGGCGATCGGGTGGTCAAAATCGATGGCAAATCCACCGCGGAAATGACTGTGGAGGAGGCTTCCAATTTAATGAGGGGCGAACGAGGAACCACTGTGGTTCTGACCATAAAAAGAGAAGGGGTGGCAGAGCCTTTGGAATATGAAGTTGAGCGGGCGATAATAGAGCTTAAAAACGTCCCATACTACGGGGTGATGAATGAGGGAATCGGATACGTCAGATTATCCAAGTTCTCCAAAGATTCAGGAAATGAATTAAGGGAAGCCATAGAGGACTTGAAGAGCAAAGGTATAAAAGGGATGATTTTTGATCTGAGAAGCAATGGAGGCGGACTTTTGGATCAAGCTGTGGAAACCTCCAATCTCTTTCTTGATCAGGATAAGCTGATCGTATATACCCAGGGTCGAACCGAGGCTAAAAGGGATTTCTTTGCCACCGATGAGCCCATCTATTCCGATGGTCCACTAGTGGTCCTGGTTAACGAAGGGACTGCCTCCGCCTCAGAGATAGTCTCCGGAGCAATCCAGGATTGGGACAGAGGGGTGATCATCGGAAACACCACCTTTGGTAAGGGATTGGTTCAAAAGATATTTGGCATGCCCAATGATACCTATCTGAAGCTGACCATAGCCAAATATTATATTCCCAGTGGAAGATGTATTCAGAAGCCGGAGAGAGCCAGAAGACACCAGGTGACGGAGGAAGTGGATGATAACGAAGAACCGGATAGCCTGGTGACAGTGGAAAAAGAAATTTTTTATACTAAGGGTGGAAGGACGGTCTACGGAGGTGGCGGAATAGTCCCCGACATCAAGATCGAGGTGCCCAACATGAAGCCCATCGAATATAACTTAGAGCGACAGTCTATGTTTTTTAACTTCGCCGTATCGTACATAGCTAGACATCCCCATATCCCTCGAGATTTTAAGATAGACGATCAGATATTGAAAGAGTTTAGAAGATTTCTTAAAGAGAAAAACTTCACCTACAAATCTGCCTTGGAACTTGATTTGGAGCCCCTGAAGGAACAAATCGAAAAGCAAGAAAAATCTGAGACGTTTTCCCAGACTTTATCAGAGTTGGAACGAATGATCGAAGAGGATAAGGAAGATGATTTTGAGGAAAGCATAGATTACATCAAAAGGTCTTTGAAGAGGGACATCTTGAATAATCTGTATGGTCAAAAGGCGTTCTATGAGCAAGTTTTATTACAAGACGATCCTTACATTCAAAAAGCGTACCAGATCTTGACCAATGAGAATGAATATATGGGAATGTTGAAAGAATAAAAACTCATCGTTTTAAGATTAACCTCAAAAAGCCGAAAAACAAGCCCTTGGGTTGGGGCTTGTTTTTTTGCCATAGGAGTTTTCTCTTTGGAGTCAGGCTCCAACGCCACTCTTTTTATCACTGAACCAATTCACTTGGGTCTAACAGCCTCACCATCTGACTTGTCATTCTTTTCATCTTTTTGCAAAGAAGTATCCCTAATCGCTTGACAGTGCCAATAAAAATTGCTTAATTAAGCAGGCTGAAACGGCAGGTTTAGGAAAATTGTGATGGTTCTAAATTTTACCAGGTTTTCTATATTGTTATTTTTGATGCTGTGTTTTTTATCAAGATGTGGAAAGATGAATGCCTCTGATGTAAGTCGAACTTTGCTGGATAACGGAATGATCGTATTGATCAAAGAACGTCACTCCGCCCCGGTGGTTGCCATAAACACCTGGGTCAACACCGGATATTTCAATGAACCAGACAGCCTGACCGGCATCTCCCACCTTTTAGAGCATATGTTCTTCAAGGGGACCAAAAAAAGAAAGATAGGGCAACTGAGGGAGGAGACTAAAAGGCTGGGAGGATATCTCAATGCGGGAACCATCTATGAATATACACATTATTACACTGTTCTCCCCAGCCGGTTCGTTAAACAAGGGTTGGAGCTTCAGTCGGATGCTTTATGGAATTCAGCCATCGATTCGGTAGAACTGAAGAAAGAGAAAAAGGTGGTTATCCAGGAGATCAAAAGAAAGCTGGATAATCCAAACTCCTTAGCATGGGAGAGGCTGATGGAGCTTGCCTTCGATCATCACCCTATTCGTCGATGGAGAATGGGAACACCCCAGCAGGTGGAAAGTTGGAGTAGGGATCAATTGAAAGATTACTTCAAAAGCTTCTATCGCCCGGATAATATCGTTCTGGCGATAGTGGGAGATGTGGACACAAAGGAAGTATTAGAAGAGGTGAAAAGATATTATGGCAATGTGAAAGTGGAGGAGACTAAAAAACCTTTGGTTCCACAGGAGCCTCTCCAGAATGAATTGAAATACACTCAGATGAAAGGGGATATCACCCAGGCTTATCTCAAGATGGGATTTCACATCCCGGGACAGCTGGAAAAGGATTTCTTTGCTCTGGATGTTTTGGCTCATATTTTAGGGCATGGTCGAAGTTCCCGCATGAGCCAGAGCTTGATGGAGAAAGAGAAACTGGTCAGCTCCATAGAATCTGAGGCTTTTGCTGTAAAAGATTTGGGACTCTTTCTTATCGAAGCAGAACTGGAAGCGAAGAACCTTCAGGAAGCGGAGATGGAGATCTTTCGGGAAATTAAAAGAGTTAAGACTCAGAAGGTATCTGAGGGTGAGCTTGCCAAAGCCAAAAACATCATCAAATTCTCACATCTTTCCTCGATTGAAAGCGCAAGAGGTCTGTCAGAAAATTTAGCTTTCTTTGAGGCGTATGGAGATTATCAATTGGGTGAGCAATATCTGAAGAGTGTGGATGAGGTTACGGAGGAGGATATCAAAAGGGTGGCTTCAAAATATCTGATTATGGAGAATGCCAGCATACTGGAATATAGACCTGAGAGTCAGTTCGATGAGAAGATGACAGCCGCGCGAATAAAAGAAGGGATCTTAGAAGGATTGAAGGAGGAGTTGGAAGAGGGCAAAAGGATTGAACTGGAGTTGGCAAAATCCCGAGAGAGTAAAGCTTCCCCTAAATTTGTTGAACCAAGTGTCCAAAAGGATACTCTTTTTTGTGGAGCCACCTTGATCACTAAGGAAAATCATTCTTTGCCTCTAGTCTCACTGGGGATTTATTTCAAAGGGGGAAGAGCTTATGAATCTTCGGAAAATTGCGGAATAACCCGGCTTACCCTGAGAGGAAGCTTGAAGGGAACCAAAAATAGAGGGGGGGAGGAGATATTCAATTCACTGGAAGCGTTGGGGGCTTCCATCGGAACGGAGGTGGAAGCCGATTACTTCACGTACATGATTAAGCTATTGTCAGTGAACTTAGAAGCGGGTCTGGACATAATAGCAGACGTGATAAAAAATCCCGTTTTTGATCCACAGGAGCTGGAAAAGGAGAAAATGATTCTTCTGGCAAAGATACAAAAGAACAAAGATAGTATGAGAAACTATCCAATCCAGCTTTTCTATCAAGCACTCTTTCCTGATCATCCTTACGGTTTGAATAGCTTAGGTAAGAAGGAGGCGGTCGGAAATTTAAATCAATCCCAAATTAGCTGGTGGCACAATAGGCATTTCTCTGCAAACAATATGACCATCGTGGCGGTGGGTGATTTTGACTCCTCTGATTTAAAACAAAAACTGGAGAAGTTATTTAAGGATTTCAGACGAGAAGAGATAGAGGAGCCGAAGGTTTCAAAGATTGATTTTAATCTTAAAGAAAATATGCAGGCGGAAAATCGTTTAAAGGCACAGACAGCTCAGGCTCTGGGATTTGTCACCTGTCCTTACCAGGAAGATGATCTATATGCACTCAAGGTTTTGCAGGCTATCGCCTCTGGAACAGGGGGGAGATTTTTCCATCAACTCAGGGAAAAGAGAGGTTTGGCTTACACCGTGTATGGAGTGAATGATTCCTGGGAACAGGCTGGAGTGTTTTATGCCTACATAGCCACTTCACCTGAGAACGAGAGATTTGCTAAAGAAGAGCTTTTGAGTGAATTCTATAAGTTCAAGGCTGATCCAGTGACAGAGGAGGAACTTGAGACAGCCAAAAATTATATCAGCGGAATGTATCAGATATATTTAGAGACCAATTCCGCTTTAGTGAAGCAATACGCCAAAGCAGAGCTTCTGGGAAAGGGAACGGTGGAGGTGGAACGATATCCACAGAAAATTTCTCAGGTGACTAAGGAACAGGTGAAGGAGGTAGCCACAAGATATTTCGATCCCCAACACCTTGCCGTGGGAGTGATCAGGGGGAAAAAATAGAAGCGGCATCAAAGAAGAGAGTTTCTCATTTTCATCCATTAAATTTGAAAAACCCTCACTTTGGTCACATAAAATGTGAGTCCGAAATATTTTCAAATAAGAATTTTTCAGCTAACCTTAAATTGGTGGGATTATCCTTAAGCCATATCTGAGTTGCAAAAGGTTAATGAATTCGCTTGAAATTTCGATTAATAGAGTAAGGAAACAGATCAAAAATGAAAGATAAGAAAAACAGAAAAAAAGGTCACAAAAGAGTTGATCCCGTGCTTCCCACTGGTTTGGTGTTCCATCCGGATTATCTTAAGCACGACTCCGGACAGAATCATCCCGAAAGCGGGGAGAGGCTTTCCTTGCTGATAGCTCACCTGCAGAAAAAAGGGCTTATACCCGAGCTCAAAGACATTCAGCCCTATCCTGCCTCGGTGGAATGGCTGGAGACGGTTCACGAGTCCCGTTACATCAAGATGGTGGAAGGGATTTGCAAAAATGGAGGGGGGATGCTGGACCCCGATACCCATGTGGGATCTGAATCTTATCAGGTTGCTCTTTTAGCTGCCGGTGGAGTAATGGCAGGGGTGGAGGCGGTGATGAACAAAAAGGTCAAAAATGTTTTTTGCGCCATAAGGCCACCGGGACATCATGCGGAAAGAGACAAAGCCATGGGGTTTTGCATTTTCAATAATGTAGCGGTGGGAGCCAGATACGTCCAAAAGAGGTTCGGCTTGAAAAAGATTTTAATAGTGGACTGGGACGTGCATCATGGCAATGGCACGCAGAATATCTTCTTAGAAGATCCTTCAGTATTTTACTTCAGCATCCATCAGTTTCCTTACTATCCGGGCTCAGGAAGTGAAGGGGAAGTAGGTGAAGGAAAAGGTGAAGGATATACCTTCAATATGCCCATGTTTGCAGGAAGTGGAGACTTAGAATATATAGAGGCTTTCCAAAACATTCTCTATCCGCTGGCTTCCAAATTTTCTCCTGAGTTTGTCTTTATCTCTGCCGGCTTTGACGCCCATGAAGAAGACCCTTTAGCCGGAATAAATCTATCAGAAGCCGGATATAAAAGGATGACCGAGGTAATCACCAGACTGGCTTTTGAGTTTTGTGAGGGACGTCTGGTATCTGTGCTGGAAGGTGGATACAACTTCAGGTCTCTATCTGTCTCGGTAGAAAAACATATCCGCGCGTTGATGGGCAGGAAATAAAAAAACAAAGATAGCTGAAGGGAATTAAAAGCCCCTCTTTCTTTGGAAAATTTATTTAATCCTTATTCATTAGAAAAAGAATTTGCTATTTTCACCTTCTTTAACTCCTTTTAAAATGAGGACATGCAGGCTTCCTTTTCCAAATTGCTGATTGTTTTTTTTCTCCTTTATTCCTTCTCATCTTTTAACATTTGTTCATCTGAAGAAGAACACGCCCCCCAAATCGCCAGTTACGAAATAGACGTAAAACTGGACACGCAGGAAAAAAAGCTTGGGGGAAAAGAAATTTTGACTTTCATAAATACTTCACACAAAAGTATAGATACGCTTTTTCTTCATCTTTACCCTAATGCTTTTCAGAGCAACACCACCACCTTGATGAAGGAAAGTGACTTTTCGGATAGAATTAAAAGAAGACCAAAATATCGTGGATTTATGAAGATCGAAATGGTGGGCATAAGCTTAGGTTCGGACTTAACGGATAAAAAGATAATCGATGAGACCATCATGAAATTACCCCTGCCAAATTCTTTACCTCCGCGGGGAAAAATAAAACTCGAAATTGGGTTTGAGGTTGAACTTCCCCGAATTTTTGTTCGCATGGGATATTATGGAGAGGATTTCATGATCAGCCAGTGGTTTCCCAAGATGGCGGTGTTAGGAGAAGATGGAAATTGGAATGCCCATCAGTATCACTTCAACGGTGAGTTTTTCGCCAACTTTGGAACGTATGATGTCTCCATCACAGTTCCCTTGGAATATGTGATAGGTGCAACCGGTTGTCTGGTGAAGGAGTACAAGAATACTGATTCCACCAAAACCTTGGTTTTTCGCGCAGAGGATGTGCACGATTTTGCCTGGGCAGCAAGCCCGGATTATCAACTCTCCAAAAGGGTGGTAGATGGGATTGAGGTTAATTTCTTCTATAAGCCAGAACATGAAAAAGCTATGGATAGAATCATGGATGATGCTGAGTTTGCCTTAAAGTATTACAATTCGTGCTTCGGGAAATATCATTATAACCATTTCACCATGGTGGACACCAAAATCGGCTTAGGCGGTGGTGCCATGGAATATCCCACGCTCATAACCATCTTTCCCTCCAGAGTGCCACCGGAGAACATACGGGCGGATGCGTTAATTGTTTTCCATGAGATCGCACACCAGTGGTGGTATGGCATGGTAGCATCCAATGAGTTCGAGGAAGCTTGGCTGGATGAAGGATTTGCCGTCTATTCTCAAAGAAGAGCTTTAGAGGAAAGGTTTGGGAAAAGAGCCAATTTGATAGACCTGTGGGGGATAAAGTTAAGTGATTTGGATTTTACCAGGCTGAGTTATTTTTTGGATCTACAAAGTGATCCCATAGTTAAGAATTCCTGGGAGTTTCGAAATTATCTAAGTTATCGCGCCAACGTTTATTCCAAAACCTCACTGATCCTGGAAACTTTAAGAAACTACCTGGGCGAGGAAAGAATGGATGAGTTTTTAAAAGAGTATTTTCGAAGATATAAATTCAAACATCCGAAAACTCAAGATTTCATTCAGGTGGTTGGTGAATTCACAGGAGATAACCTGATCTTTGTATTAGAACAGTTGCTCTTTGGAACCGGCGTCTGCGACTACGAGGTGGCAAGCATAGAAAGCGTTCCTTTAGAAAACGAAGATAAAAGGAGGCGATACAGAACCAGGGTAGAGGTGAGAAGATTGGGTGAGGTGGTCATACCAGTGGATGTGCTAATTGAGCTTGAAGATGGAGGGAGGATCAAGCACACATGGGATGGTAAAGAGAGATGGCACGAAATAGAGATCGAAACTGATTCAAAAATCAGATCGGCTGTCGTCGATCCAGAGAACAAGCTGGCTTTGGACATCAACGTTAATAACAACAGCCTGACTGCCAAATCTTGTGATTCGGTTATGATGAAATTATCCACTCAATGTCTTTTCTGGCTGGAAATCTGGATGCACTGGATAACCTGTTTGTAGAAACGACTGAAAGGAAAGATGAGGATCCGAAACCCCTCATCGGATGGTTTCGAACAAAAGGTTTCAAAAAAGGATTATGAGAATCATCTTAACTTCGTTCGTAGAGGGCATAAGCAATGTCTGGGCAAATAGGTTCTTAATCGGAATGATGTTTCTTTTTAGACTTGTCTTCTCTTTGATCTTGCTTTCCCCATTATATCTCATGTTCTCAGCAAGTTTTGCCACAAACGTCAAAGCTTCAAATTTTCTCACCTGGTTTGACCTTTCTCTTTTTATTGATTTCGTTTACCACTGGAGAAAAACTCTATCCGTCTATTTTCTTATGTTTATCCTGGTCTGTGGTCTGGCAATGCTTGTCTTCATTTTTCTTTCCGGAGGATTCTGGGGAACGTTGCGTGATTTAATCAAAAACAGAGAACAAAATTCAAAGATGGAAATATTCTTCGGCTACTGCGGAAAATACTTCTGGGGAATGTTTAAGATATCACTGTTTATGATAGTTCTCTATTTTATTGCTCTTTTTCTTTTTTTGTTTCTTTCCGTTATTCTCAGCTCCATAACAGGAGAAGCCAGCTGGTGGGAGATAACCTCCTGGCACATGGTGGTAAAGTTTTTGATAGCTATCATTTTGTTTTTTCTGGTGAATATGAGCGGTGACTATCTCAGAATATTTCTTGTTGAAAATTTTGGCGAGCGCTTCTTCGGTGTTGTGGGCAAAACTTTTAGATTTCTGTTGACAAACCTTCTTAAGACTTTAAGTTTGTATTACCTTTTGAGTATAGTTTTAGTTGTGATTATTTTCGTCTATTTGCAGATATATGGAATTATGAATGGAATGCCGCAAACAGGTTTTTTCATTTTTCTTATTTTTATGGTTCAACAAATTTTTGTCGTGTTTAGGTCTTTTTACCGACTGGTCTTCTATTCTTCTCAGCTGGTCTTGCATGATAAGATTTCCAATAAGGAAGCCTGTGTTCTTGAGGCGAAGTAGTTTTACAATCTTATGGCATTTACTTGTTGGCAGGGCTAAGTGCTCTTTGCTTCGACCCTGGCGATAACTTATCGCATCTCTATAGGGGCGGGAATTCATCCCGTCCAAAGCAGTTGTTTTTCACCGAGCTCTTCATGAGTGGTCGAAACAGATCTTTGGATGGGGGAATAAAAAGACGTTAACCTAAACAAAAAGGAGTGAAAGATGGCAGGAAAAAATGAAGTAACCATCAAGTGGCTGGGGCATAGTTCTTTTCTTATCTCGCTGGGTGATGCTCTAAAAATAGTGGCGGACCCGTTTGATAGCAGTGTAGGTTATCCCATGCCGGATGAGACGGCAGATATATGTATGGTTTCGCATGATCACTTCGATCATAACTGCGTCTCTGCGATCAAGGGGAATCCGGAGGTGGTCAAAGGAACGGGAGAGAAGGAGGCAAAAGGTATAAAGTTCAAAGGCGTAGCCTCCTTCCATGACGAAAAGGGAGGTAGTGAAAGAGGGGAAAATACGATCTTCGTCTGGGAATGGGGAGGAATCAGGTTTGCTCATGTGGGAGATCTGGGAATTGATCTTTCAGATTTCCAGGTTAAGGAAATTGGAGCGGTGGATGTTCTTTTCGTGCCCACCGGTGGATTTTACACCATTGATGCCGCCAGTGCCACAAAGATTGTTGCCAGCTTAAACCCAAAGGTGGTCATCCCCATGCACTACAAGATGCCCTTTATGGGAGAGAACTTTCCTATCGCCCCGGTGGATGAGTTTTTGAAAGGAAAAGATAACGTGGTTAAGGTGGACGGGAATTCTGTAAGGTTTACCAAGGATAGACTGCCGGAAAACACAACCATTTATGTCTTGCAATACAGATTAGATCGAATTAGTAGCTCAGGGGAGAAGCAAGATTAGTAAACCCATCGAGAAACCAAACCGTAAACTAAACTGAGACCACACTTTTTCTCGTCTGCGTATCTTTGTTTTAGCTATGAAATCTCAGTCCGTGATCGAGACGGGCGACGTCAATAGTCACTTTTTCACCAGTGCGGTGAGTGTAACGGAGGATAGTTGTTATCCTCCCTCGCCAAACCTTGAATTTTAAACCTTAAACCTGATACTCTCAAGGATTGAATATGCCGCTTAAATTAGAAGAGATGAACTGGATGGAGTTTGGTGAGCTGGTCCCCAAAAAGATCAACACAGTTTTGCTTCCGGTGGGCACCATCGAGGCTCATGGCGTGACCAATCTGGGAACGGATGTCTTCATCCCTTTGTTCATCTGTGAAAAGATTGCCGACGATTTAAAAGCTATCATCGCTCCGCCAATATATTATGGAATTACCAGGACTCTCTATTCTTATCCTGGTTCTCTAACCGTGAGTTCATCAACCTTTGAGAGCTACGTCACCGAGATAATGCTCTCTTTAGCAGAGAAAGGTTTCTCCCGGGTTCTGGTGATCAATGGACATGGTGGACACTTCACCGAATTGAAAAACGCCGCTATGAGAATTCACCGAGAGAGGGAGGCGAAGGTGGCGGTGATTCACTGGTGGATTCTGTGTGAGGAACTGACCAGAAAGTTTTTCGGTCAAACCGGTGGACACGCCGGGCTGGATGAAAATGCGGCGATTCTGGCGGCAAACTCCAAGCTTGTAAAAAAGAGGAGATATAAGAAAGATATGGTTTTCCAGGTACAAAACGGCATGTATTGTCTTCCCGCCCCCGGTTCTATCATGATCTATAAGGAGGGCGAAGGTTTTCCCGAATTCGATCAGAAAAAAGCAAAATCGTACATGAATAAGGTGACCAAGAAAATTAAAGAAGAGATTCTGAATCTATTCGACAGATGGGAGAAGCTTAAAGAGTAATTGGATTCACTGTGGTCGGGCAAAGGTGCCCGATCTACGGAAGCTAATTATTCACGATATCGTAGGCAGGGCTCCCAGCCCTGCCAATGATAATTTTTTAAAACTGTTAAAACATGAAGGAAAAGAATTGTTGAAAAAATCAGGCTTATACGCAGGTGAGAGTTCTTTAATCAGGGCGAGCCTTTTGGTGTACGGTGATGTAACAAACAGTAAGGATTATCTGTGCATCAAAGAGTCCATCTTGATTTAAAAGGAAACTTTATGATAAAGGAGATGAGCGATATGAACGTTTTCGATGCAATAAAACTCAGACGAAGTATCAGAAGTTTTGAAGATAAACCTATCGAGGAGGAAAAACTCTTACGTGTTCTTGAGGCAGGAAGATTGGCCCCCTCTGCCAAAAATCGCCAGGAATGGAGATATGTGGTGGTCAAAAACAAAGAACTACGGAGAAAGATTGCAGTGGCGTCAAACAATCAATATTTCATCGCCGAGGCACCGGTGGTCATTGTGGGATGTGCCACCATGGTAGACTATGTCCTCTCCGGCGGTCAGCCAGCCTATACCATAGATGTGACCATCTCCATGGATCATATGACCCTTCAGGCAGTGGAAGAGGGATTGGGAACCTGCTGGATCGGATCATACAAAGAGAATGAGGTAAGAAAGATTCTGAATATCCCCCAGGAGATGAGAGTGGTGGAGATCATGCCGCTAGGGTATCCTAAGTTTTTGCCTGATCCAAAGCCCAGAAAAAAACTGGAGGAGATAGCCTTTTACGACACATATAAGGAGTAACCTGCACAAAAAATTTAAAGCACCGAACAATATTTGTGCAAGTAAGAATGTAAAAACCTTGACTTAAGCTTTAACTAAACAGTATATCTTGTTGTAACATTGCCACTTACCGAAAGAGTGGGTGACTTTGTTTTTATGGCATAGTCCTTGCTTTTTATATGTCAAGGAATGGTGTAGAATGTTAATGAAAATTAAATGTTGATGTTTTTTTATACAAAACAGTGGCAATTGTGTTATGAATTATCTTGATAGCTTTCCACCTCTTTTTGATTGACTAATTATTTGGAATTGATTAGATTTGATCAAAATTGTGAAGTATTAAGGTCATCAAAAAGAGGAGGGAAAGATGACAAACAGAACAGGAAAATTAATTTTACTTTTATTCGTTATGTTTAATACATCTATATTTGCCCAGCAAGCCCAGACGGTCACTAAAGCTTCGCAGGTCACCCCACTTCAGCCCCGCAGGCTGATTGACTGTCCCACAGCCGGTCTTCTGCCGCGAGCAAGCTTTGATTTCGATATCAAGATATATCCTGAAGGTGGAGTGATATTTGGCTTGGACATCGGATTGATGAGAAGATTTATGGTGGGCATGTCCTTTGGAGGGGAAAACGTGATTGGTGAGGGGGATCCGGATTGGAATCCCAGAATAGAATTTGCCGCCAAGTATAGATTGGTCAATGAAAGCTGGTCTCTTCCCGCTTTAGTGATTGGATATGACTCTCAAGGTGACGGAGCTTATGACGATAGCTTAGACAGATACGTATATAAGTCAAAAGGTTTTTATGCGGTAATGAGCAAAGGCTACGCCATGGGCGAAGTACCTATCGGATTTCACGGGGGAGCAAATTATAGTCTGGAAAATGATGATGAGGACAAAGACATCTCCCTCTTTTTTGGAGCAGATCTTAGGTTTGGTGAGAATCTGGGGGTGGTAGCAGAGTACGACCTGGGCACAAATGATGATAAAGCCAAAGAGCTTTTCGGTAAAGGACACGGATATTTGAATATAGGAATCCAGTGGATTTTCTCGGAGAGATTGTTTTTGCAGTTCAACCTGAAAAACTTACTACTCAATCGAAAAGATGCGAGCACCTGGGGGAGAGGGTTCAGGATCGTTTATTTTGAGTCGTTCTAATAGGTGGCAAATAGCTTACTTTCGACTGTCGGAAAAAATAGTTTTGAACTCAAAATCGTCCATTTAGACAGAGGTCGTTAAAAAGCAACACGAAATTTTTCGCAGGCTACCAATCAAGGTTAAAAAGAGGTAGCTACAACCTTCAGGTTGCGTTATTTGTCCGATAACACGTAAGTATTATGATGGATGCAAATACACAGGCAGCATGCTTTTCAAAAAGACCATATAGACTATTGATGAGGTGATAGCAAAAGATGAAGAAAAAACTTGTTCTTTTGGGTATACTTCTGGTGATTTTAGCAATAATGGGGATCGGATGTTACACCATCCTCACCCACCCTCGAGTTGAAGGGGAGGAGGGAGAGGCAATAGAGCACACTGGGCGTTACTACCGGGAGCACTGCACCGACTGCCACGGGGATTATCACAGCTACCCGTACGGATTTTATTATGGTTACTATCCAGATTATTATTGGAACTATCCTCGCTGGGGACGCTATTATGCCTATCCCTGGTGGTGGGATCGGTATTGGTGGGATGACGATTACTATTATTATGATGATGAAGAGTATGAACCTGAGAGTGCAGAAAAAGCAGAAAGGAGAAGGGGATTGATGCCTCCCTACGTTCGTCCTGAGGCAAGCACTTCAGTGCCCTATGTCAACCCCAATCCCACAAAGGGGACAGAATCGCAGGAGATAAAAAACAAGCCCAAACCTATAAAGATAGAGACACAACAGGAACAAAAGAAAGAAGAAAAACCCAAAGAGAAAAAAGCCAAGAGGCGCAGAACAGAGTAGACCAAATTTAACTGATTTCTCTGGCTAATATAATCGAGGATGAAAATTAGGTAGTTCAAATGGATTACGGTTAGAGGTGAGATTTATGATAAAAAGAGTGTTGGTTCCAATAGCATGTATTGTGCTTTTCACATCTTTGTTCTGCTCCCAGGGGTATGGTCAGGGATTCGGTGTGGTGGATGAAGCAGCAGCAGGAAATTTCTTTGTGGTGGGTGCGAGGGCGTTAGGGATGGGAGGGGCCCACATAGCGGTGGCCAGCGATGCCACTGCTCTGGTTTATAACCCAGCGGGTCTCGCCAGGGTCACCAGGATAGAATTCTCCGGAGGTCTCACCCACCAGCGAATGAACAACAAAACGAAGTTTGCCCTGCAGGCTCAGCAGGAGATGGGTTTCGATGATGGACGGCTGCAGAACAACACCCGCTTCAGCTCGGCCAACGTGGTGCTTCCCGTTCCCACCTATCGGGGAAGCTTGGTGTTGGCCCTGGGAGTCAACCGGGTGAAGAGCTTTGACCGGACCATGCAGTTCTTCACCGAAGATGACGACACCAGTCGGACTGCCATCGAATCGGAAACCGGCGGTCTCTACTTGTGGTCTCTTGGTGGGGCGGTCGACATCTCGCCTAACATCTCTGTAGGCGCAGCCATCAACCTGTGGACCGGGAAGGACAGCTATACCTGGTTCTACGACAGGATTCCCATTGCTTCGTCCGGACCTGGCATAACCATCGACGACGCAATCAAGGACCGGTATTCCGGATTCAATGCCAAGTTTGGCTTCCGAATTCAACCTAACAAGTATTTGATACTGGGCGGGACAATTGACTCGCCGGTCACCTATACCGTCGAGGAAGATTGGATTGAAATCACTGACGGGGTTGGGGGCAGCGAATACGCCGACGGCACTTACGAATATAAAGTCTCCCTGCCTTTTGGCCTGGGAGCAGGATTCGCCCTGCAGTTTGAGAACCTAACCCTGGCCGGAGACGTCAATTATGCTGATTGGACCCAGATGGAATACAAGCGCTATGAGTACGCTGCCGAGGCCAACCGACTGATAAAGGAGACCTACATCGATGCTCTGAGATTCAATCTGGGGGCGGAATATCTCATTCCAAGTGTCGGCACCAGCCTGAGAGTCGGTTTCTATCATGATCCGCTTCCGTACAAGTCCCGTTGGGTGGAGAAAAACCGAAACTTCTTCACTGCCGGGGTCGGATTCTTAATCGACCAGGTGATGATTTTAGACATTGCCTGGGCGCATGGATCCTGGGAGTTGCAAGAAGTCACTCCGGAGCTCACGGAGAAATACACTACCGATCGAATCTTTGTTTCCGTGGCATATCGGCTTTAGACATCTGCAGCCTACCTCTGTTTTGTGATTATTCTCATATTCTCCGGAAAGTTCAAATTCTGAACAGATACCTTTATATGATATCTAATCCATTGGGTTCGATAAATCGAGCGACTACAATTGTAGTTGCCCAATTTATTGGGCACAAATGTGGTGATAGTCATCCCTTAGAGTCCTGAATTTCACGTAAACAAAGCCTTTTGTCTTCGAAGTCAGTCTCATTCTTTGGCTTCAAAACTTTCCTTTTGTGATACCGTAGTAAGAATAGGGCACAAAGAAAATACTGGTTTTCCAAACCTGATAGACATGAACAAAACCAGGGAACTTTTCTGCGGCTGGATTGTATACCTCTTGTGAAAAGGAGAAAGAGAGTGCCAACTGGAGAGCGGGTACCTAACCGAAAGTGGCGGGTCTCTGATCCTGTGGATCTGACGGATAAGGATCTTCTGGCAACAGAACCGGGAAGAGGCTGAAGATATCCTGCAGGAGACCTTTTTGAGAGTGTTTAAGGAGAAAGAAAAATATGATCCAACTTACGCTTTCTCCACCTGGATTTACACCATCGCCTTAAATCTCTGTCGGAATGAGTTGAAACGAAAAAAGAGATTTAAATTCTTTGGGTTGGATCTGATAAAAGAAGATCGCCGGTACGCTGTCGAAGAGAAAGGGAATAAAAATTGTTTGAGCTCCACCTTAGAGAAAGCCATTGCCTCTTTGCCGGTCAAGTATCGCACCGTGTTTTTGTTAAGGGAGGTCAATCAACTTTCCTACGAGGAGATGTCTCAATCTCTGGATATACCGTTGGGCACGGTGAAGTCGAGAGTTAACCGTGCGCGGTTGATATTACGAAAGAGACTGAAGCCGAAAATTGAGGAGCAATATGAACTGTCGAAGAGTTCGCCAATACCTATTTGGTTATTTTAAACAAGAACTCCCCCCCGAAGAGACGGAAGAAGTCAGAGTTCACCTGGATAGTTGTCCTGAGTGTGCTAAAGAGGCGAAGGAGATCAAAAAGATAAACTTTATGCTTAAGGATGATCTGGAGACTTTAGTCCCTTCAACTGACTTCAATGAAAAACTTCTGGCAAAAATCCAGATGCTTCCCTCGGAGACTAAGGAAAAAGACACAAGAAGGTGGTGG
>LJUX01000062.1 GCA_001304155.1 candidate division Zixibacteria bacterium SM23_73_3
GAAGGTGTTGTGGGCACACTCAGTCCTCTCACCCCATTCAGGGTGTCCCCCGCCTTCGAACATTAATCCAGCGCCATAGCCTGACACATTATCCGTTGCGCCATAGATCTCATTGTCCGTGATCTGGCTGTTGCTTCCTGAAATGCGGAGGCCAACCGACATAGCCCCCTTCGCGGGCGGATGAATAACATTTTGGCTCACCGTTAAGCTATAGTTGGGTCCGGCAGTGCCACCTCCCCAGTATGTGTCATCCCAATATGTCAGCACCATGCCAATCCATTTTGAAACAATCGTGTTGTAAGAAACGCTCGATTGCGGTGCGTAGCTCCAGATACCACGGGGATTATTGCCGATCCGATCGCCTATCCAGCCACTGAGATCAATAGTGTTGTGGTTGATCTCGTAGTTACCGGTACTTGTGGTATTAACCGGCCCCCAGTGATGAATGCCTTCCGCAACATTCCCGCTGATGTTATTGTAATTGATCTTCATGTTGCGTCCAGACCGGACCCCGATGCCCAGCTGAGTTCTTTGATCAGGATCGCCAAGGTTGTTTACAATCGTGTTATAACTGATTTCGCCAGTCCCTAGAAAATAAGTGTCGTACCTGCTGCCCAAGGCACCAAAGTGATTAACATCGAAGAAAATGGCCGCGTTCCACCACATCTCAGTAGTAACATCATCTGTTTTTCCACAGTTGACCAGCGTATTATTCACAATGTGCATATCCACGATTGCTTGATCCGCTCCAGCTCCAATATCGCCACTGATCTTTATACCATAGTCATGGGTTGCATCGATACCTGTCCCGTTCTCAATAGTGAGATTCTCGACGGTGATCGGATTGGTGAAAGTATGGAGATCCTTTATCCAAATTCCTCCATCGATTGCCGCTCCAGCCTTACCTGCTGTCGTCAACGTTAGACCTTTTGAGATTTGCACATCCTCGTCGTATGTCCCCGCCGCTACGTTGACCACATCGCCGGAAACCGCTTGATCAATGGCGTTCTGGATGTGGAAGTAGTGATCGTTCCCCAGGTCCCAATCCATCTTGATGTAGGCTATTTCGCCGTCACTGTAGAATGGCCCGTCGTCGCTCTCAGTGGTTAAGAAGACGTAAGCGTCACTGCCGTCGTGATAAGCGCAAGGCCAGTACTCCCACCATGCAGTGCCACTATAGCCACCGTACGAAACGGTTTTCGCAACAGACCAGGTGGCAGAAGTGCCAACAGACTTGGCCTGCATAAGGTACTGTCGGTCTTCAGCCCCGATATATGGTGCGGAAACAACATAAAGGTTAGTCCCATCGTTGAAAATACAGGGATCATACAAACCAGCACCCGGTATCGCGGTGGAATGGGGACCAAAACCGGGTTGAGGGTCAGTAGCTGCCTGAAACACTTCGATGTCACCTGTCCCGTCCTCGATGTTCACTACATAAAGGACAGCTACACCCTTCGTTCCCGTGAACAGCGTAATCTTGGGCATGTTGCCGTCGCTGATGTCAACCTTGGGATTAAGACTGGCTCCATCCCAAGTATAGCAATCCGAACTCCCATCTGAGGACTCCCATACTATGTAAACCCGGTCTTCGTCACTGGTCACGTTCACGTGTCCACCACGCGCCGTTGCATCAGCGATCAAAGTACGCGGTCCAATCCAACTACCTCCGCTGTATTCGTAATAATACAGTCCCCTATCGGTGCCGGACTGTCCACTGGATACAAAGGCGTACACATTACCGTTAAAGTAGGTGGCGGACACCACCCGCTGGTCGAAATTAGCGGGACGGTAAGTCTCGGAACTATCCAACTTCACCTCACCGGCAACTGCCAAACCGGCGATGGTGCCGGCAGTTTTGTAGTAGACAACGTAATTATCTGCATCTGGGTCATAACCGCCCTGTCCCCGTACTGCTGGTGCGGCTTGGTCTCCTTTGGTGTAAAATAACCAATAGTTAACGCCATCATTGATAAGAGAAGGATTGCGATCGTAACGCTGATTTACAGTTAGGTGGGTCGGTTGGCTCACCTCTATGGTTGCCGTCCACGCACTTGCAGAGGTCAAAAACAGAATGCCCGCCAACAGGCAAATTGTCCATTTAATAAGCCTCATCGAGTTCATGATTTTTCTCCTTCCAATCATAAAAAAGGTTAACTCCCCAGTTAACATAAACTCAATACTTTAATAGTTCGCTCCGCCTGCATCACCTCCTTCTGCCCCATGGATTCATCAAGAACTTGAGGCTAAAATAGGTTCGGTGAATTGACCGGGACCACCTCCTTTCGGTTAGAAGATAGAGAACTATGGAACGGAACTGGAGGAAACTTAGTTGAATTCCCTTGAGCAGGAGATAGGTATAGGCTTTTGCACGCATAGTGCTGTGGGAATTAGAATTCGTTGGTTGTCGCTAATAAGGTTAGACGCTGTGTCTAGTCCGTAAAACTACTATATAATTAGATTAGGGCAGCCCCTTGTCCGAGCTAAGAAATCATTATTAGTATAAGTTGAAATTTCGATTATGTCAAGCTTTTTTTAAGGCATTGTAGAGAAAAATTTAGTTTTCATAATCAAGGTTAACTTGACCTGATAAATCTCCAAATCACTTTGTGTTTATACCCTAAAACGAAATATTGACTATTGTTTATCCATAAGTAATTGCTCTTTGAGTGATAAATATTTACTTTACAGGATAAGCTCTTGATTTGGCTTGTCTTACCGCAGAAGAACAGAACACAAAGATGAACCTCATCGTGAATGTTGTCGTAGGACTGATATTAGCTAATGCAATGATTCTATTGGTCTGTATTTATCTGTTGAGAATGATCTTTACGTTATGAGGCTAAAAACGGTGAGGAAGTGATCTGGCGGATCGTCCAGATATTGATTGGTGAGATTACACTGGCCCAAATGGTTCAGATTTTATATTTACAAAATCATATTTTTTTATAGCTTAAGTAGGTGAAAAATTTTGACGGAGATTAATCTAAACGAAGGGAGAAGCTGTGATAAATCTGAAGGACAGAGTTGCACTGATCACTGGAGCGTCCAGAGGAATCGGAAAGGCTACCGCACTTTTGTTTGCCCAAGCTGGCTGTAATCTAATTATAAACTATTTTAACAATGAAAAAGCCGCATCAGAGGTTGCATCTTGCGCCAGAGAATTTGGTGTTACTTCAAAACTGTTTCAAGCAGATATATCGCAAAAGAAACAGGTAGATGAGATGATCAGATATGCCACAGAGAAATTTGACAAAATTGACATATTGGTAAACAACGCTGGAATCTGGAAATATGCCGCCATTGAGAAGATGACAGAAGAACAGCTTAAGGAGACTGTGGAAGTGAATCTGTTGGGTGTCTTTTACGCAATAACCACCACAGTGCCTCATATGATAAAACAAAGGTCTGGCAACATTATCAACATCTCATCCACTGCTGGACAGAGGGGCGAACCTTTTCATTCACACTACGCCGCTTCCAAAGGAGCCATAATAAGCCTGACCAAATCCCTGGCAGCAGAATTGGCACCTCATAATATCCGAGTTAACTGCGTTGCTCCGGGCTGGGTGGATACCGACATGAGCCACGCATCTTTAACCGGAGAAGACAAAGAAGAGATTTTGCAAAAAATACCGTTAAAAAGAGCCGCCACACCAGAGGAGATAGCAGGATCCGTGCTCTTTTTGGCATCCGATCTCGCCACGTTTATAACCGGGGAGGTAATAAATGTCAATGGCGGTGAGGTTTTGTGCGGATAAACCCGTTGGGCAACGGTTTAACTCCTGCCCCAACTATCGGAGGTTCGATTCTATGCGGATGAGCCGGTGTAGCTTTAAAAGATTTCGAAGTGAAGACAACTCCTTGGCGGACTCAGCATAAAAAAATGCTTGATAAAAAGCCCAAAAGTGTTAAATTATAAATAGATGCTAAACCCCACCTTTGAAAAGAGGAAGTTGTGACTCTATCTGAATTTTTTCAAAATAGGCCTTTTTTACCCAGATTTTTTGTTTTTCTCTTTGCTTTATATATTTTTAGCCAGGTGCAGGCTGACGTTCCTGACATGATGATTAACACAGACGGCACTTCGGAGATACACAATGAGGAACAGATCTGGGTGTCCCCGGTCGATTCAAATGTGGTGATGATCGTCTGGCGGGACTTCCGCCTTGGCTACAGACGCGTGGGGCTGGGCCTCTCCTTGGATGGAGGGCATACTTGGATCGATAGTCTCCTATCAGGTGGGATCTACTATAGGTATTCCGACCCCGCCATTTCTGGAGACCGGCTGGGGAATTTCTATCCCTTGACCATGAATTACACCGGTTATGGGCAAAGCGATTTCAGCCTGTGGAAAACAACCGACAATGGAGCCAGCTGGTCAGGACCGTTTTATCTGATAAACAATCTGATAAACAAACCCAGCTCAATCTATCTTGAAGATAAGGAATTTCTTGCCATTGACAGAACCGACGGAGCTTACGATGGTAACATGTATGTGGTTTGGGCTCGTTTTCCCAATCCCACCCGTATAATGTTGGTGCGCTCAACCACCGGGGGGATAACCTGGGAGGATACCACCATCGTGGGAAGTCCGGAAGATGTGGGAGGGTGGGACGCAGGTCAATTCGCCTTCCCGGTCGTGGATGCCGACGGAGACGTGTATGTGGTCTGGGCTAGCTGGTGCGAAATTGGAGGAGATTATTACCGCTGTCAGAGATTGGTCAAATCCACTGATGGGGGGCAGAACTTCACAGACCCTGAAGTTATCCTCCTGAATAACAGCGTATATGAAGCACCCGGAGGAATCGATATCTACAACTCAGTCTGTATGGATGCTGACATCACCAACGGACCTTTCCGGGGTAATATCTATCTAACGGTTCCGGATGGAGTTCAGGACGGACCTTATTACCATTCTGACATCCTGTTTATGAAGTCAACTGATGGTGGAAACAGTTGGACAACTCCTCTTCGGGTTAACGATGATCCGCCAGGCAAGCCGGTTTACCAATTTCATCAGTGGATCACAGTCAATCAAAAAGGAACAATTATCGTTCTTTTCTATGACCAGCGAAACGACCCGCCCAATTACAGAAAATTTGATACCTACATAACCTTCTCTTTTGATGGAGGAGAAACCTTCACCACAAACTATCGAGTCTCTGACGTTTCATCGGACCCGTATGATGCTTTAGGAGAAATGAAGGTTCCAGATTGCCCCCGAAAAACAAATAAACCGTTTTTGTCAACTTTGATGCAGGAAAATCCCAGGGCTGGACTCCTAGCCGAATATATCGGAGTGGCTGCTTACCATGATCAAGTTCACTGCACCTGGACAGATACCCGGGATGGGAATCAAAACGTGTATTACTCCAATTTCGGAATCCCCCTCCTTCCGCCTCGGCTCTATCTTCCGGAAGATGGGACGTATCAATTGATGCTTTTCCCCACCTTTCAATGGGCCGCCTGTGGATATTTCGACGAGGTAACCTATGATTTGGAAATCTCCACCGACAGCACCTTCACAATCATTAATTTTGAGTATATTGACATTGACACTAACATCTTTACGGCGAGCATGCCGTTAGACGAAGTCAAATACTTCTGGCGAATTAAGGCTTTCAGGAGCTCGGATGCTAGTGAAAGTGAATATTCCGGGGTTTGGAATTTCAATGTGGATGCCAGCGCTCCGGAGGTGCCCCAATTGTTGGCACCGGCTGACGCTGAGACTGTCAGTGTTTACACCCCGACGTTTTCATGGTCAGAGGAGACCAAAGCCTCTCCGGTGTTTTATACTCTGAATGTGGCAGACGACAGTTTATTTCCGGCTGGACCTGAGTTTTATGAGTATACTGAAATTTATGACACCAGTTTTACCATACCGGACCCGTTGATTGATTCCACCTTGTATTACTGGAGAGTCAAGGCTTTAGATGAAACCGGGCATGAAAGCGATTGGCAGGAGCATCCATTTCAGTTTTATGTTCGTCACTTTACCTGTGGCGACGTTAATGGAGATGAGGTGATAGACCTGGGGGATGTGCTTCACTTAGTGAGCTACCTGTATAAAGGCGGTCCCGCTCCTGATCCTTTACCGGCTGGAGATGCGGATAATAGCGGAAACATCGATCTTGGGGATGTACTCTATCTGGTTAACTATCTTTATAAAGATGGCCCACCGCCAGGTTGTTAATTCCTGGGTGACGAATCATTCTATCCACGGATAAAGAGGAGCCCCAGCGCTGAGGTAGCTGGGGCTCCTCTTAAGCGCTGATTCAGAGGACCCATCAGAACAACTTCTTTTATGCCGCTATGAGCATTGGGGTTTAAATCTATTTTCAGGCATCTTTACCCTATTTAGTCCACCGAAGGGAAGTTTTACTTGACTTTTTTTGTATATGAGTTATTTTGAATTTGTGTTTGGTGTGTAAACGTGCATATAATTTGTTAATCCCTTAACCCAAAAGGAGGATAAGGATGAAAAACTGCGGAAAGTTCGTAGTTCTCCTGATGGTGATGCTAATGGCAAACAGCGTCATGGTAAATGCAGATGATGGAGAAATCAACGTCCCCATACCTGTGGGAACTTATGACATCACACAAACCCCGCAGGGACAAGAGATAAAAGTTGAAAACTTCGGTCGTCTGCTAATTCCGGGAAAACCGAATCTACCGTCGAAGATCTTTCCTATTGCTATTCCCCCCGGAGCTCTTGTGGCTGAAGTCAGCTTTGATCTTGGCGAAGGTATTGTGCTTCCCGGAGCCTACCAGATAGCACCGTCCAGTTTGCCCAGAGTGATTGGCCAGGAAGATCCAGTGCTTTACCAACAAGACCTGCAGACCTATGAGCAGAACTACAACTCAGTTTATGGAAGCGATGAGCCGTATCCAGCTTCGGTGGGAGAACTTGTTCGCACCGCAGGTTACAGAAAGTATAATCTGGTGGACGTGAGGGTCACACCATTCACTTATCGTCCGCAATCCGGTCAATTGACGTATTATCCCGAAATCACGGTAAATATCAGCTACACTTTTCCCAGAGACTTCTCTTCAGATGACATCATCATTGATCATCGTCCGCGGACAGAACGAATTGCGGAAGAGTTTGTCCTTAATTATCACGAAGCCCAGAGCTGGTATCCCCGAGTGACAGGGACTAAGGAAAACTATGACTTTGTTATCATCACCCTTGACCTCTTGACCTTGTCTGTTGCCCCGCTGGTGGACTGGGAGACAATTAAAGGGAGAAGCGTGCAGGTGGTAACCACCTCCTGGATTAATTCCAACTACACTGGTTACGATCTGGCTGAAAAAATGCGGAATTTTCTAAGGGAGAAGTATCCATCAGGTGAATGGGGCATAGAGGATGTGCTTTTGGTCGGTGATTACGATGATGTACCTATGCGTCGTTGCTGGCAGGATCTTGGATATGGGATGCCGGAGACCGATTTGTACTATGCTGAGCTTTCCCTTCCGGATAATCAGTCCTGGGATGCGGATGGAGATCGTCGCTGGGGCGAGAATTCTGATCCCATTGATTTTTATTCTGAGGTAAACGTTGGCAGAATTCCGTGGAGCCAACCTTCAACGGTTTTGAGTATTTGTGAAAAGTCCGTTGCTTATGAACAAAACAATGACCCTGCATTTAAGAAAAACATCCTGCTTTTGGGAGCCTTCTTCTGGCCTGACACGGATAATGCAGTTCTTATGGAACTTAAGGTCGATCAACCCTGGATGTCCGATTGGACCATGACCCGCATGTACGAACAGGGTTATTCCAGTTATCCCATGGACTACAACCTGACGTTCAACAACGTGAGATCTGTCTGGTCGTCTGGTCAATATGCCTTCGTAAACTGGGCTGGTCATGGTTCACCCTACTCCAGCCATATCTATTATTACACGGGCGAGGGTTTCGCTACCACCTCCACCTGTCCTTACCTAAACGACGACTATCCGGCCATCATCTTCGCCGACGCCTGCAGCAATTCTGATACGGATTATCCAAATATAGGACGGGAGATGCTGAAACAGGGAAGTGTCGGTTTTCTCGGTGCCACCAAGGTTGCGTATGGAAGAGGTGCCTGGGACGATCCATATGATGGTTCCAGCCAGTCGCTCGACTACTTCTTTACCACCAGTGTTACCTCAGGAAACTACACTCAGGGTGAAGCCCATCAATGGGCTTTAAGACACATGTATTTAAACGGACTATGGTATATGGTAAAGTTTGAGATGTTTGAGTGGGGAGCATTCTGGGGCAATCCGGATTTAGGGATGGCGCCTGTCATCACCAACTATCCTCCAGAGATACCGGTATTGCCCTCTGGAGCGACTAAAGGAGATCCTGAAATAGAATATGATTTTTCAAGTAACACAACTGACCCGGAGGGAGACAAAATATTCTATTTGTTCGACTGGGGAGACGGGACCGATAGTGACTGGCTTGGACCATACAACTCTGGAGACATCTGCACAACATCTCACACCTGGAGTAACTCTGGTATATATTACGTAAAAGTAAAAGCCAAGGACACCTATGATGGGGAGTCCGCTTGGTCAGACTCGCTCTCTGTAGCCATATATATCTCCGGTGACTGCAATAGCGATGCAATAATGGACTTAGAAGATGTTCTTTATTTAATAAACTATCTATATAAAGGGGGTCCGGCTCCTGATCCTTTAGAAGCTGGAGATGCAAGCTGTGACGGAGTGGTTGACCTCGAGGATGTGCTTTATCTGATCAACTATCTATACAAAAGTGGTCCAGTCCCTTCTTGTTGACTTAGGTTGACAAACTACTCTTCCGTATGTAATAAAGCCCCAGTTCCGCCAATGGCGGAATTAGGGCTTTTCTTTTTAAAATAATTAGTTAGACGTTATTTCAAATCTCTTATCAAATTTCATCCCATTTTCCGCTACTCCACCCCATGAGAAGTAATGAGAAAGAAACATGCCAAAAGTATCCGTCTGGCTGTTTTAAACTCTTAGACTTTCAAATTGTGCAACCCCGTGGCATCTATCACCGGGCAAAATCTTGCATCATACAGTGCGGGACAAAATTCTCTATTGTACTTGCCCAATTCATTGGGCGAATTTATAACTTTACAGTTACAGTTGCGTCAGGAGTTCTATTCTTCCGCCTTTAGCGGAATTTTGGTGCTTGACGTTTTAAAAGGTATCAGGTCCACAGGATCCAGGGGAGTTGAGGTCCTGACATAACTCAAAAACTCGAATTTGTCGAAGGTTATTTAGGGGTGCCCTCCCAGACGGGTCTCCGTCACTCCGAGCCATGGTCGTTGTCTGGTAAGGATACCCGCCTCAATATATCATATTCCCTTCTCTTCGATGGGTGTACAGACCGGAGAGAAGGGTAACAGGTGTTCGGGTATATGGCACCGAGTATGTCACCATCTCCGCTCTGTGGCGAGAGAAGGATATGGGGTGAGGTAAAAATGAGTTCAAATGCTTTTTAAAGCTCTAAGGAAACAAAATACAAAGCCCTCTCACGTTCGATCAACAAAATCAACTTTTTATTGTTTTTTATCCGCTTTATTATCATCTCATAGTCTTCAACGTTTCGGATAGGTTGATCGTTCATTTGTCGGATAATATCTCCCACCTCCAGACCAGCTTCATAGGCGATGCTCTCTTTATCCACACCGGTAACCACCACCCCTCTTCGATCATTTGTTCCCAACCGGTAGGCAATAGATGAACTTATATTAGCCACGTTGATTCCTAATTTACTTCGGGAGCTTTTGCTCATTTGAGTGGGAAGTGCTTTCGGCACCAATCGGGCATGGTTCTTTCTGCCATCCCGCAGGAAAATGATGTCCAGATTCTGCTCGGCTCTTGCCAGATAGACCAAATCCTCCCAGTCACTCAAAGTTCTCATCTTCTGATCATCTACCCCGATTATCACGTCTTTTCTTTTCAGCCCAGCCTTTTGTGCCGGACTATTTTCCTCCACGTCGGATATGATAACACCCTCAGCTTTATCCAGATCCAGGCTCTGTGCCAGAATGGGATTGACCTCCTGGGCTCTAATCCCAATCCAGGCAGGGATAATTTTTCCAAATTTGATCAGATCGGAAAGTATGGTCTTGGCTCGGTTGATGGGGATGGCAAAGCCGATCCCTTCAGACCCCCGGCTGGTGGTGAAGATGAAAGTGTTAATTCCGATAACCTCACCCGAGGCGTTCACCAGAGGACCACCTGAGTTTCCCTGGTTTATGGCGGCATCGGTCTGAATCATTTTCCTAAAGATCTGAACCTGTCCTCTTTCTCTTTTTATGTCTCGATTTACCGCGCTTATAACTCCCACGGTCACGGTGGGATTGGGATCGTCTAAAAGATAGCCAAAGGGATTGCCAATGGCAATGGCCCACTCCCCGATTATCAAATCATCGGAGTTGCCCAACACCACCGTGGGTAAATCTTTTGTCTCTATTTTCACTACAGCCAAGTCTGAGACTTCATCTGAGCCCACCACCTTACCCTCATATTCCTCTCCAGTGGTCAAACTAACTTTTAGCTGGTCTGCCCCTCTTACCACATGGGCGTTGGTTAATATGTATCCATCTGGATTTATAATGAACCCCGACCCGATGCTGTAAACCTTCTCCTTATATTCCCGTGGCCGAAAGAACCTTCCCCAGAAATCGTCAAAGAATTCATCCCCAAACGGTGAGAAAAAGGGATGTTCTCTTACTACCCTTACCTGGACCACGCTGATAGATACTACCGCGGGTCCCGCCTTTTGCGCCGCTCGGACGATGGCATTCTGTCGGGAACTGGTTATCTCATCCTGGACAGAAGCGGCAGTTTGCATCATTCTGGGTGCTGGTGGCGAGATGTTTTTCTCACCTGTTCCTATGTGCCCGGTGGAAAGCGGGGAATGCAAAAATCCTAAACCTGAGAGCAAAATTACTACAACCGCTCCAACTATCATTCCACAGAAAATGAAACTGAAAATGATGCTTATTTTTCTGGTATTCCTAAGTGGCATTTTGAAACCTTCTTGATATTAAGAGGTCGGGATGGTTCTTATCTCTTCACAACCTTTCCCGACCCAAATTGGTTAATTCGGATGAGTGAGAACAACCCATCCATATGTTGGTCTAACTTTCTTTTTTCTCCACGTCAATATATTTTTCTGGATCCTCCTCGAACTTCAGCTTACAACTTTCGTTACAGAAATAAAAAGTCTGCCCATTATATACGCTCTTGGCGGGAGCGTTCTTCTCGTCTATCTCCATCAGGCAAATAGGATCGATAACCATCTTTGCCTCCTTGTTCTAAAGGGTTTTCAACTCCATTTAGAAATTCTTATTCTACATCATCTTCCCCTTAATCCTGTCTGTCTCTATTAGTATATACAAGAAAATTGATGAGATGTTCCAAAAGCGAAGGAATTTTTCAAATTGCTCGGTGGGGACATCTTCTCATTCCCAGACCATTATGTTCTGCCGTTTTGATCACCACATTTGTCCTTCCATTATCCCCCCGGCGGATCACACTTAACAGGACATGAGACCCGACTTCGGTGGCGGAGATCAACCTTCTAAGCTGGGCTGAGCTTTCAATTGGTTTTCCATTAAAGCTGACAATTCTATCACCGGGATTTAATCCCACCTTAAAGGCAGGACTTTTTTCAAGCACCTTGGTTATTAAAACGCCTTCTGAAGTTTTTGCCTTTTCACACTTCGCTGACCTTTCACAGAAGATTCCAATCCACCCTCTTTTAACCTTGCCTTCTTTTTTGAGCACCTCGTTGACTCGCACACAGGTTCTGGCAGGCAAGATGAAGACTACTCCATCTTCACCCTCGGGTTTGCCCTCGGTCAGGCCTAAAAGGTCTCCATTACGGTTGAATATGGGGGTACCCCCATGGTAGGGGACGGCTGGACCTTGCCAGATCAAAAGGCTCTCGTCATATGCATCCGACCCACCTATCCAGGACTTGGTCACCGTGCCCAGACTGACATTCAACCCCTTGGAATATTTAGTATTTCCTAAGGCGATGCCCAGGCATCCATTCTCAACTCCCTCCTCCATAAGATGGACGGGCTTAAGCTCTTTATTTTCCACCTGAATCAAACTGACGTTGGTTTCGAAGTCACAAAACACTCCAATGATCTCCTGGTCATTTATTACCCGTCCATCTTGTAGCTTCATGGTAATGTTGTCTACGTTGTCCAGGATATTCTCTGTAGTGAGGATATACCCCCCAAGCAAAATAACTCCGGAGCCGAACCTTACCTCCCCGGAGCTCTCGTTTTTAGCCATTATGCAGACTACAGAGGGTCCCACTTCCATTACCACTTGAGCTAAATCTTCCTCCAGCCCCTGAAGCGAGCTTTGGCCACATCCCCCTATGACGATCATCATGCTGAAAAGCCAGAGAAGAATCACTACTTTTCCAGTCCCGCGGACAAATTCGGACTTTCGTCTTGAGCGCATACTCCCCTAAACGTTATCAAATTTCAAACGATCTTTCTCTCCTTCTCTTCACCCAGACCGTTTTCTTAGATCTTCTTCTTTAGCCTTTTGCTATCTGCCCTCTAAGGTGTATATGGTTACCCCACCATCATCTACTGTAGAAAGCAACTCTCCTTCATACACCACCAGATTGTTTTTGAAACCCTCTGCTCTTTGGGAAGAAAAAAAGCCCGGATAAAAACTCAAGGTCAAAAGCACTACTGCAGCAAATGAGAACACATAAGCGGGAACCGGGCCTAAAACAGGGGTTCTAAACAGACAGGTTAACCCTTCCACTTTTGTCCAGACTTTGCTCCAGAAGGGAACAGGTGGAATCTTCCTTTTCAGGTTCACCTGATAGTCTTCCCAGAAGTCTTTGGATCCCTCGAAGCTAATAACTTTTTTAAGCAGATTGATGGACTTTTGATGGAAGGAGAATTCGTTAGAGCAGTGAGGGCAGGATAAAAGATGCTCATCCAGTCTCTTCTTCTGGGGCAAATCCAACTCAGCATAACTGAGGATCAGCTTTTTAGCCTTTCTACACTTCATGTCTTATCCCCATCTTTTTTAAGAGTTGAGGATGATGTTTTGTCAGTTCACTTCGTAGTTTAGATCGTGCTCTATGTAAATACCACCGCACAGTAGCTTGAGGCATGCCAGTTATCTGGGCAACTTCCTTTATATCCAACCCCTCCAGATCTCGCAATACAAAAACCGCCTTTTGTCTCGGGTTAAGCACCCCCATAGAATCCTTGATGGCCCATTTTATTAAATTGCGCTGATAAATCTTCTCTACATCTTGCTTCTTCTCCTTTAGTTCGCCGAAGATGTTGTCCAAAAGCTCATGCTTGTGCTTTTTATGTTTTCGGATGAAATCGATGGAAGCATTAATGGTAATTCGATAAAGCCAGGTGGAAAGCTTCCTGGTGGTGTCGAAGTTGACCAGGTTTTGATAGGTCTTGACAAATACAATTTGCGAGATATCTTTGGCATCCTCATAATCTCCCACCATCTTGTAAGCAATGCTGGCCACCTGGGTTTTATACTTTTCCACAATCTGCTGAAAAGCGCTTTCGTCTCCTTTCTTTGCTCTCTCTATGATGTCCAGAAGTTCCTTATCTTCTGCGCTGGATTCCGATTCTTTGGATTTATTCTGAGCACTTTTGGCATCAACATTTTCTTTTATGAATTTTCGGTTACTAAATTTGGCAGAGATCATTTATTCTTCTCGTTTTTTGATACGTTTTCGGCTAAAAGACCGTTGGTATGGTAATTTTAAGCTATTTTTGTCTCTTCATAAAGATATATCCCACTCTTTAAGTGGCACAACACACACATTCAAGTTGTTTAGTAGTATGTTTGCTGTTAAACTTTCCCCTTGCCTGTGATTGAAGCTGGTTTAATATATACTGGGCAGAGTGGGTGTTTAAGTCTTTTATCATCACAAGGCAAAAGAGAGTTATATTCTTTGAAGAAAGTATCTACATGTGTAACTCATGCAGGTCTTCCTCTCCTGCCACCTTTCTTACAACGGACTCCACCTCACTGAGTTTCAAATTTCTGGACACTTCTTCCAGCGTAGTATATTTGCGAATTCTGGTATCTCAAAAGCTCCAGAAGAAAAGTTCCCATAGGTCAAGCACACAACAAATTTAATCCTTTCTTGCACATAAAAACAAAATCAATCATTTTCTGATGCCCGGATTTGACATCTGAAGAAAACCACCACTATTAACTTGAATACCCAACTGGTAATTTAATAGATTTTTCTCAAAATACAAGATTTTTAGGAAGATTTTGACTCTTTTAGAATATATTCATAAAAAGCAAAAAAACTTTTCTTTAAGGTCAAAAATAAGTATATTATTTAAGAGATGGAGTATTAGCCGGAAAAGATCATTCTGGGTATGGTCAACATACCAGAAGAGGTAACTATGCCTTTAGGAATAAAATTCTTCATTGCGCTGTTTTTGGTGATGTTTGTGGGCTTGGCTACTTTTACTTTTATAAACGTCAAAAGCGAGGCCGATGACCTTCTGGAGCAGGTTGAATTAGCTGCCCTCAGGACCACGGACCTGATCAAGGAATCCACCCACTACAGCATGCTGATAAACCGTAAGGAGGACATTCATCAAATATTCCAAAACTTCAGCCAGATGCCGGGGTTTGACGCTATCAGGATTTATGACAAAGAGGGAGAGGTTATCTTCACCACCCGCCCGGAGGAAGCATCTACCAGGGTCACCATCAATTCGGAGGCCTGTCAGGTGTGCCACCGCTATCCGGAACCGCTCAAAGCCTTGGCAACGAAAGAACGCCACAGAATCATAACTGCAGATGGTCACCGGGTCTTGGCCTTGATCAATCCCATAGAAAACGAACCTGCCTGTTACGGCTCCGGCTGTCACTTACATCCGGATGAGAAATTCATCCTGGGAGTTTTGGACGTGCAGATGTCTTTGGCCACCGTAGATGCAGACATTGCCAGTAGCCGCCGTCAGACCATTTGGGCATCTGTTATCTTGGTGATCAGCGTTCTTTTGGTAACCGGATTTTTGATCTGGACTTTAATTCGCGCACCGGTTCGCAAGCTGACTGAGGGCACAAGAGCTATTGCTCAGGGCAACCTCGATTATATTATTCCTCTTCACCGAAAAGACGAAATAGGGGAACTAGCAAATTCTTTAGATGGTCTCTTTAGGAAAGCTTTGTGCAAGCGTGGCGCACGAACTGAATAACCCCTTGGGCGGAATCCTAACCTACGCCCGGCTTTCGCAAAAGAAACTTGCTTCATCCCAATTGACTCCTGAGCGGCTCTCTTCCATCCAGGAGGACCTATCCATCGTAGCTGAGGAGACAAGCCGCTGTGGAAACATAGTGAAAAACCTGCTGCTTTTTTCCAAAAGACAGATAGGAGAGTTTGCTGTGGCTGATTTGCACCAGATTTTGGATCGTTGTACGCAGTTGGTGGAGCATCACTTGAAATTGAACAATATAGAGTTGGCAAGAGCTTATCAGAAGGAGAAGGCAGAAATTATCTGCGACAAAGACCAAATTCAACAGGCGTTTTTGGCGATTTTAGATAATGCGGTGGCGGCCATGCCCCACGGCGGCACCTTAAGCATAGTAACCAATTCCAATTTGCGTAAAAAGAAAGTGAAAATTCAGATTCAAGATACCGGTTCAGGCATACCTCTTGCAGATCTTCCGCATATCTTCGAACCTTTCTAT
>LJUX01000063.1 GCA_001304155.1 candidate division Zixibacteria bacterium SM23_73_3
TCCCGCCCGATCTCTTTTAGGCTCACTTTAAGTCGCCCTGCCAGGTGATGGTTGCTTGGCACACACAGAAACATATCGTAGGACCACACTTCATAAAAAGAAAGGTCCATAAAATTGTTCCAAGAGGAGGTGATACCAAAATCTGCATTTCCAGCAGAGACTATATCCAAAATCTCCGTGTCCAGAGGTTTGTTCAAAATCACCAGTCGGATCTCCGGATTATGTTTTTTGAAGGCTTGGACGATCTGGGGCAGTTTGTATTGCATTATCCCTCGATAGGCGGCCATGGTGACCGTGCCTTCGGGAGAACCAGCCAGCTCCGCGAAGTGGGTCTCTATATTATCCAAGGTTTGTAGAATAATATCCACATACGCCATAAGGATTTTGCCGGCGGGAGTCAGGGTGATGCCTCGTCCCACTCTTTCATACAATTTGACCTGCAACTCCTCCTCCAGTGCTTTCACCTGATGGCTAACCGCCGACTGCCCAACATTCAACACCTTCCCGGCCTTGGAAAAACTGCTATGTACCCCTGTCCAGTAAAAACCACGTAACGTTTGTAATTCCATATTGCCTCCACAGATTTCAGCGATTCAAATCCCTTTTTGCATCAAAGCCTTATGGTTGCAACTCCATATATGAAAAATCTGAGCTATATATGAATCATTATACTGTTTTCTATCAAAATAATACTTTGATTCATATATGTCAACCGATATTTTATAATGGAAGGCAAATTTGAAGGTTAGGAAAAAGCGAGCTTCAAGCAATAAGGGAGGTTCCCCTTATTTCCAACAGGTTGGACCAGACCAGGAACTAACTTGAATTAGCTCCTGGTTTAACCGGAAAGAAAGAAAGGAGACGAAAATGTTTCAGCCAATTATGTTTACCTTGAGGGCATCGGTGGTGCCGTTTCAACTGCTTCGTCCATTACCCACTGTCTTCGCCAGTGTCCAGGGCATCTGCGGTGAAGAACACCTCCCGGAAATGCCTGCCCCGGTGAGAGAGGAGTTCGATTCCCATTTAAACTGCATAGCTGAGATGGTTAATGTTCTTTCGGAGATGAAGGCTCTGCCGCCGGCTGAGCAACAAAAGCTTTCGCAGATGATCATTGAGCTGAAGGGAGCTAAACCTGAAAATCTGTGTGAGAAGACCAGCCTGTTTAACCGTGGGTTGGAGGAAGTCTGCCAGAAGCAAAAGACCGCAATCAAGGAGGAGTGTCGGGCTCATCCCTTCGTTTTCCGAGATACTTATCGTAACACCGTGCGGGTGAAAAAGCTCTGTTTGATCTTTCAGGATGAACCCACTGAGAGGATCACCAGCTTGCAAGACGTTCTGTGCCAGCGTTGCTATTATGATGTGGAGACCAGATCTGAGGAGTCGATAAGGTCGGAGCCGGTTAAATCAGATTTCGTCATCTACACGCCCTCCCAGCCTGCCGGGGAGGTTTATTTCGACGGCATGCCCAAGGCAGGAATTCCACTTCTGCTGATGATCGATCTGGGCAAGAGCATGGAGGATTGCTCCATTGCTGATCTTCGTAGGGTGTTCCGGCATCAACAGAACAATATCGATGTTCTGTATTCACCCTTTCCCCCTATCCGTCTGTTTCAGAAGATCGACATAGCTTACATCCAGAATATGTACAAGATGGGCAAAGGCCCTAGTATTCAGATCTGAGGTATCTCGGCTCAAATACTGAGACAATCCAAAAGTGAAGGGGAGGATATAAAGTCCTCCCCTGTTTTTTGATGTCGTCGATTTTCGCCAGCGCACAATCAACTCTTCAATTTCTTGGCCAATAACGCCACTCTCTTACCTAACTTTGCCGCATTGGAAGCAGTGTTTGCATCTGGCGCTCCAACACACGACACACCGTAGTGACCAGTCGCATCCAGAGGATCCCCTAACACGATCATGCCGTATATCATCATTGCCTGGATAATGGAAAAGATAGTGGTCTCTTTTCCTCCGGATGGATCTGCGGAAGTGGCGAAAGCAGCACCTATTTTATCCTCCATCTCTTTGCGGATGCCAACAAACTTGTCGAAGATATCTTTCATTTCCGCAGCCATCGCTCCGAAATAGACGGGAGAACCGGCTATGATTCCATCAGAGTTAAGAAAGTCATCTTTTGTAACTTCAGCCACCGATTTGGTTACACATTTCACTTCCTTGACCTCTTGGACTCCCTTGGCGATTTCTTCAGCCAGCTTTTTGGTGTTCCCAGATCTCGAGTAATACATTACTAAGACTTGCATGCTTCCTCCTTCATGTTTTTCGATTTGAAGTTATGAATTTAACCCAGCGTATCTCATACTGATGACATTGCGAAGTAATCGGAGAAAATTATGGCGGAGGGGGCAGGATTCGAACCCGCAAGGCCTTGCGGCCGGTGGATTTCAAGTCCACTGCCTTACCAGTTAGGACTAACCCTCCGCTTTTGAGCGGTCAATAGTTCATGGTTCACGGTTCACAGTCCACCCCACCCAGCGGCTCATTAGTAATATCGAATCTTTGAGTTCAAATGCAAGAAAAAAGTTGGGAGAAGTCAACTCGGCTAAAAGCAGGTATTGAAGATATAATAATCTTCATGATCAAGATGGCAAAGTATGAGCGTCATACTGCTCAACGTTTGGTATTTGGGTCAGCTTCTTACGACTCCGTCTTGCCTTCCTCCTGACTGATCCGTTCCCCCAGCCGGTAGTAGTTGAAGTCACCGCCGGTGGCCCAGATAATCGGATGAACCTTCCTCCAGTCAAGCTTGCCATCGGTGAGGCACTGCGGATCAGCATACGATTTGACCACCCTGCCAATGATTCCTTCGTTAGGGTCATAGTCGAGGATTTCGGTCGCTTCACACTCCATATTTATAGGGCACTGCCGAATCATCGGAGCGGTTTTCAGCTCTCCGTAAAACGTGTCAAAAAGCGAGCTCTTGTCGAAATCCCGGCCAGACTTGCTTCCACAGATGTTCGTTTCAGCCAGGAGATCCTCGGAAGGGACGTTCACACTAAACGTTTTCTTCTCGTGAATTCCAATTCTGGTATAGCGCTTCTTGTATAGGCTGAAGAAAATATGTTTCCCGAAGTTGAAAGGCGAAATATATCCAATTACAAGGTAGTTTGGACGGTCCTTGACCATCGCTCCAACCAAGACCACCGGCAATGGACTCAACAGATTTTCCTTGAATTCCTGCTTCATCATTCCTCCTTAGTAATAATTAGATGTCTCTAAATTAACTAACGGAGATGAGCAGGCCATAGTTGCACCTAAGAAGATAGCTTGGGAGGACAAGACGAGCCGCTTGGCCAAGGGTGTGGGGTTTCAAGATTGTGTCAGGTCTAGGCCTACGGCTGTGACCTGACACCTGATTGCTCGGCTGTCGGGTTACACCCGCCAGAGTGGGCCAGACCCGACAGAACATGAATTAGATGGCTTACTGGTGGGGAACTTCGGTCTTAGTTTTTTTCGATTCTCTGAAATCTTCTTTGTACTTACTGATTAACCGGTGCAGTTCCACCCGGTGCATTCTGGCTTCTTCTGCGGCTTTGGAGACGATATCGTTGTGCTTTGTCAGAATGTAATTCAAGAAAGATTTCTCTATCTCTTCGATGGCTTTCTTTTTTAGAGCCTTCAACTCCCCATAGTTCTGGGGGATTTTGATCTTGTAGTCGAAATCATTTCCCTCAAACAGAGTCTTGGGAAGATCCTCTTTGGTGATCCATTCGTTCTGGGCCAAAATTGCAGATCGCTCGACTATGTTCTCCAACTCCCTTATGTTGCCGGGAAAACTGTAGCGGCTTAAGATATTCAAAGCTTCTGGATCGAGCCCCTTGATCTTCTTTCCTTATGTTGATCACATTTATTCGGTAGAATAGGTCCTCCCTGAATTCATTTTCCTTGACCCGTGAGAGAAGATCTTTGTTGGTAGCGGCAATGATCCGGACGTCCGATTTCTTCAATTTATTGGAGCCTAAAGGCTCAAACTGGCGAGACTGCAGGAATCTCAAGATCTTCACCTGCAGAAGCGGACTCATCTCTCCGATCTCGTCCAAGAAAATGGTTCCACCATTTGCTCTCTCAAACTTCCCCTCCTTTCTCTGTTCCGCACCGGTGAACGCGCCTTTTTCGTATCCGAAAAGCTCGCTTTCTAAAAGGGTCTCGGGGATGGCGGCACAGTTGATGGGAACGAACGGCTTTTTGGAGCGATTGCTGTTGAAATGAATTGCCCGGGCTAAAAGTTCTTTGCCAGTGCCCGATTCCCCTTCAATCAAAACGGTAGCATCGGTATCAGCCACGTCCGCCACGGTCTTAAGCACCTCCACCATCTGGGGGCTATTTCCCAAAATCTCGTCGAAATTAAACCTTCCCCGCAGATCCTGCAGAAGCTTCTCCTGGGATTCTTTCAGCTCGGTGAAGAGCAGGTTGTTCTCCAATGCCAATCCCACTCTTTCACCCAGCGATGTCAAAAGAAGGGCATCGTCCGGTGAGAAATAGGAATCGGTTTTGGCGTCGTCCAGATACATTATGCCCAGGACTTTGTCTTTGGATTTCAACGGTACACAAAGAACGGAGATAGTATCGAAGGTGCCTCCCTCCTTTTCTTCATCCACCTCTGAGGTCAAAAGCTGACTGACACAAACGGAGTTTCCGCTTTCCGCGGCTGCCTCTGTTATCTTCTCGTTGATGTTTTCGTTTTCCTCATCGATTTCCTTCTTGTCACTGTCTTTGGCAAAGGCAAGTTTTACATTCCTGCCCTCGTCAAATATTTTCAAAAAGCAGCGCTCACAGGAGGTGATCTCTATTATGGAGTCGACCACCTCTTCAAGTAGTGCATTCACGTCCCTTTCCGAGTAGATGATGTCGGAGAGATCATACAATGTTCTGAACGTTCTTCTTTCATCTTCCAATTCCTTGGATTCGGATTTGCATCGTTGATATTCGGAATTTAGCTTAGAGATGTTCTCGCCCAGCGAGTTTTCTAAGGTGGTGGCTTTCTTCTCAATGTTGTCCAGGGCGGATGAAGATCTTTCTATTACCTCACCCGATTTATCTGAAGGGCTGATCGAGCTGAGGCTTAAAAAGCTTTCCTTCAAGCTGGAGAGATCCCGGAAGATGGATTTGAGATTCCGGGAGCCACTCAGTTTTAGCGTTTGAATGCTCTCCTCAACTTTATCTAAAGTAGATTTCGTTTTTCGCTTTTTCACGACTTCAAATATTAATCTTATTCTAAAATTTGTCAACCATAAATTTAATAATTTGCAATGGCGATGATATAAATATTGAGGTTGTTGGTGAAGTTTTTGGATTCAGGAGTAGAAGATAATAATAGAATGGTTGTAAGCAGGAAAAGAGATGGAGCATTCGAACGAGTTTCATATAAATATCCCACCCAGGATTAATCCCCCAGGAGGGAATAAATAAATGATGGTTCGACAAGCTCACCACAAGTGGGAACAAAAGCTTATAAAGAGAAGAGGTTTTACGATTTTTCCTAAAGTGAAGGAGTGCCCCAAGATCATTTTCTTGGGAAGATGGTTAAAGTTGTAAATCTGTGTTTGATTGCATCGGGACCTTGTCCCCCGGTCTTGAGATAGTCCCGATGCATTCCTTTGTATGTTCAAGTGGCAATTTAATTAGTCAATACCATTAATTTCTGTCCGAACATGTGGTGTAATGTCCGTTATTTCAAAAACGAAGTGACCTCCATGCTTCCCAGTGGCTCAAGCGAGGATTTGACATCTTCTGCCTTGCTCACCACCACCAGCTTCAGATTATCCGGGTCCAGATATTTCTGTGCTACCCTTAAAACTTCCTCTTTGGTCACGCCCTTTATGTTATCCCGGTAGCTCTTGATATAATCTTCGCCCAATTCATAAAGCTCCACATCCAGAACCTGTGTGGCGATCTGCTGGGGAGTTTCAAATTGGAGCGGGAAATATCCGGTATAAAATGATTTAGTATCTTCCAGCTCTTTGTCCGTCACTCCTTCAGCCCGGATCTTTTTTATTTGTTCAATTATTGCATTGATGGCGGCGATGGTGGAATCATTCTGGGTGAAGGTGCTGACCTCGTATGCCCCCTTTAGCTTGTTGTCATCGAAGCTGCAGTGAATTCCGTAGGTCAGACCTCTTTTGGATCTGACCTCGTCCATCAGCCGGGATGCGAATCCTCCTCCTCCCAGTATATAGTTCATCACCTTTACCGGGAAGTAGTCCGGGTTTTTTCTTTGAATGCCCAAATGCCCCACCCTTATGTAGGTCTGGGTTAGATCCGGCTTGTCCACCAGAAGGATTTGATGACCTTTTATCGGGGGAGGTTCAACCACGCTGGGTAGAGTGATCTCCACGCCTCCCCATTGCAAGAACTTTGCTTTAACCTTCTTTATCACCTCCTTACTCTTCACATCTCCCACCACCGCTAAGATGGCGTTGTTAGGCACATAGTATCCCTTGTGAAAGCCAACGATATCGTCCCGGAGTATGTTAGTGATACTCTCCTCGGTCCCTTCACTGGGCTGGCCGTATGGATGGTCGCCGAAAACAAACTTCCTGAATTTCTCCTCTGCCACACTCCCCGGGTTGTCCTTCTGTTGCTTTATCCCCGCCAGGGTCTGTTTCCTTAGCCTATCTATCTCATCCTCCTTGAAGACAGGGTTGAGGATTATATCAGAGAGCAGATCCAGTCCCACATCAAAGTGTTTGGCAAGCACCTGGCAGGTGGCATAGGTGGCGTCCAGGCCAGATCCAGCGCCCACAGATCCTCCCACAAAATCTATCTCCTCTGCAATCTGTGTGGCACTTCGGGTTTTTGTTCCTTTACGGAGGAGTCCTGCCGTCAGATTAGCTAATCCTGCTTTGCCTTGAGGGTCACAGGTAGAGCCGGATTTCAAAATCAGACGGAAAGCCACCACCGGAAGCTCATGGTGCTCGATCACTATGAGCTTCAGACCATTATCCAGGGTGGTCTTCTTTATGGGGGGAAGCTTTATCTCTTGAGCAGTGGCAGTGACCAAACTGCCAGAGACCAATAGGAAGAGAAAAGAAAGGATAAAGAGACAGACCAATTTGGATCTAAGATTTTTTGTTTCCATTTTTAAACTCCTTTTCAAACTCTGACCTGTTTTGTTTCAATTTCTCGTAATCGTCCTCATTCACTCAGGGAATGCCATCCCTTCCGGCATTTCCGGAACCAACACCGCCACGTTTCTGTTTTTCTTATCAAAATACTTCTTTGCCACCCGCATTACGTCCTCAGCCGTGACTGCCCGGTATTTGTTGGCTTCGTCAAACAGTTTGGTGTAGTCTCCCAGTATGGTCTGATAGTATCCGATTTGTTGTCCTTTGGCGCTGACCGATTGAAGTCCCAAAATGAACTCAGATTCCAACTGGTTTTTTGCCTTGGCCAGTTCCTTTGGGTCCACCGGCTCCTCTTTGAGTTTATCAATCTGTTCATACAAAGTCTTTTGTCCATCTTCAGCGGTATGTCCTGGCTGCATAATGGCAATGGTGAAGAAAAGCCCCGGGTCCTCTAAAGCAAAACAATCTCCCCATACGGCTAATGCCGACTGGTCCTGATACACCATCTTCTGATAGAGCCGGGAGCTTTGTCCGGTGAAGAGAATTCGGGCGGCTACGGTGAGAGGATAGATGTCCGGATGGCCGAACTCAGGGATATGATACCCCACCATGAAAGCCGGCATCTGGCCTATCTTGTGCACGTAGGCGATCCTTTCCCCCTTCTGTTCTGGTTCCACCGTCCCCACCTCTGGAGGTGGTGGCTGGAAGGGGATGTCACCAAAGTATTTGTTTATCAGCTTTATCACCTCTTTGGGTTTTATGTCTCCTGCTACCACGGCGGTGGCATTGCTGGGAATATAATACCTCTTATAATATTCTTTAAGATCGTTTAAGGTGATATTATCTATGTCGGACATGAAGCCAATCACGTGCCAGTGGTAGGGATGAGCCACAAAGGTGGTATTGAGCGCCTGTTCAAATAAAGCCCCATAAGGGGAATTATCTATCCCCATTCTCCGCTCCTCTTTTACCACCTCCCTTTCCGATGAAAAGGTCTCCTCTGTAGGGGTCAGATACTTTAACCTCTCCGCCTCCAGACTGATTGCCAGCTCCAGCTTGTCGCTGGAAAGCTTCTCCCAGTACATGGTGTAGTCGAAAGAAGTTCCAGCATTGTCTGTTCCCCCATTAGCTTGAACTATCCGGGTGTGCTCCTCTGGACCGATGTTTTTCGATCCCTTGAACATCATATGCTCGCACAGATGAGATATGCCGGTTATGCCCGGTCTTTCGTTCTTTGATCCCACGTTGTACCACACTTGAAAGCTTACCACCGGCGCAGAGTGATCTTCAGATATCAACACGGTCAGACCGTTATCCAGTTCATACTTCTCCACCGGGAACTCGATCTGTCCATGGCTGATCTGGCATATAAAGATCAAAAACAGGACAGCTAAAAGAGATCTTTTGAAGACTTTAAACATCTCTCCCTCCTGATTAGAAGATTAGATTTCTCCAAAAATTGTAGCGGGTATATTATAATACATTTGAAATTGCAGGAAGTGTTGTTCTTGCTTTTCAACATCCATGTTAACGACTAAAATATATGGCAATTTTCATTTGATGTCAACCGTATAGGGCATAAGCAGAAGAATTTGGTCATCTCCGAAAAGGCTTTTTTCTTTCAGTTCCTCTATAATCGATTTCAGATCGGGTGAGGGAGAAAACACCGTGCTTGAGCCCAACTCCAGGAAAAGCTTTCGCTTGGGAAAGGTAATTATCTCCACCTGGGCATCTTCCGGCAAGCCTGCTTTTTCTTTGGCAATAGCCAGTGCCAGATTCAAACCTCCCAGCATGTCCACCAGCCCGTTTCCCTTTGCCTGTGTTCCGGTCCACACCCTTCCCTGTGCGATGGAGTTTACCTCTGCCTCAGACATACCTCTTCCTTCTGCCACCTTACGGACAAACTCGGAGTAAAATTCCTCAATCTGCCTTCGCACCACCTCCCTTTCCTCATCGTTGAATTCCCGGGTGGTGGTGAAAAAATCAGCATGCTTGCCTCTCTTGACCGTCTCGATGGAAAAGCCGATCTTTTCATATAGTCCCTCCAGGCTCACTTTTCCCGATATCACCCCGATGGAGCCGGTATATGTGCCCGGCATGGAGATGATCGTATCTGCGGCACAGGAGATCCAGTATCCGCCCGACCCAGCCACATCCGACATGGAGACGATGACAGGTTTTACTCTCTTGGTCAACATGATTTCCCTTAAGATCACGTCTGATGCTATTCCCTCACCTCCCGGGCTATCCACCCGAAAGACTATGGCTTTCACTCTCTTGTCTTCTCGTGCCCTCTTTAGGGCTTGGGAGATGGTCTCAGAACCCATCACCTCTCCCCAAAGAAAATCCCTGCCGCTCTGCCCGGACATGATGGACCCGGTGGCAAAGACCACGGCGATCCTGGGCGGGATGCTCCAGCTGTATTTGTAGCAACGTCGCCTGTGGTAAGCTTCGCGGCTGACTCTTATATCTCTCGGTTTGAATGGGTATTTCAGGCAGCTAAACCCAAGAGCACACTCTGACCTGATCAGCTCATCCATCTGGTCATAGAACATCAGGGTGTCGACTAAGCCTGCTTTCCATGCCTCTGAGGCAGTGAAAGGTCCCTGATCTATTTTGGATTCGGTCTGCTTCTGGGTCCATCCTTTACTTTCGGCTATCTGGCTGGTCATCTGATCGTAAAAGTCGTCCAGAAGAGAGTTGACTACTTCCCGGTGAGCAGGAGACATGCTCTCCCGGGTGACCAGATCGGAAGCGCTCTTGTAATCCCCGATGTGTTCTAAATCAGCGACGACACCCAGCTTGTCTAAAGTCCCTTTTATGAAGGTAACCTGTGCGGCAAGCCCGGTTAACATCAGATATCCGGCGGGCAACAGCACGATTTTTTCTGCCGCCGTAGCTAAATAGTACTCTTTGTTTCCACCGAATTCCATAAAAGCGATTACAGTCTTTCCATTCCTTTTGAAATCCAGAATCGCCTCCCTGATCTCCTGGGTCTTCGCCAGACCCATATCGAAAGAATCGATACGAAGCAACATCCCTTTGATGGTCCTGTCGTCTTTTGCCCGGCCAATGTCAGTGATTATATCCATTACCGTGGGCTTCTTTTTTTCGAAGATGCCCACCCGGGTGTTCTCCTCCACGATCTTGCCGGAAAGTCTGACCTCCAAAAAACTATCTCTTCTCTCCAGCAGGGTGCGATATCTATCGTGTGAAAGAGTGGCGTATACGACCCCCTGGTTGTAATCATAGTCTTTTGTAACGGAGCTATAGGTCCCCACTCCCAGATGAGGCAGGTTAACTCTTCCCCCCAAACCGAAATTACCATCGTTATCTATGTCTCCAAAGACGATGAAGCCATCCAAGGGTTCCGCCTCGGTCCTGAATCTGGTGGTGGCATCCCCAAGCTTCTCGTCTTGAGCAAAAGAAGCCTCCACCGCCAAAGTCAGCCTGTCGCGCATAAGTTCGCCCATAGGTCTCACTGCTATACCAAAATCGTAAGAGACCTCGGTTCTCTCACGGTCAAATCGGGGACGGTTGAGATCTTTTGCCACTGCTCCGACTGAGAGAAATTCAAAAGGTCGGGCAAGCAAACCCAACTTCCAGGAGGAAAGATCATCGTAATCTTTGTGTTTTGATCCAAACCAGCTATAACTTGTCCCCCAAAAGAGGCCATCTACAAATTTTCCTCCGGAGGATAGAGTGTATTTTCTATAGGTCTGAGGGGTGATGTTACCCAACCACTCCACTGAAAAACCCAAACCCCCGGCAGAGAGAAACCAGCCATTGTCCCCTTCGAAACTGGAGTCGGAAAATGTGTGAAAAAAGCCGGTCTGAAAGCCTCTCTTTTGCCCCAATCCTGCGGGATTGAACTTTATTGAGGAGATGTCATCCGGGGTTGCCACGGAATTGTAGGGAAGGATAAAACTCTCTGTGGGTGATTGATAACAGAATCCAGAGGAGACCAAAAAGAGAGCCAAAAAGATACCGGCAAGAAAGATATACTTTCTCATTTCAAACCTCCAAGCAGAATAGAGTTTGATGGTTCAGCCAATTTGAAACGTTTCACCTGGCTTTGTCTTCTGAGCAGTTTTTTAGATTGATGGCTTATCTTTACACTTCTCAAAGGAAAAGGAACTTAGTTTGTCAGAATCAGCAAAGTTTATAAACCGGCTTGGGAGTTTTTGATCAGACTTACCGTCCCATGGGTGTTCGCAGAGTTCCATGATCAACGTTTTTGTAAATGGATTTTTGGAGTATATCTCACCTCCCGTCCTCCTCTCCATAAAGTGGAGAGGGGTTCACCCTGAAGGGGAGATAGGGGGTGAGGTAAAATGGGATAAAATTATCTTCCCTCAACAAGGATTTTTCCGATACCACCTATATCCAGTACGATCTCAGAGTCACCGTCGCCGCAGATTCCTTCCAGTCTGGTTTTTTCTAACGCCAGCGGTTTGATCAGAATTCCATTAGTTTGTATCTTTCCGCCGCGGCCCATGCTCAGTGTAAGTCGGGCAGACAGATCTACAGGAGCCACCACATTGATGTTGCCGTAGGTGTTTTTCACATAAAGCTCACAATCCCTTATCTCTTCGAATTCCAAATCGATTTTTGAATACACTGTTTTGATCTCGTTTGTTCCACCTAAAAGGGTAATGTTGTCGGCACGGATAGGGCTGTAGACGGTGTTTGCCTCCAGTTGTCCGGTAAACTCTTCCACCTCGATTTTGCCGTAACTCGTTTTGAGAAAGGCTTTACCGCCTTTAGTGTTTACGTTCCGCACCGAGATCAAATTATAGCTGGTTTCAATCTCCAGATACCCCTGTATGTCCTCCACCTCCACCTTATTATAGGCTCCGCTGATATCGGTCTCTTCGGTGACCTCCTTAAGCTGTATGTTTCCATATCTATTTCTGATGTAGGCCTTCTTAAGCGGACCTAAAATGTCTAAGTCGAAACCCGAAGTCTTACTCTCCACCACTATATCCGGGGGAACGTAAATATCCAAACTTACCCCTATTCCGTAGTTTGTTCCCTCCCAGGGGGCGCCGCGAGGAGTAGAAAGTCTCAAAGTTACCACCTCCTCTTCCCTTTCCAGATACATATCCACCAGCTCAGTAAATTCTTTTGCCATCTTACTATTTTTGGCTTTAGCCCAGCATTCAAATTCCACCAGACAAACGTCTTCATCCCTCACCTGCATGGTTATCTTTCCTCCCAGATTTGCCGGAGCGATTATGTGAAATTCCCTCATCCCTTTTCCGGAAACCTCAGCCTTAGAGGTAAGTGTGTATCGTTCATAAGCAACTGCAATGTCTGCTGAGATGAATAATGTCAGCAGAAAGAAGATGGCACCATAAAATCGCCACAAAGGTTTGGTTTTTTTTCTCACCTTATCCTCGAGTTAAAAAGCCGTTTGCATCCCTCAAGTTATTATTCATACGATTATGACCCTCTTGGAGTTTCGTAAAGTTTTCGTCCGGGTTGGGACGGGATAAGCTCCCAGACGAGCCGACGCCCAGACCGGGGCATATGCCCTCCCGCCTGGGGATCTCCGTCACCCCGAACCAGATGAGTTACAGATCAGGGAGAGTCACCGCAACAACAACGAATTTTTAATTTTTCTTTTCATCTTAATTGACATTTTCTTTCTGCCGTTTGTTCCACACTCTTCGAAGCAACCAAATACCCGCCCCGATAATGATGATGAATAAAACAACCAGTTTCTCGTAATGTTTGATTTGTCCTATCAGAGCTTCCAGGCTTGCGCCGAAGATGTAACCCAAGCCGCCAATAACTATTGCCCAGATCGTGCAGGAGAGAAAGTCAAAGGGTAGATATTGTCCCTTCCTCATCTTCATCAATCCCATAGAGCCGGCTGCAGCTAATCTAAGACCGTAAAGGTACCGGGTGATGAAAATAGCCCAGATGCCGTATCTGTCAAACAAGCTTTTGACTTTGGGATAATATTTTTTTGCTACAGGGAACTTTGAGATTATTCCTTGACCTTTTTTCCTCCCCAGAAAATATATAGTCACGTCGGCCGTATACGTTCCTGCCAGCGCAACCAACATGACCAGATTAAGATCCAGATACCCGCTTCTGGCTAAAAATCCAGCCGCGATCAGAACCGATTCTCCTTCCAAAAGACAGCCCAAAAACAGTGCCGGGTATCCAAATTTTATGATAAGATCGTGCAAATGGTTCACCTCCTCTGCACGGACGAATATCAACCACCTTCCTGGCAGATCATGTGATATTTGCCTATCTGCTCTAAGTTGATCATTCCTCGCAGTTCTTTACCCTTCATCACCGGCATCACCGAAAGCTTCTCGGTGGTCATCTTTTTGAAGATATCAGATAAAGATGCATCCTCTGTGGTGGAGACGAATTCTTTTTGCATTACGTCTCTTACCAGGGCGGATTTCTCGTGCTTATGCAAAGCGGAGAAAATTGCCTCTTTGGTCAAAATCCCCACCACCTCCCCTCTTTCTACCACCGGGAAATCCTGTTGAAACCCGTGGCAAATGTTTTCCAAAACCTGTCCTACTGTCTGGCCAGGAGAGATAGTATGAACGTCGGTAATCATTGCCAGCTTGACGGGCGATTTGCCCAGAGTGGTCCTTAAAGCCACCATCCTCTCCTCCCCCTCTGCACCCAGATAAATGAATATGGCGATTAAAGCCATCCACCAGTTGAAAAATATTCCAAAGAAGAAGAGGAATATGGCGAATACCTGCCCTACATTTACCGCTATCTTTGTTGCTCTCAAACTGTCCATGCTAGTTGATAGAATGCCTCTCAGCACCCTTCCCCCATCCATGGGGAAGGCGGGAATCAGGTTGAACGTTCCTAAAATCAAATTTATCCAGAAAAGATTGGCAACTAAATTTCCTCCGAAAAGAGAGAGAGTTTTGAAACTTATGCTTTGGCCTGTCGTCTTAGCGATAAGAAAAAACAAGAGGGCTAAGCCAAAGCTGACTAAGGGTCCGACCACGGAGATGGTTATCTCCTTTTTGGGATCCTCCGGGATTTCCTCCATGCGGGAGACGCCGCCGATGGGCAAAAGCACGATATCTTTCACATCTATTCCATAGCGAATTGCCATCAAACTGTGCCCCATTTCATGCAAGATCACACAAAAAAAGATGAAAACAATGGAGATCATTCCGAAAATGGCACCGGATGCTCCTGCCTGTTTCGAACCAAGGATGCCGATGAAGAAAAGAAGAAGCAAAAAGGTGAAATGTAAAAAGCTTTCCGATCTGAAATGACCATTTCATGGATATACTCCTTATACCTATCCCTCTGTATCCCCCTCTCCACCAAGTGGAGAGGGGGGACACAGAGGGTGAGGTCATCTGTTTTCTCTACCGCCAATTCCCTTTTTAAAAAATCTACAGGCTCAATCTCCTAATTGCCAAGTATGCTCCCAATTTCACTCAGCCCATGCCCACCATCTTCTTTAGACGCAAAATCTCCTCATCTTTCAGATATCTCCACTGCCCCTCCTTTAAACCCCTTGTGGTGAGGTGGGCGAATCTGGTACGGATCAGGTTGACTACCGGAAAGCCTGCCTTCTGACACATTATCTTTATCTCTCTTTTCCTCCCCTCTTTCAACTTCAGTTCAAAGACAGATCTCTCTTTTTCTGCTTTGATGATCTTCCCTTCTCCAAAAGCCACCACCCCCTCCTCCAATTTTATTCCCTGCTTGAATATTTTCAAAGTCTTTTTATCTATCTTTCCCTTAACCGTAACCAGATATATTTTTTCGATCTCGAATTTTGGATGGGTCAAACGAAAGGTCAGTTCTCCATCATTGGTAAGAAGAAGCACCCCCCCGGTATCTTTATCCAATCTCCCCACCGGGAAGACTTTTTTGTCCTTGCCCAAAAGATCCAAAACCGTGGGGCGATGAAAACTGTCTTTAACTGTGGAAAGATAGCCTTTGGGCTTGTTTAAGAGAATATAGGTGAGGTTTTCGGAAAGAGACACCTTTTTACCGTTGACGGTAACCTCATCCGACCTCTCGTCAACCAAAATGCCTAACTTTTGAACCGGGATGCCGTTTACTGCCACCCTGCCGGATTGAATTAACAAATCAGCACATCGCCGGGAGCAGACGCCTGAGTGAGCTAAGAATTTATTTAGCCTCATCTTCCGGAGAAACTTGAGGAGAAGATTCTGGAGGAATTTGCAAGGGGATTTCTGTTTTAGGTTCGTCCTTAGACTTCTTGTCCCCCTCTTCTTTCTTTTCTTCTCCAATTTTCTCGAACATTGTTTCGGTGAAGCTGGGCGGCTCTTTTCTTTTAAGGATCATCTCCAGCTCCTCCATTTTGGGTAGATCAGTTACATCATTCAAGCCAAAGTGGATTAAAAACTCCGGGGTGGTGCCATACAAAAGAGGTCTTCCCGGGGTGGGTTTTCTGCCCACGATGGTGATGAGTTTACGGTCCAGCAAGGTGAAAAGAGGACCTTCGCTGTTGACTCCTCTTAAACGATCGATCTCTGATTTTACGATGGGCTGTTTGTAAGCCACGATGGAGAGGACCTCCAGCGCCTGAGGGGAGAGCTTTTCTCTTCTGTTGTGAGAAAACAAAGCCTTTACCCAGGGAGCAAAATCAGGAAGGGTATACATTCGATAGCCTTTGGCGACTCTTTTTATGGCGATGCCATGTCCGGCAGACCTGTAATTTTCATTCAGAGAATTCACCGCCTGTTCAATCTGCTCCGGGGTAATGTCTTTCATCACCGCCTGAATTTTCTCAGCAGACAAAGGCTTCTCTGAGGCGAAAAGCAAGGCTTCAATTATGGGCTGGTGATTGTTTTCTGTTTCCAACTTTTTTCCTCTTCTAATGAAAATATGTTAATTAAATTCAGCAAAACTTCCCACCCGCAGGCGGGGCTCCCAGCCCCGCATCAATCTGGCGGGCAGGGATGCCCGCCCTACCCAACCAAAGGATGTGGCTATCTTCCATTTTTAAACACATTTTTCACTGTCGACTACTCATCCGTAACTATCTCTGGATAAGTCTTTGCCTCCTCCTCTCCCTTCAGCACCCGGAGAGCACCCAAGGCTAAAGCCTTCATCTCATCCTCTCCGGGGTAGACTAAAATTTTAGCCAGAAACCCCACCCATTCTCTTAATCTCTCTACCACATAGTCTGAATGTGCCAATCCTCCGGTCAGGATTATGGCATCCACCTTTCCTTTTAAAGCTACAGCCCGGTTGCCGATCTCGCAAGCAATCTGATAGATCATGGCATCATAGACTCTTTTGGCTTCCTTGTTCCCCTCCTGGATCATCTTCTCCACTTCTTTACAATTGTTAGTATCAAGATAAGCCACCAGTCCTCCCCCACCCACCAATCTTTTCTTTACTTGATCTAAGCGCACCTTGCCGGAGAAGCACCACTGGGCGAACTCGAACATGGGCAGACTTCCTGTCCTTTCAGGAGTAAAGGGTCCGCTGTCTAAAGCATTATTGGCATCAACCACCTTTCCCTTACCAATGGCGGCAACCGAGATTCCTCCTCCCAGATGGGCAACGATTAAATTTACCTGATTATACCGTTTCTTCAGATCAGAAGCAGCCAAACGGGCAGTGGCTTTGATATTCAGGGCGTGAAACAGACTTCTTCGGGGGAATTCCGGCAATCCTGAATATCTGGCAGTAGGCACAAATTCATCCACGGATGGTGGATCGACGATAAAGGAGGGGATGTGATAGTCCCAGCCGATGCCAAAAGCCAACACCGCTCCCAGATTGGAGGGATGTTCTCCACCATAGGCATTGCGTCCGTCTTCAATCATCAGCTCATTCACCCGATAAGTGCCGCTCACCACCGGACGGAAAAGCCCTCCCCTTCCCACCACTGCAGAAAGCTTTTCCGGTCTTTGCTGGGCATCCTCTAAAGCCTCTTTGATCACCTTTTTTCGGAACTCGTATTGATCCCACACCCGATCAAAAGGCTCCAATTCCAGCCTACTGTGATTGATGCTACGGGAGAAACCCTCGGCCTCATCCTCAAACACCGCGATCTTGGTGGAGGTGGAGCCGGGATTTATGACTAAGATTCGAAAGCTTTTGCTCTTGCTCAATTGCACCTTCCAGACTGCCTGTCCTCATCGACCTCAAGATCGAACGTCCCTGGTTTTTTGCAGGGACTTGATTCATCAAGTCCGCCAACGGCGGGTCGGATGAATCCGACCCCTACATCTCACCGAAGCCTTCGTCTTTCCTAGCTCTTTATGGTCGGTATTGATCCTTTCTAGCCCAGACGAAGCTATGCGTCAGAATGCTTTTCACCGCACCCACCCTTTTGATTCTCTCCTCTGCCATTTTGCATGCCGCCTCATAAGGGGAGACATTTTCCCTCTTGGAGGTGGCAATCACCGTTGCCATGATGTGGTAGATCTTCTTAACCGAATCTAAAGCTTCCTCTTTGGAGAGCACCTTTAATGCATCCTCCGTTAGAAATAACTCTCCGGCATTGACCACGAAATCGGGAGCATATACTATTCCCATCTCAAAGAGCTGTTTGCAGAGTTTCATATCCTCCACGATGTCATATGCCGCTCCAGCAATTATCTTGCATTTCAGTGTGTGAATGCTTTCCTTGGTTATCACGGGGCCTAATGCACAGGGAGAGAGTATATGGCATTCTGCAGATAGAATCTCATCCGGTCTTAGCACCTGAGTGTCCGGATATTTATCCTGCACGTCCTTTATGGAGTCGTAGTTTAAGTCGGTAACCAAAAGTTTTACTTTTTCTTTCTTTAAACAATTAACCAGCCTCTTTCCCACACTCCCTACCCCTTGAATGGCGATGGTCAATCCATCCAAAGAGGAGATTCCATATACTTCCTTGGCACACGCCTTCATTCCCCAGTAAACACCGTGGGCAGTTAAATCAGCACTCTCTGCCTTGATGCCGGTTGCGGACTCATAGGGAAGTACGTATGCCGTCTCTCTCTTTATATATTTCATGTCCTGAGTATCTGTCCCCAGATCAGGATAGGTTATGAATCTTCCCTTCAATCCTTCCACGAATCTTCCCAGGGCGCGAAAATAAGCCTCATCGGTCTCCTCTTCAAAATCCTTGCACAAAACCGCCTTTCCACCACCAGTGTCGGAATCTGCCACGGCTGACTGATAGGTCATTATACGGGATAATTTCAAAGCATCCGCCAGCGCATCTTCCTCCGATTCGTATCGCCACAGTCTGCATCCTCCCACCGCATTGCCCAAGGTGGTGTTGTGAATGGCGATTATGGCTTTGAGCTGGGTGGGCTTATTATAACAGAACAAAACCTCTTCATGCCCGTGCTCTTCCATCAATTCGAAAATACCCATAATCTGAAATTGAAAATGCAAAATGAAAAGTCAAAAACTGCAGTTCAAAATTAAAAAATATAAGAGCGGTAACGATTTTGAACTTTGAATTGTCCTATGGATCCTGGTGATAATTTTGCATTTTGCTCTTTGATTTTTGAATTAAAAGTCATTTCTCTTTCAACTCAATTAAAACTCCATGCGTGCTTTTTGGCTTAATGAAGATTATCTTCTTCCCCTCCGCCCCCAATCTGGGTTTGTCATCCACCAATTCCACACCCTTCTCTTTCAACTCAGTGATCGCCCTTTCTACGTCCTCTACTTCAAAGCAAATATGATGAATCCCCTCACCTTTTTTATCTATGAACTTCGCTACCACGCTCCCGGAATCTGTAGGCATCAGAAATTCCAGCTTGACCCCGGAAATCTCCGTAAAAGCTATTCTCAATTTCCTTTCCGGAACGTCTATCTCTTCCGATATCTGGCACTCAAAGATGTCTTTGTAAAATTTTGATACTTCGCTTATCTCCTTTACCGCAATCCCAATATGCTCAATTTTCTCCAATTTCATAGCTTTTTCTGGTTTTTTTGGTTTCAGGCGGTGGACGGCGGACTTGTCCTGAGCGAAGTCGAAGGACCGTCGACCGTGGACGTATTCACACCAAAACATTCTCCCGATACTCTCCCCAAACCGATCTCAGCACGTCACATATTTCACCCAGCGAGGCATAACTCTCCACGCACTGGATGATGGGAGGTAGAAGGTTCTCATTTGTCGAAGCCTTTGCTTTCAACTCCTCTAAATATTTTCCAACTCTGGCATCATCTCGTCTTTTTCTCACCGTTTTCAACTGCTTGATTTGCTCTTTTCCCACCTTGGGGCTGACTTTGAAGACATCTTTGATCTTTTCT
>LJUX01000001.1 GCA_001304155.1 candidate division Zixibacteria bacterium SM23_73_3
AAAATGATCTGCTGTCTTCTTTTCCGGGATCATTCCGGAGTGGTGCTCCATCAAAGAGATTCATCCATCGAAAGTCGGGTGAAGAATCTTTACAGGATAATTGCTGCCTACCGCACCTCCTGGGAGATTTATCATTCCGGTTCGAATGAAAGTTTGCTTTCCGCATTTGATAGTTTCGAAAAGAGTTCGGCTATAAATATACTTCCCATATTCAAAAAAGAGCGAGTATGTGATCTTGCTTCCCGGGGGGTGCTTTTCCCATTCGGCGTGACCAGATTTGTAATTCCTCAAAGGGTTTTGGGTTTGGAGGTCTCCTGCTCAGTTCTGGGTGATAGTGCGCCACTTTCGGAAAAAAATTTGTTTTTAAAGGAGCTTCTATCTTATCGGGTAAAGAGCAAAAAAGCGAAATTTTATCAGGAATCAGTTTTCCTTTTTAACGAATAATCTACCGCCTCTTTGGTCGTTACTCCCCATACCCTCATTTCCTCAGCCAGCGAAATGAGGGTTTTTTTCTTGCGTAAATCCAAGTTTTGTAGGTCAAACATGGTGTAGCTTGTTTGACAAATCTTTATTGGTCAATCCACCCTTTGGTTCGACTTCGCTCACCACCCTGAGCTTACCGAAAGGCGGGCATGGTTAACCTCCAACACTGATTCTTCGCCCTTTCTTAATATCTGCAACTTCATACGCATTAGTCCAGAATCCTCAGAACTCTTCCTCTACGGCCCACGCGAAAGGTGAGAGAATTCGGCATCTCAAAAAATCTGAACCTCCAGACACCAAATACGTAAATCAAAGAGACAGCCATCGTTTCTTGCTTGCAAAAGAGAGCTTGGTTTACTATCTTCACTTGCAGAACTTGAACAAAAGAATGCTTTGAGTGACGAACTTCCAAAGATTTCAGTCAGGAGAATATCATGAGACGCTATCTCGTTTTTTTAGTCATTTTCTTGATGGTCAATCTGGGTAATTCTTTTGCTTCCTCATTGGACATTACCTATAAAGGCACAGGTATAAGTTTCGGCAATTCCAAGAGAATAAATGGAGTTCGATTTAATCTTGTTGATCACGAGGTTGAAAAAGTAAATGGTCTTAATCTTACTTTCTGGAAACCGAAGGACAATCCCAGCGCGGTTATGAATGGTTTGGCTTTTGGACTGGTCGGGTTAGATGCCAGGGAGTTAAACGGTTTTTCCTTCGGCGGAGTGGGGTTGGCGGGTGAGCAGATACAAGGTTTTTCTCTTGGGACAGTCGGGCTTGCGGTTGGGGACGTTGATGGAATTGCAATTGGAGGCGTTGGACTTGCGGCAGGGGATATTGATGGAGTAGCCATTGGAGGGATCGGGATAGCAACTGGAGGGATAAATGGGTTTGCCTGTGGGGGGATCGGAGCTGCCACCGGGTCAGTAAATGGTGTGGTAATTGGAGGTATCGGGCTGGCAAGCGATGACATAAAAGGCGTCACTTTGGGGGGAATAGGAATTGCAGGTAATGTTATAACCGGGATAACTATCGGAGGGATGGGGGTAGCCGCAAACATCATAACGGGCATCACAGTCGGTGGCTTGGGGGTAGCAGGAGATGACATAACGGGCATCACAGTCGGTGGCTTTGGAGCAGCAGGAGATGACATAACAGGCATCACAGTCGGTGGCTTGGGAGCAGCAGGAGATGACATAACGGGCATCACAATCGGTGGCTTGGGGGTGGGAGCTCAAGATATAACCGGTGTTACAGTTGGGGGACTAAAACTCAAGTCACGTAATTTAACAGGCCTGGCTGTGGGAGGATATTGTAAGGCAAAAAGAAACTTGACCGGTCTCTCCATTGGAGTCTTTAATTATGCCAAGCACCTCAATGGTGTTCAAATCGGCATTCTTAACTATTGCGGCAACAATCCCATACCCTTCAGGCTTTTGCCGATCATCAATGTGCACATAGGTGGACATCATCACCAATATCGACATACCGACTAATTCTGTGCCCGGATAAACAATAAAGATATCCACCCCACCATTTCTTTTTCTTCATTACCCCAATCACCCAAATTCTTTACAGCACAACATCCTTTCTTGACCCTTGCCCTTGCCTTTTCCCTTGCGTGTCCTCTAATTAAATTTATATTGGAAAAAGTTGAAGCTTCAGTTGTAGCCAGTGGCAAACACCGCGAGGAAAATAGTAACGCTCTGTCCGGAGGAGGTTGAATGGTCTATTATGTTCTGAAATTTTTCATATCAGCCCTTTTGATCGTTGCCATCTCCGAAATTTCCAAAAGATATTCTCTGGCTGCCGGAATCTTAGCATCTCTGCCAATTATCTCTGTTCTGGCGATGATCTGGCTTTATATCGATACAGCCAGCATTGAAAAAATCTCCCAGCTTTCTACCAGCATCTTCTGGATGGTCCTGCCCTCTTTGTCATTGTTCATAATGCTCCCTCTCCTTTTGAAGAACAGGGTACCATTCTACCCGGCGTTGATAATTTCTGCTCTTGTTATGGTTCTTCTTTACTACCTCATGATTGTGATTTTAAAGAAACTTGAGATGATCGCGTAGGCAGTTTTTGATATGTTGAAGCTAATTCAAGCCGATTCTGAAGAATATCTTTCTGACGTAAAGGACTTGTTAACGGAATATGCCGCCTGGCTAGGTTTTGACCTGCATTTTCAGGATTTTGAAAGGGAACTGGCAGAATTCCCCGGGGAATATGCTCCTCCAGATGGCCGCCTGCTTTTAGCCTTATGCGAGACGCAAGTAGCCGGTTGTGTAACACTGAGAAAGATATCCGAAGGCATTTGTGAGATGAAAAGGCTGTATGTGCGGCCGAAATTTCGGGGGAAAGGGATCGGCAAAGGTTTGGCAGAGGCCATAATCGAGGAGGCCCAAAAGATCGGTTATACTCGCATGCGCCTGGATACCGTGCCTTTTATGAAAGAAGCTATTGCACTTTATCGTTCGTTAGGCTTCAAAGAAATCGAACCCTACAGATACAACCCCATAGAAGGAGCGAAATTCATGGAACTGGCTTTGATTGAAAACGCCAGCAACTAACTCACACTTAACAAACCCCATAGAGCGCATTATGGAAAAACAAAACCGAGCTTTTATTTACGCCATCACTGCCGTTTTGTTCTGGTCAACCGTAGCCTCGGCTTTCAAAGTCTCATTACGATATTTGGACTTTCTCCAACTGCTATTTTTCTCCTCAATTGCTTCCATTATAGTGCTTTTCGCCATCTTACTTATCCAGAATAAACTGAGTCTTTTGATAGAATACTCAAAAAAGGATTATTTGCATTCTGTAATGCTGGGCTTTTTGAACCCCTTCCTTTATTATGTGATCCTGTTCAAAGCCTATTCTTTGCTTCCGGCTCAGGAGGCCCAACCACTGAACTACACCTGGTCAATTATGCTGGTATTGCTGTCCATACCCTTACTTAAACAGAAGATAGGGACCCGGGGTGATATTTTGGGATTCACTTTTACCAACTTAAATGGAGTGCTTTTGGCATTGGGCAGTGCGGTAATCTGGGCTCTGTTTTGGATCTATAACATTAAAGATAAACGGGATGAAGTTGCCAAGCTCTTTTTGAATTTTTCGTTTGGGTTTGTTTTCATATTGATCGCTATGCTGTTTTCGTCAAGAATGAGAATTCCCGCTACTTCCGGACTTGCCGGGGCAGCTTATGTGGGCATATTTGAAATGGGAATCACTTTTGTGCTGTGGTTGAAAGCTTTGAAATTATCTAAAACCACGGCGCAGGTGAGCAATTTGATTTACCTGTCTCCATTCCTGTCGCTGGTGTTAATTCATCTTGTAGTCGGAGAAAAATCATCTTGTAGTCGGAGAAAAAATATTACTTTCAACCATAATCGGGTTGATCTTCATTGTGGGTGGTATTATAATACAACAACGTTATGGTCGGCTTGGGCCAACTGTTGGGGACTCTTCGAATTCCCCCGTCCATTTGAGATCACAGAAAGCCAATAGGCTTTGAATCGAAGAAGAGTAAAATGAGAAGGGAAGCTTTGAAAGATATGGTAAGCAAAGAGACATGGCAACGGTGCTTATCAAGACTTAAGAAGCAGGAGACGGTTGAAGTCCTTCATAAGCTCTTTGATTATATAGTAGATATTCTGGCTGATAGAATAAGCCAAATAAAAACGGCCGACAGCAGGTCCATCTCGTTCTTTTCTGAGGGACGAGAATTTTTGACTATCAACGTGACTCGGAAAGATCTGCGTATTTACATACATCCGAAAGCAAAAGCTTTTTTTGATCCGAAGGTGAAGTTCGACGTTGAGAGATTTAGATTCTGGGATGGGTCGTACCATAAAGCATCTGGCAAATACAGAGCAATGAGCGTGTGGATATCAGAGAAGAAAGATCTGCCGGGAGTCAAAAAAATTATAGCTTGTATTCCTAAAACTAAAGAGGCTTAAAACATTTACCGAATGAGAGGTAGCCGCACCCTTTAGGGTGCGAACGAGTATTACATGGTCTCTTAAATAATGTTACCATACCCTGTCATTGCGAGGCAATCTCTGGGTAGCGGCGATTCCCCGCCTCTGGCGGGATGTTCCACATGAATTGCCCCTACTTCTCGGGATAAGTCTCGCAAAGACAATATACAACGTTCAGTGCGTTTGTATTAAATACTTTAGGTTTTTAAAATGGTGTCCAAGACAAGATTGTTTATAATCGGTGGTTTGATCCTCCTTTGCATTCTTGTCTTTCTATGGCTTGTTGTTCTGAGGTCTTCATCTGAGCTTTCAGAAGAGAAGTTTGCGGAGGTATACGTTCAGCTTTCCATGGCCAAAGAGATGTTTGCTGCAGATACTGTAAAACTGGAAGAAGAAAAAGAAAGGATATTTAAAGAAGCAGAAGTAACCTGGGAAGAGATAGATAATTTTGTGAACCGATTGAATGAAAAACCGCAGGAATGGTCTAAGGTATGGAAAAAAATAGTTGAGAAACTGGAGCAAAGACGGCAAGACCTTAAGTGACCATGAATGCGTTCTTTATATGATCGATGATCTTATCGTCCTTCTGGTAGCTTATGGCTAAAACATCGAATCGGAAATCGCAATCGGTTATGTTTTCCTTTTGAATGAAATGGTTCGCCACCTCAATTAGATTTTTCTGTTTTTTGAGATTTACCCTCTCCTGTGGTGCTCCAAAGCCTTTTGATCTTCCCGCTTTGACCTCGATGAAAACGATGGTGTTCCCATCTTTGCCGATCAGATCGACTTCTTTGTGCCCATAACGATAGTTTCGCTTTAGAATCTGAAAACCTTTTCTTTTCAGATATTCCTCAGCTAAAGCTTCTCCCTTTTTCCCTAATTTTTGCTTATACTTCTTCATGATAGGTTCGACAAGCTCACTACAAGTAAGATTTTATTAGCAGGGCAAATGCTTTGCCCTATGGGTTCAGAGGAGCTGTCGTTTTACATAGCGGCGGGAATTCATCCCGCCTCGGAGCTAACCTTACCCCCTATCTCCCCCTCTCCATTCTATGGAGAGGGGGACGGGGGGAGGGGTCCCATCTCCATATCGATCTGATTTGTCCGGCACAGCTGGACCAGTTTAAAGGATTTTCGATGAATCTGGCAGGGCCCAAAAGTTTTCAAAGCTTCCACATGTACTTTGGTTGCGTAGCCCTTATGCCAAGCAAAACAAAACTCTGGATACTTCCGATGGTAATTGAGCATGATACTGTCCCGGGTGACCTTAGCCACGATGGATGCTGCTGCTATGGAGAGGCTGTGTGAGTCTCCTTTGACCACCGGCATCTGAGGAAGCAGAAGGTGGGGGATTTTTTGATTGCCATCCACCAGTATAAATTCAGGCGGGTTTTTTAGCTTATTCACCGCCTTCCACATGGCCCTCAAGGAAGCATTCAGTATGTTCATCCTGTCGATGGTTCTCTCCCCCACTATTCCGATTCCCACTTCCTGGGCATCTGTTAGAATTCGCTCAAAAAGCTCCTCTCTCTTTTTAGGGGTTAGCTTTTTGGAATCATTTGCTCCGGGAAGAAGGAAGTTTTGGGGCAAGACCACACAGGCGGCCACAACCGGACCTGCCAGAGGACCCCTCCCCACCTCATCCACCCCTGCCACTACCCTAAAGCCCTGCTTCCATAGCTTGCTCTCCAGCGTAAGTCCGCAGTTGTTTGGCCTCTTAACCATAGGATTGTATCCGAGATTCTGTGTCGGGCAGTTCTACCGTTTCGCTGTATCTGAACCCTCACGTTATTAAGCAGATACTATATAGTTTGTCAAGTAAAAAAATCTGCTTCTCTCTTAGCGGATGCCCAGTTCGTTTAAGGCAAATCCCTGAACAGCAGAAATTCGTTTTTGATAACCTTATCCCCTCACAAAAAGAAAAAACTTCAATGTGAGTCATTTACACAGAACCTGCATCAAAAATACCAAGATTCAGTGACTCGGAATTATCTTGACAATTCAGCCGAATTTGTTAGAATAAACAATGATCATGAAGAACAAAAGAGCAAAGCAAATTGACACCCATGCCTCCGATCGCAAGCTGGTGGAGGGCTTTCGCGCTTTGTCGCATCAGATATTAAGCTATGCAAACCGCGGACTCCCGAGGATTGACTTTGCTCGTGAAGTGTCGAAGGTGCTCTTGGATTTCTCCGGATCCGATACAGTAGAACTACGGCTCAAAAGAGGCGACAAGTACTACCTTTGCCAGGCCAGGCGGGGCGAAAAACAATCGTTTCGGTTTGAACCCCTACCCTGCCTACAAACTGAGGATGGCGGGATGATCCCCTGCTCTCAGGATGATTCGGCTATGGAAACATTGTGTCGGGACATTATCTTAGACCATATTGACCATTCTTTGCCCTTCTTCACCAAGAATGGGGGTTTCTGGACAGGCGATGCAGGTCACATCCGGATCAATCGTCGAGTGACCGATCGGCAATCGAATGTGGAAAGCCTGTGCCTGGGTGGTGATTATCCGTCGCTGGCCTTCTTCCCCCTGATGGTTGATGAAGAAAATAGTGGTCTTTTGCAACTGAAGAACAAGCAGAAGGACTACTTCACGAAGGAGGAGATAGAATTCTACGAGGGACTGGCTCAAACACTCGGAGTGGCGATGGTGCACCGCCGTGTCCAGGTGGCTCTGCGCGAACGAATAAAAGAGTTGACATGCCTTTACGGCATAGCCCAACTGTCTGCACGCACCGCGATATCGCTGGAAGAGCTTCTGCAGGGTATCGTAGAACTTATTCCTCCCGCTTGGCTATACCCAGAGGTGGCCTCGGCAAGGATCATTTTAGATGAGTGCCACTACACGACACCTGGCTTTCAAGAGAAGCGGCTGATGCAGACGACAGAGATCGTTGTGCGCGGGCAGCCACGAGGCGTTGTCCAGGTGACCTACGCAGAAGAGATGCCAGAGCTAGACGAGGGTCCTTTCCTCAAAGAGGAGCGAAGTCTGATCGATGCCATAGCCAGAGAGGTAGCAATCATTATAGAGCGAAGACAAGCCGAGGAGGAGAAATCGAAGCTCCAGGATCAGCTAAGGCACGCTGATCGTCTGGCCACCATCGGACAGCTGGCGGCAGGCGTAGCTCATGAATTGAATGAGCCCTTGAGCCATACCCTGGGGTTCGCTCAGCTTGCACAGAAATGCCCGGAACTGCCCAAACAGGCGGAGGTGGATATTGAGAAAGCAGTGATCGCTTCCATGCATGCACGGGAAGTGGTCAAGAAGTTGATGTTATTCGCCCGGCCAATGCCACCAAAGAAAACCCAGGTCAATTTGAATCAGTTGGTTGAAGAGGGGCTCTATTTTTTAGAGTCTCGATGTGACAAGGAGGGAATAGAACTGGTGCGTTCACTTTCGCCTGATCTGCCCGAAATAACTGCCGATCCGGCACAGTTGACTCAAGTCTTGGTCAATCTGATTGTCAATGCCGTTCAGGCGATGCCGGAAGGAGGTAGGCTGATGGTACAGACACTTGCCGGCGAAAGACACATCTCGCTTTTTGTGGAAGACACGGGCGTCGGTATGAGCGAGGAGGTTATCAAAAAGATATTTATCCCGTTTTTTACCACCAAGGATGTTAACCAGGGAACAGGCTTGGGTTTGCCTGTAGTCCATGGAATCATAACTTCTCATGGAGGTTCTATTAAGGTTGATAGTAAGGTTGGTCGTGGCACAAGATTCGAGGTTAAACTCCCCTTGACCGGGGCGCCAGACGTGGAGGAGAGCGACTAAGATGGCACCTTCTGTCAAAAAAGAAAGCATCCTGGTGGTTGATGACTCCCCGCATACGCTGGAAGTGCTTCAGAGAAACCTGACATCGAAAGGATACTCAGTCTTCACTGCCGCCAGCGTGAGTGAAGCCATCAGGATTCTTGAGACTACAACGGTTGACCTGGTCATAACGGACCTGAAAATGCCCAGGGTTAGTGGCATCGATCTAATAAGGCATGTCCGGGAGAACTACAAAGAAACCGAGGTCATGACCATTACCGGTTATCCCTCGATCGAAGGGGCGGTCAAGGCGATCAAGACCGGGGCGGAGGAGTATTTGACCAAACCCTTTACCGATGAAGAACTCTTTTCCGCGGTCCGGCGGACGCTGGATAAACTGCATATGCGCAGGTTGGGAGAAGCCCAACTGCAAAAGATACCCTCAGCACCTTATGGTCTTATCGGCGAGTCGGAGGTGATGCATAAGGTTTTCAGTTCCGTTACCAAAACCGCATCAACTTCAGCCACCGTACTTATCTCAGGGGAGAGCGGGACGGGCAAGGAGCTTGTAGCCAGGGCCATTCACTACAGTAGTTCAAGGGCTTCAGCTACATTTGTGCCCGTGAACTGTGGGGGCATTCCTGAAGGGCTTTTGGAGAGTGAGCTTTTTGGACACGTCAAAGGGGCTTTTACCGGAGCTACCGAATCCCGCGCTGGCTTTTTTCAAACCGCTGATGGCGGCACCATCTTTCTTGATGAAATCAGCGATACCAGTTTGTCTATGCAGACAAAGCTTCTCCGGGTGCTTGAGGATAAGGAAGTCTACATGGTCGGAGCCACCCGTTCGCGAAAGGTAGACGTAAGGATCATTGCCGCGACCAACAAGGACTTAGCCAGCCTGGTGAGGAAAGGGGTTTTCCGCGAAGATTTGTTCTTCCGCCTCCACGTACTTACTATTACCATGCCTCCCTTGCGGGAGAGGGGCGATGATATTTTGCTTTTGGCACATTATTTTGCAACCAAGTTTGCCGGGGAATTCGGCAAGCCAACACTCCAGTTTTCTGACAATGCCTTACAGGTTCTGAGAAACTATCATTGGCCAGGTAATGTGAGAGAACTGGAGAATGTAGTTCAGCGCCTGGTAGTCATGACCGATGAAGACTTCATAGAGGTTTCCGATTTACCTTCACTTATGCGTTTCTCTGCTCTGCGGGAAACCGGGCTCAATCGAACTCTGGCTGAAGTGGAAGCCGAATACATTCGTAATGTTCTGGCAAGCGTGAAAGGCAACAAGACAAAAGCCGCAGAGATACTTGAAATTGACCGAAAAACGCTTCGAGAAAAGCTAAAGAAAATCCCTGGATTGTCCTCGTCCTAATCGTTCCTCTGTCGGGGAAATTCTCCCCGGCGATTCAAAACTCCTCGACAATTCTCCATATCTTATATCACTACGCCGAAGTTCCATATAAGTTCATCAGAAGTATCCATACATCCGAATTCCTTTGATTTTCTTTGACTTAGGTCACTTATATCACTCTGCTGTATTTTCCGAAATTGTTGAATAATGGCTATAGAGTTCAAGTGGCACATGTTTCGCTATGTTGTGATGTGGACCAAAGGTCAAAAAGGAAAGGAGGTTGACGCTATGGCTTCGCCCCAACAGATAAAACATGGCAAGAAACTAAATGCCACAGATTCGGAGCAGAAAGTAAAAACCAAGAGAAAGGTGAAAGTCACAGGAGCCCCCCGAAAGCCAAAAACGACGGGGGATGTAAAGCCAATTTCGAAATATAAAGAATGGAAATTGTTGTATACACCTTATCCGTTCAAAACTGCCAAAGACAACTCTTCTCCCATGACAGGATCACGGGTTGGGTTCAGTGCTGAGGAAAAAGATTTGGACAAATACAAGGGGCTGTGCAGGAATTGCAAGAAACAAAAAACCTGCAAGCTTCCAAAACCAGAGGGGGGGGTCTGGCGGTGTGAGGATTACGAGTAGAATGATTAACCCAATGTCATCATCTCCGAGATACTCGTTTTGAAAGCATTAGTGCTTGATGGAAAAATAAAGTGTTAAAAGGCAAGATTAACTGATAAGACGTATCGAAAACCGTGCCCTCTGACGTGGGGCAGACACAGAACATGAAGGAGGTAAACATGAAAGCGTCTCCCGCAGACATAGACCGCACTCGCGGTCTCGAAGAGAGAACCGAGAGGAAACAAGCGAGTGTGTATGATAATGTAACCAGGCAATTCGACAAAGCTGCAGATTTAGTCAAGCTCGACCCAAACATCCGCAAGATTCTGGCGATGACAACCAACGAGATTATAGTTAATTTCCCCGTAAAGATGGACGATGGTCGGATCGAAATGTTCACTGGCTATCGCGTGCAACACAACAGTGCGCTGGGGCCCTTCAAGGGAGGACTTCGTTTCCATCCGGCAGTCGACATTGACGAGGTGCGGGCACTGGCAACCTGGATGACCTGGAAGTCGGCCATAACCAATATCCCATTTGGCGGAGCCAAGGGAGGAATCCAATTGGATCCCTTCAAGTATAGCTACAGCGAGCTGGAGCGGATCACCCGCCGCTTTACCTTTGCTCTGGGCAACAACATCGGCCCAGAGTACGACATTCCAGCGCCGGACGTGAACACCACCCCCCAGATCATGGCTTGGATTCTGGACACTTATCTTTCGACCATGCCCCCGCACGAACGACAGCGTTGTACCCATGTGGTTACCGGCAAGCCCATAGAATCGGGTGGTAGCTTGGGAAGGGATAAAGCAACCGGACAGGGCGTGGTATTCACCATCGAAGAGTGGGCCAAGGATAATGGTTTTGAGTTGAGAGGCGCCACCTACACGGTCCAGGGATTCGGAAACGTGGGCTCCTGGGCCGCTCGTTTGATGAATCAACACGGGTCTAAACTCATCGCTGTTGAGGACGTCAGTGGAGCGATTTCCAACCCAGATGGTATCGACCCGGATGACGCGGTCGAGTATGCTTCAAAGAACAAAGGCCTCATCTCCGGTTATCCGAAAGCCAAGCCGATCGATCGCAAAACTCTCCTCCAAACACAGGCTGATATCTTTATCCCTGCCGCGTTGGAAAACCAGATAACTGCAGATACAGCGCCACTGTTGAAGGTCAAACTTGTGGCTGAAGGAGCCAATGGCCCCACTGATCCGGACGGTGACCGGGTTCTGCAGCAGAGAGGGATTGATGTAATTCCCGATATCTTGTGCAACGCCGGCGGCGTGATCGTGAGCTACTTCGAATGGCTCCAGAACAAGCGAAGCGAATTCTGGGAGCTTGAAGAGGTAGACTGCAAACTGCATAAGAAGATAGTGAGTGCCTACGCACGGGTACGTGATACTGCCAAAAAGTTCAACACTGATTGGCGCACGGCAGCCTATATTGTGGCCCTGTCGTGTCTGGAGAGAGTCTACAAGGAGCGCGGAATTTTCCCGTAATGAGAAACTCTTGCATTTAGAAGGGAAGTCTTTTCCAGCCATTGAATGCTGGAAAAGACTTCTTGCCTTTAGATGCTTTCTGCTCAGCTAATGTAGCTCAGTCACCAAAGGCTGCCCCTAATCTTGCTGTGTTAGGTAATTCTACTTGGGGCCGCAACTTCCCTTATAAAATCTCCTTCTCTTTCTGGCTTTGCTTTGCCTGATCCAATCCCTCTTCTATGTTTAACAATTTAGTCTGCAAAGCCTTTTGCGCCTTCTCCGTTTTCAACCCCCCGCGGGAAGGCCTTTTTGCCTTCTGGTTTAAAAATTCCGTCTTGGTGGCAGAAATATTTGCTTTGTCGAACTCGAACTTATCCGCGACCTTGAGAGCGAAGTCGTAGCGTGAGAGATATTCTGCTCCACCGATGTGAAACATTCCTGACATGTCTTTCTGCACCATCTCCAATATGCACTCAGATAGATTGTCCGCCAGGGTAGGGTTGTTAAGCTGGTCGTTGACGATTTCGAGCTTCACACCAGCGGAAAGCTTTTCTATAAGCCAAAGCAAAAAATTCTTCTTTACTTTTTTCCCGAATCCATAAAGAACATTGGTCCGCACGATCAGAAAATCGATCTCACTTTGCTTTATCACGTTTTCGCTTTCCAGTTTGGTTTTTCCATAAAAGCTTACCGGATGGGGGAGATCGTCCTCGGAATAAGGTCCCTTCTCCCCGTCGAATATGTAATCTGTGGACAGGTGAACCAGCTTGATTTTGTGCTCCCGGCATACTCCCACCAGATTCCTCACTCCACCCACGTTGACCGCCCAGGCTTGATCTCTGTTGATCTCACATCCATCCACGTCCGTGTAAGCGGCGGCATTCAGGATTACCTCCGGATTATAAAATCGGACATGAAACTCAAGTGCCCTGCCGTCGGTTAGATCGAAGTTCTCATAGGAAAGATTTGGAAAGGAGACGAAGTTCTCTGGATGCAGGTCTGTGGCGATGACTTTGTAAGATGAGGAAAAATGCCCACAGAGCTTCTGTCCTAAAAGTCCGTTTGCCCCGGTGATCAAAATTGTTTCAATGGATCCTGCGCACTTCACATTTTTTCCCTCAGGATAAATCCTTATAGCTTCTCTTGTTTGTCGTTGGCGAAACTGGTAACGAAGCTCGATAATCGATTCTCGAAGCTTGAATTTTTTTATCTTTTACGAATTTTCCAGCTTCCTTCATCGAGCATCCAGCTTTGAAACCAGCATCGCCACCATTAAGCGAGTCTCGAAAAACCATTCTTCCTTTAGGATGATTCTCTCTGGAGATAGTGCTTCTCGTAATATTTTAAGTATTCCCCACTCTTTATCTTCTGCCACCACCCCTGATGGGAAACATACCAGTTAACGGTTTTGGAGATTCCCTCTTCAAACGGAGTGTCCGGCTTCCAGCCCAGTTCAGCTCCTATCTTGGAGCAGTCCAGAGAATATCTGCGATCGTGAGCTGGCCTGTCCTTGACATGTTTGACCAGCGATTTGGATCTGTTCAATTCCTTTAAGATCAAATCGGTGATTTCCAAGTTGGTCTTCTCGTTTTTTCCGCCGATATTGTAAATCTCCCCCACCTTGTCCTGATGCAGAACTGTATCTAAAGCTTTGCAATGATCCTCCACATAGATCCAATCCCGCACATAAAGCCCATCCCCATAAATTGGCAGGGAAAGGTCTTGGAGGGCATTGGTGATGAAAAGGGGAATAAGTTTCTCCGGAAATTGATAGGGGCCATAATTGTTGGTGCACCGGGTGATAATGGCGGGCAGACGAAAAGTCTCAAAATATGAACGAACTAACAGATCAGCCGAGGCTTTGGAAGCAGAATAAGGGCTGTTAGGCAAAAGAGAGGAGGATTCGACAGAAGAACCTTCTTTTCCCAGACTTCCATATACTTCGTCTGTGGAAATCTGGATGAATTTGTCTATCTTGAATTTCAGGGCAGATTCAAGCAGAACCTGTGTTCCCAAAACGTTGGTTTTTACGAATATCCCCGGATCGTAGATGGATCTGTCCACGTGGCTTTCGGCGGCAAAGTGAACGATAGCATCCACACCGTCACCAACTATCCGATTCACCAACTCAAAGTTGCAAATGTCTCCTTTGAAAAATTGATAATTAGAATGGTTTTCAATATCCGAAAGGTTGTCCAGATTTCCGGCATAGGTGAGTTTGTCTAAATTTACGATGTGGTAGTTGGGATACTTAAGGAGGATATATCTAATGAAATTTGATCCGATGAACCCCGCCCCCCCGGTGACTAAAATCTTCATATCTTTGTCTTTTTTTTCACAAACGTAATTAAATTTTTTACATCTTCAAGTGCCTGATAGATTTCTTTTGAAGTGTATTCTATTGCATAGCCTATTGGGTAACGGCTTTCAAAATAAAAACGAGTGATTTTTCGAAACGAGGGGATAAACGCCAAAAAAGCTTTATCAAATTTCGAACACTCTCTTAGCAATTTGTCTAAATTATGAATTTTCTCCAACTCCCACCCATTGGAGATTAAAAATCCTTTAAGATATTTTTCCGCCGCCTGTTGAATGAAGTATGCTACGTAATCTAAAGGTCGATCATTTTTCAACAGGAACACGGCTTGGTTTAAGTCTTGATCTGCTTTGCCAAACCATTCCTGAACTACTTTTGAGTTGTTAGCCATATAAGATCTTCCCTTTTTTGAGGATCTTTTTGACGAAAGGATCGCCGATCTTCAGTCTTTGGGAAACCTCGCCCGGAGTGTATACCCACGGTTCAATGGCGAAAATCCAGCTCTCTTCATCCAGAATCTTTGCGACCCTAACTGATCGATCGATGTGTCTTTCTCGGGTTTCTTTTATGATGAATAAATCTATGTCGCTGTGTTTGGTTGGCCTACCCCAAGCGAATGAACCAAAGAGAATAATTTTATCTGGCTGGTATTCTCTTTTAATTTTCTCCACTATTCTGTTGATTATTTCTTTGCTTTTTCCTTCCTTCGCCACTTTTCTCTATCCGTCCTTTCTCTCCCAGTCATAGGGGATATCATTATTATGAGGATCGACCCGGAATTCATCCGGTTGTTGGTAATTGTAGACTTCGGTGGGTATGTTAATGCAGATGGCTTCCTGTTGGCTTATACACTTGAGACCATGCAGAACCTGAGGGGGTATCTTTACCAGCAGAGGATTATGTTCTCCCAAGAAGAATTCATTTACTTCCCCTTTGGTGGGGGAATCGTCCCGATTATCATACAACACCAGTTTGATCATCCCCTTCACCACGGCGAAATGGTCGGTCTGTTTTTTGTGATAATGCCAGCCTTTCACCACTCCCGGGTAGGCGGTGGTCATGTAGACCTGCCCGAATTTGGAAAACAGTTCATCATCTGCTCGGAGGATCTCCATCAGGTGTCCTCGCTCATCTGGAATCACTCTAAGATTTTTGGTTACCACTCCATGAATCATTTTTCAGGTCTCCAAGTAAGGCTGGTGTGTGGAATACAACCCGTGAATAGAAGAAGTGAATTATGAACAAAAGCTTTAGTTTGTTTCTTGTATTTCCCTACTTACCAAGCCATAAAGGCTTGGCTACGGAAATCAAATAATATTCATAAAGTCGATAGACTGAAAAGATACACCAAATTACAAAACCTTTGTCACAGATTCCTCTTGTTGGCCCCTCCCTGTGCCACCAGGGTGCTGGTCCGGAGGAGCGACTCGAAGGTACCAGCGTCAGACCACCACCCTTCTAGAATCTCATAAGTCATCTTTCCTTCTCTAATATATGCGTTGCTTACGTCGGTGATCTCCAATTCTCCCCTGTCGGAGGGCTTTAGAGTTCTTATTATGTCAAACACTTTAGCATCATACATATAGATTCCGATCACCGCATACTTGGATTTGGGAACTTTAGGCTTTTCCTCAATTCTCACGATCTTCCCATCCACAATCTCCGGCACACCGAATCTCTCCGGGTCGGGCACCTCCTTCAAAAGAATCTTGGCTCCCTCCTTTTGCTTACGAAAGTCTTTTACTGCCTCGGCTACGTGTCCCTCGATTATGTTATCTCCTAGGACCACCACCAATTTTTCGTAATCGGAGAAGTGCTCTGTCAACCCCAACGCCTCGGCGATTCCTCCCTCACCCTCCTGATAGGTGTAATTTAAGTGTTTTAGACCAAACTCCTTGCCGTTGCCCAAAAGCCTTAAAAAATCTCCAGCGTGATTTCCGCCGGTAACTATCAGGATGTCATCAATCCCTGCATTGATTAAAGTTTGCAGGGGATAGAAGATCATTGGCTTGTCGTATACCGGAAGGAGATGTTTGTTGGTGATCTTGGTCAAAGGATAAAGTCTTTTGCCCAATCCACCTGCCAATATCACCCCTTTCATGATCCTATATACCAATCTCCTTTCTCGTATCTTACGGGCATGGAGACCACCCGGGTCCAGTTATTCTTCTCGCTACGGATGATCATCGATACCATGGCTCTGTTTTTTGGATCATTCTCTGGAATAAGTATTTGCTCAAACTCAATGATCATGTCGGTGGTATCCTTGAACTCCTGTTTATCGAAATTGCTTAAGAAAAACTCCGTATTTTCGCTGTCTTTCAAATCCCTGTCCAGAAGTTTTTCTGCCTCCTCTACTTGATCTATTGCCATCAGATACAAAAATCGGGTTATCCTTTCTTTGGCTCTCTCCTCGGTCTTGTTTTTATCGCTGTAACAACTAAAAAGAAGCAGAGAAACTAAAAAAAATATCCATCTGTGTTTCATTCTTACTCTCCTCTAATTTCCTCTGCAAGATTAATTATGGGCTAAGATATTACCGAAAAAGCTTAGGGTTTAAGGCGGATCAATTCCCGCCCCCATGCCTGGGGTGCAAACATTTGTGTTTGCCTGGATAGGACTTTTTCAACTTCTCTAAGGAGTTAAACGATTTTTCCTTTGGTCTTCTATTTCTGCTCCTTTTTCTTCTCTTCCTTTCCACCTTCTGTGGATTGTTTCTCTGCTCTGGTCTCCTTGCCCTTTTCCTCTTTTTTCTCTTCTTTCTTCTCCTCTTCTTTCTCCTCCTCCTTCTTCTCGGTTATCACCTCTGGCTCCTCCTCAGCGACTGCGGGAGCGACCTCAGCCTCCTTGAATACGGTAGGAGGAACTACGGTGACGATAGAGCTTTGTGGATCAGAAAGTATCTCAGCGTTTTCCACCTTGACATCTGTCACATGAATGGAGTCCCCGATCTTCAGATTGCTTACTTCCACCTCGATCTTCTCCGGAATGGCGGTGGGCAAGCATTCTACCTCCAGTTCTCTTAACACGTGCTGAAGGATTCCACCGTCCTTCACCCCTTCCGGAGTCCCCGTCAGATGAATGGGAACCTGAATGGAGAGCTTCTTGGTTAAGGATATCTCATGGAAATCCACGTGGACGATGTCTCCTCTGACCGGATCTCTTTGAATCTCCCGGATCAGCACCTTCCGCCCCCCATTCTTCTGATCACCCATGCTTAAAGTGATCAAAACGTTTTCTCCCAGCCCCTCTCTTAAGAGTGCATGGAAAGATTTGTTCTCTATCTCCAAAGGTAGAGAGGGAGTTTTCTGACCATATACCACCGCGGGTACATAACCATTTCTTCTCAGCTTCTTAGCATGTTCTTTCCCCACCTTCTTCCGGGGTCTTACTTTTAACACAATCTCTTTCATAATATCTCTCTCCTCAGTGGCTCAGTACTCAAAAAGGGAACTTACCGATTCCCCCATATGAATGCGTTTTATGGCTTCTCCAAATATTTTGCTTACGGATGCAATCTCGTATTTGCTTGAAAGTTTTTCGTTTCCCTGATCTATGGTGTCTGAAACCACCACTTTTTTTAGGGGGGATTTCTCGATCAACTCCAAAGACCTTCCTGACAGCACCGCATGGGTACAGCAGGCATAAATCTCTCTGGCTCCCTGTTTGACTAAAAAATCTGCCGCCTGGGTTAAGGTTCCAGCAGTGTCCACGATATCATCCCGGATGATAACATTTTTGCCTTCCACCTCACCGATCACATTCAAAATCTCCACCTGGTTGGCAACATGTCTTTTCTTATCCAGCACCGCAAACGGCATGGAGAGTTTCTTGGCGAAGTTTCGCACCATCTTTATGCTTCCCAAATCGGCCAACACCACCCAATCATCTGGTTTAAAACCAGCACAAAAGTCATAAAATACCGGATTGGCGAAAAGATGATCTAAGGGAATGTCAAAGAAGCCCTGAATCTGAACCGCATGCAGATCCATGGTCAATACCCTGTCTGCCCCTGATGCCGCTATCAGATTGGCTACCAGCTTGGAGGTGATGGGAACCCGGGGCTGATCCTTTCTGTCCTGACGGGCGTAGGCGTAATAAGGGATCACTGCGCTGATTCTCTCCGCCGAGGCTCTCCTGGCAGCATCGATAATCACCAGAAGCTCCAGCAGATTCTCTGCCGGGGGGTTGGTGGATTGTATTATGAAGACGTCCGTTCCGCGGATGTTCTCATTTATCTTAACCGAGATCTCCTGGTCGGAAAATCTTTTTATCTCGGCATCACACAGGGGAATTTTTAAATAACTGCTTATCTTCTGGGCTAAGGGTCTATTCGAATTCCCACTTATAAGCTTTATCTTTTCATTCATAATCTATGAACCATAGGCTGTGAACTATGAACAGTGAACCGTCTTTATGCTGGGGCGCCAGGATTCGAACCTGGGATCCAAGATCCAAAGTCTTGTGTCTTACCACTTGACGACGCCCCAGAAAAAGTGCAGAAAAAAACGATCCACCCCTTTGCTGTGAACCATAGGACTCACAGCTCTGGCAGAAACCTCAAAAGGTTTCCCCAATAGACGTGATCGAATAAGATGATTGAGGTCAAATGGAAAATTTATTCGTCTGGTTGCTCGGTGTCGATTGGTTGCTCGGCGCCGCCAGCCTCCTTGGCTTTCAGCTCATTCTCATAAGCCGCCAGCACCTTATCCTCAATCATTCGACGCATCTCGTTGTTTATGGGATGCGCTATGTCCTGATGGGTTCCGTTTTTTCTTTTCCGGCTGGGCATGGATACAAAATATCCCTTGGTGCCGTTTATAACCTTCAAACCCCGAATCACAAAGGAGTCGTCGAAGGTAACGTTGACAAACGCCTTCAGCTTCGCCTCATCCCTTAACGTGATCCTTACCTCGGAGATTTCCACTGTACTTTCCTCCTGAGTTGAAATGATTGGTGAACGGTTAACAGCTGATGACTCACTTGCCTCTGGCTTAAAGGCATTTGCCTTCTGCCAGAAGCAAAAAGGACTCATCCGCTCCCTTTAGGACGAACTTTCTTCTATGTTTGCCTCAGGGATGGATTCATCCTGAAGGACCTAAATGTTACCAGGGATTGGTTGTGTCAGAAAAATTTGCCAATCGCCCCGCAAAAGTTTTTTTGCCACCTCCTCTGCTTGTGGTTTTCGGTCAAACACACCATAGACGGTCGGCCCACTTCCCGACATGGATGACTTCAACGCACCAGAATTTTCTAATATCTCTTTTATCTTTTGGATAACCGGATGTCTTTTATTCACCACCTCTTCTAAATCATTTCTAAAAGACCGAAGAGCGTTAAAGAACATAGACCGATTCTCCAAAGTTGTTAAACTAACCTCCCTTCCTTTTTTTGTCAAGCTAATTTTTACCTTCTGATAAGCCCATTTGGTGGAAACCTTAATCTGCGGACACACCAGAATTAGCCAGTAATCTCTATATATATTTATCGGCTCAATCTTCTCTCCTCTTCCCTTAATCAGTGTTTGTCCAGAATAAAGAAAAAATGGAACATCTGATCCTATCCGGCAAGCCAGAGCATGCAGTTTCTCCTTTGTAAGTTGAAGCTGGTAAAGTTGGTCTATACCTCTAAGCGTCGCCGCAGCATTTGAGCTTCCCCCTCCCAGCCCGGCGGCGAGGGGTATTCTTTTCTTTATATGGATGCTCACCCCCCCTTTTATCTTCTCCTGCTCCAGAAGCAGAGAAGCGGCTTGGAAAGCCAGGTTGCTTTCATCTGCGGGACAGTCTGGGTGATCACAAGCTACCATCACCCCTTTCTTTCTTTTTTGCAATACCAGCTCATCGTAAAGATCTACTGCTTGAATCAAGGAAACGATCTCATGATATCCATCGTCTCTTTTCTTTAAAATCTCAAGAAAAAGATTAATCTTGGCGGGTGATTTGAGGGTCAACTTATCCAAGCTAAAATCTTCTCTCCTTCCAAAAATTCCAGCTCAAATTTGCCTTAAAAACGAGAGCGTTCTCTTTCTTTCCGCTTTCGTTTTCGAGGTTTTTGATCTTATTATATTCCGCAGACAGATCCACCTTTAAATTTGCGCTGGGCTGATAGGTGAGCATGAATTTGCTTTGGTTTGTATACTCTACGACTCCAGAGGGGAACTTCTTGGAGGAAGGCACCGCTGAAGTTTGGGGAAGGTCGATTCGTCCTTCTCCCTTTCTTCTGTATTCCTCCAAGAATGCCAGATCGATATCTTTGGTAAAATGATAAATTAGCTCAAAAGACCATCGATCAGCATCCGGACCCAGGATGCTTCCCATCCCCCAGCCATGATAGGTGTATCTGTTCCAGGGTTTGTTCTGCCCATATACCCAGTTATTGATCTTGGTGTATTCTAAGTTAACATAGCTTCGTCTTAAGCCAAATGGCTCCGCATAATTCAGACCTACCTGAAATCCGGTCTGGTGAGGCTCCGACTCAAAATCATACTGAAAATCATCTATCAAAAGCTCAAAATAAAGTTCCTTATTTTTAAACATGGAAAGTACAATATCAAAGCTCCACAGAATATTGTCATCCATGTCCTGGTTAAACTGCTCACCGTAATAGGGCAGGAGGGGATTTAGGTAATAGGGTTCAATATCCCGATTATTTCCTCCATAAAGGACCACCTCAGATATTCCCATCTCCACACCCATTTTAAGCTTTAAGTTAAGACGATGGCCGGAAAGATACCTTTTTGCCCAAAAACCAGATAATCTATGATGTAGAGGTGGAAAGTAAACCTGATCCAAAACCGTGGCGAAATAGGCCAGCTTAAAAGAGCCCACCCCCCCTTCCAACTTTATCATATCGAAAGGAGGAATTTGATCGGAGAGCAAAAGCACATCTTCCCTTCCTGGTCCCCATCTTATGTGGTCTCTTCCTAAAAGAAGGCGAAAATACCCAAAATCTATATTGGCGTAAGCTTCATCCAGCACTCCAGTTAAATGATTTTTCCACTCCCTTCCTTCATACCTTCTCTCCTTTTCCGCTTTGGTGTCTATCACCACTCTGTTTTTCAGGACGAATCTTTTATCAAATTGCAGGCTGGTCTCAAATCTTGTTTGCACACGTCCATAGGAGCTATCACCTTCAGTTAAAGTGGTGTGGGCTATTGGACTGGTTCCATACCGTAAAACAGTCTGATCTTCATCTTTTTTTTGCTTTTTATAATACAATTCCTCTAACTCAAATCGGAATTCCTGATTCAGCTTACCAAGCAACCAGAGTTGGGAGTCACTTAACCTTAGGACTCCTTCCTTTTGTCTTAAGTTTATCTCCAGAACTAGAGAGGCGATCTCTCCCCGGGTGTAGGGTTTTACGTTTTTGTGAAGTGAGGGGAATAAACCCTGGCAGTGAAGCTCATCCACCACCGCATAAACCCAGCTGTCTAAGGGGATGTTTTCTAACAGGGTGGCTTTTGAGATGGAGGACAGAACAGAGGATAGCAGAAAGGCTATCAGGACTATTTTTAAGGCTTTCGTTACCAAATTCTTACAGTTCCGCTTATGATCAGCTTTCAGGTGGCTGGTAAATCCTTATACTAATACAGCGTTTTCTAAATGATGTTACTATAATTTGTCATTGCAAAGCGATTTTTAGGGTAGGGGCGATTTCCGCCAAAGGCGGATCCACCTATGGCGGACATGAATCACCCCTACTTCATCGAGTTCTCTCACTTGCCTTCTCACTTCGTTCGGGGCTTCAGGTCGGGACAAGTCTCGCAATCACGGGCTAAGATATGATGTTATCTTGGAAACATTCTACTATTACAGACGTTAGGTAAGGTTATAAACAATGCGAGAAGCCTGAAAAGTGATCGATCTCATAGCTTCACAATCTTTTCCCGGTTTTTTTTCACATACTTGGTGGCATTGCGGGTATCCATGACCAATTGTGCGTTTCGAACGATAAATTCATAATCGTAGGCAGAATGGTCGGCTAAGACAACCACACAATCTGAGCCTAAAAGAATCTTTTTGGTCAATCTCACCGATTTCATCACCGAGTCATCCATACGGATGGAGAAGACGTGAGGATCATTATACTTCACCTGCGCCCCGCCATTTTGCAAAAGCTTAATCACATCTAAAGCCGGTGACTCTCTTACATCTTTTATGTCCCTTTTATATGCCACCCCCAAAACTAAAACCTTTGAGCCTTTGAGGCTCTTTTTTTTCTGATTCAATGCCCGATTTATCCGCTCCACCACATATTCCGGCATATGAGAATTTATGTCTCCGGCCAGCTCGATGAATCTGGCATAGTAATTTAGCGATTTGAGTTTCCAGGAGAGATAATGCGGGTCGATGGGGATACAGTGTCCCCCTAATCCCGGTCCAGGATAAAATGGCATAAACCCGAAAGGCTTGGTGTTGGCGGCGTCGATTATCTCCCATACGTCAATTTTTAATCTGTCACACATCAAAGCCACCTCGTTCACCAATCCGATGTTGACCGAACGGAAGGTGTTCTCCAAAAGTTTAACCATCTCCGCACTTTTGGTGGAGGAGACCGGAACTGCATCGGTAAGGGTCTGCTCGTAGAAAAGTTTGGCGATTTTGGTACACTGAGGAGTGATTCCGCCCACCACTCGGGGAGTGTTTTTGGTGCTATATTTTTTGTTTCCCGGATCCACCCTTTCCGGAGAGAAAGCCAGGAAGAAGTCTTTGCCCACTTCAAGCCCGGTTTCCTCCAACATGGGGAGGATCAATTCCTCAGTGGATCCCGGGTAGGTGGTGCTCTCCAGAATTACCAGTTGTCCCGGATGCAGGTATTTCTGAACCTCGCTCACCCCCGCCAGTATATAGGAGACATCCGGATCCTTGGTTTTACTCAAAGGGGTGGGAACACAGATGGTTACACAATCCACCTTCTTCAGTACGGCAAAGTTGGTAGTGGCTTTTATGTTTCCCGACTTTACCAGAGGTTTTAGGTCTTTATCCTTAACGTCATCGATATCTGATTTGCCCGAATTTATCCGATTCACTCTATGGGAGTTTATGTCGATTCCAATGACCTTGAAATTTTCCCTTCCCAGCTCCACTGCTAAGGGAAGTCCCACATAACCCATCCCGATGACTCCCACCACTGCGGTTCTGTTTTTTATCTTCTTCTCCAAGGTTTTATACAAGTTGTGCCTCCTGATGAAAGAATTACTGCTTTCTGGTTAGACTGATGCTATAAATCACAATCTCTTTTTGGCTTTCGGAATAGCAAAAAAGCTAAAAGACCTTATATTTTTCTCTCCAGAAATTCAAGGTATCCTCAAGAGTTTTCTTCAGAGGAATTTTTGGTTTCCAGCCGACAGCTTTTCTTATCTTGGAGTTATCACCCATAAGAATCGGAATCTCTGCTGGTCGGCTCTTTTTTTCATCCAACTTTACCTTTATCTTCTTTTTCGACAGAGAGAGCAGAATTTTAAGCACATTTTTTATGCTATACGCCTCTCGTGAGCAAATATTGTAGGCTTCACCTGCCTTTCCCTTTCCCATCAAAGAGAGATAGGCTGTCACCACGTCTCTTACGTCGGAGATATCCCGTTTGCTGGAGAGGTTGCCTACTTTTAAAACCGGGGGCATCTGCCCTACCTCGATTTTAGCTATCTGAGAGGCGAAATCGGGAATTACAAATCCAGTCCGCTGTCGTGGGCCAGTGTGATTGAAAGCTCTTGCCCGGATAGCATAAACTCTATATGATGCGAAATATTGATAAGCCAAAAGATCACATGTCGCTTTGCTCACCCCATAAGGGCTGATGGGGAGAAGAGGTTTCTTCTCAGTTATGGGGATCTCTTTGGGTAATACTTTCCCATACATGTCACTTGATCCCACCACCAGAATCTTGACCCGTTTATTTAGATTTCTCAAAATCTCCAAAAGATACAAGGTCCCGCGGATATTGGTTTTAATGGTATCCAATGGATGGGAAAACGATTTTCCCACCGAGCTTAGAGCCGCCAGATGGTAGATTTGGTCCGGGTTTATCCTTTTTATCAAACGGGACAACTGGTCGAATCGGGTGATATCGCATTCGGACAGGCGCAGGCTACGTCTGATCTTTGAGATATTCTCCAGGCTCTCACCGGGCAGGCAAATCCCGAATATCTCATTTCCTGTTTTCAAGAGTCGTTCTGCCAGGTGCGATCCCACAAATCCGGCTATGCCCGTGATCAGAACTTTCATGTGTATCTCAATTATTGCAAACGCACAGAAACGTTTTAGTGTGTTCCATTCCCCCTCACCCATTCCCTCTCCCTCATAGGGAGAGAGGGGATGTGTTTTCCTCTCCCCTCCGGGGAGAGGACTAAGGTGAGGGGGCAATTTGACCCTTTTGTTCCCGAATCACGAGTGTTTCATCTCCCTCTTTACTCTCTCCATATCCGCATCCACCATCATCTGGATCAGCTGTTTAAACGAGGCCTCTACTTTCCAGCCCAGCTTTTTTCGGGCGTAAGATGAGTCGCCTAAAAGCACATCCACCTCTGCGGGTCGGACGAATCTGGGATCCACCTCCACGAATTTCTTATAATCCAAGCCTGCATGCTCAAAGGCGATCTGAGCCAGCTCTCTGACCGTGTGATTTTTTCCGGTGGCTATGACGAAATCTTCCGGCTCCTTCTGTTGGAGCATGAGCCACATGGCTTTCACGTAGTCACCAGCATATCCCCAGTCCCTTTTTGCATCCAGGTTGCCTAAATAAAGTTTTCTGGAAAGCCCCAATTTTATCCGGGCAACACCGTGGGTGATCTTTCGGGAGACGAATTCCAAACCTCGTCTGGAGGATTCGTGATTGAACAGAATCCCACTCACCGCAAAGATATCATAGCTTTCCCGATAGTTGACCGTAATCCAGTGAGCGTATACCTTTGCCACTCCATAAGGGCTTCGGGGATAGAAAGGTGTCTTTTCATTCTGGGGCACTTCTCGCGCCTTGCCAAACATCTCCGAGGAGGAGGCTTGATAAAACTTTATCTTTTTGTTAATCAGCCTGATCGCCTCCAGTATCTTGGTCACCCCCAAGGCATTGAACTCTCCGGTTAACATGGGCTGTTGCCAGGAGGTGGGGACGAATGATTGAGCGGCTAAATTGTAGATCTCATCCGGCTGGCACTGTTCAATCAAACTGATCAGTGATAGCTGATCCAGCAAATCCGCCTGCCTTAGGTGAATTTTGTCCCGAATGTGGTTTATCCGGTCGAAATTCTCGGTGGATGATCGTCTCACCATTCCAAAGACCTGGTATCCCTTCTCCATGAGCAATTCCGCCAAGTAGGACCCGTCCTGACCTGTAATTCCTGTGATTAACGCCTTCATATTCCTCTCTTTCCGGTTTGGTTTTGAGTGAATATAATGCTCCATTCTATATAAGTCAATCTTTTTCCAGATGACTTGGTCTCCATACAAATTAATATTTCGACCAGCACCTAACTCAACAGGCTGTCGAAAAACTCAGATGGCATTAAAGTAGTTTTTTAGCAACCTCAGTCAAAGTGGTTGACAAAAGCTAAAAAATGATTTAAAATAAAATCAAGATGAAAAAGCTGTATCTGGTAGATATTGAGGGCACCATTGTAAAGGATAAATCCTTTGTCCCCATAGAAGGAGCAATAGACTGGATAAACTCCTTCGACTCTTCCCTTCATCAGTTCGTTCTGCTTTCCAACAACACCACCCACAAGCCGGAGGATCTTCTGGAAGTGCTGAAAAATGTGGGATTCGATATTAAACCAGAGAATCTGATAACCTGCATGAGTGCGGCTTTGAAATGGCTCCAAAAGAAAGATATTAATAGTTGTTTTGTGATCGGCAGTTCACAGTTGAAAGCATACTTGAATGAGAATAAAATTAAAACTCCTTCAGACAACATGGTAGAAGCTGTGTTGGTGGGCTTGGATTCCTCCTTGGATTATCAGAAGCTTAAAGTGGCAGTCAACGCATTGGTGAAGAATAACGCAACTTTTCTGGCGCTTCATGCCAACCGATTATATAAAGATGAGATAGGTGAGCTCTCCCCTTCAGTTGGAGCAGTGGTTAAAGCTTTGGAATATAGCTCTCAGAAAAGAGCAAAAATCTTTGGAAAACCAAAGCCAGCAATTTTCCGTGAAGCTTTAAGACGGTTTGAGGTAAAACCAAAGGACTGTATCATGATAAGCGACGATCCCCTCTCCGATCTGAGGGGAGCAAAGAAGCTGGGGATGAAAACTGTTTTCGTAACCTCGGGAAAGTATAAAGATAAAAACATACTTAAAAGTTTGAACAAAAGATTTCAGCCGGATTGGATTCACCGGAGCGTAAAAGAAATCAGAATATTGTGAAATGTTTCCAAGGTAATTTTATATTTTAGCTGGTCATTGTCCGGTTTGTACCGAGCCGAAGCCCCGAACGAGACGAGGGGACGTAGATGAAGTCGGGACGATTCATGTCCGCCAAAGGTGGATCCGCCTTTGGCGGAAATCGCCCCTACCCTAAAGATTACTTGGCAACGACAAAATATTGCAGCATTATTTAGAAAACGATATCCAAGAATATATTTTTCAGAAGGTTAAGTCATGAAGATCGGGATTGTTGGACTTCCGTTTGTGGGCAAGACCACTGTTTTCAATGCTTTAACCTGTGCGCAAGCCCGGGTGGGAGAATTCTCTTTAGGGGTGAAAGAGGCAAATAGAGGAGTTGTCAAAATTCCGGATGAGAGGGTACATAAACTGGCTTCCCTGTATAAACCCAAAAAGGTGACTTTTGCCGAAGTTGAATATATCGACGTTGCCGGGCTGGTCAAGGAGACCAAGGAGAAAGGTTCAGAAGGAGAGTTCTATCATTCCCTGAGGGAGGTGGATGAGCTGGCGCAGGTGGTAAGAGTTTTTAAAGACCAAAACGTGATGCACGTCTCCGGCTCGGTGGATCCTAAAAGGGACATCAAAGATTTGGACTTAGATTTGATCTTGATTGATCTGGATATAATCGAGAAGAGATTGAAACGTCTGGAGAAGACGGTGACAAGCTCAAAAGCGGAGGAAGAGAGAAGAGAGCTTTCAATTCTTCAGAGATTCAAAGAATCTTTGGATCAAGGAATTCCCTTGAGGGAACTGGAACTATCCCCAAATGAAGAGAAGTTGATCCGGGGATATGCCTTTCTCTCCCTGAAGCCCATGCTCCTTATACTGAACATGGATGAAGAACAGAACAATCAGAGGGAGAAACTGGAGGCGGAATTCTCGGAGATGGCTCAGCGTAAAAAGACTGCGGTGTGTTCCATCTGCGGGAAATTAGAGATGGAGCTTTCCCAGCTGGAGGAGGATAGATGTGCCTTCATGGAGGACTTGGGTATAAATGAGTTAGCAGTTGAAAGAGTAATAGACTTCTCATATAAACTTCTGGATTTGATCTCTTTTTTCACCTCCAATGAGAATGAGGTCAAGACCTGGCCGGTTCCCTCAGGAATCAAAGCCATAAAAGCGGCTGGAGTTGTGCATACCGACATGGAGAGAGGTTTCATCAAAGCAGAGGTGATAACTTTTGACAAGCTGTGGGAGCTGGGCTCCATTCATAAGGCGAAGGAAAAAGGTGAATTGCGACTGGAAGGGAAAGACTATGTAGTTACGGATGGAGATGTGATCTTTTTCAGGTTCAATGTATGAACAAATTGAAAATCCCACCAAAGGCGGGGGCTGAAAAGATAATAGGTGCGGGCTGTTTTCTTCTCATTCTGACCCATCTGGTAGCTTCATATTTTCCCCAGGAAAGGCTGTGGGGAGTAAATCTGCTTTACTATCTGCCTCCCGTGTGGCGATGGATTCTGGTGATCTGTGGGCTTCTGATTCTGATCCCCCCAATCAATAAAGTGGTAGGCAATTTTCTGTCTGATCTTGCCCACCGAATAGCAAATGGATTTAGAAAAATAAACAAATACTATAAATATGCTTTCCTCAGTCTGATAGCGGGGTTACTTTTTTGGGCATTCAAGGTCAAGACTTTCCTTTTGGGCGACAGTTTTCTGAGAGCCCGGGGGATAGATCTGGGAGAAAAGCTCTCCTTCACCGCGCCTTTGGATTTCTTTGTGCACGTGAAAGTGGCAAAACTTTTAAGCTGGGATGCCTTTCAGACCTATGCTGTCATCAGCGCTCTGTCGGGCGTGATGTTTGTGTTTTTGGTCCTGCTCTTGGGAGATCTGATAGGAAAGGACAGAAAAGAAAAAGTTTTGATCTTCTTTGTAATCATCACCATGGGGGCAAGCCAGCTTTTCTTCGGATACGTGGAGAGCTACACGCTGGTTTATGTGGCAATGGTCATCTACATACTTTTCTCCTTGAGTTATCTTATGAATAAAGACGGGCTTATGCTTCCGGTCCTCTCTTTCCTCTTAACTTTAAGCCTGCATCTTTCTGCTCTGACTCTTCTGCCTTCTCTTTTGTATTTGATATTTTCCAAAGAAGCAAGAAAGACCCAATGGAGAAAGAAAAAGGGTAAGTTTTTTAAACTCTCTTTATCAATCGGCATAGTCTTGGTAGTGGCAGTCGGTCTTTTCCTTTTGCAAAGCTACAATCCCAAAGGGCAAGGGTTGGGCTCTTATTTGATCTTTCCCCTGGGGGAGGGGGAGAGTTTCTACTCGCTTTTCTCTTTTCCTCATCTTCTGGACTTGATCAATCATCAACTTTTGGTTTCACCGGTCGGCATCTTAATCTTGCTAACCTCAATTCTGTTTTTTTCTAAAAGGATTAACTTCAAGGAGAGTGTGGTCGGATTTCTCCTGGTGGTCAGTGTATGTAGTCTGGGATACGCTTTTTGGGTTGATCCTAAATTGGGATACCCTCGCGACTGGGATCTTTTCGCCTTCACCGGTCTGGGCTACACACTCCTGGGACTTTATATCTTTCTGAAGTACGGGAGAGAGATAAAGAGGGATATCCTAAGATACATCTCCTTTAGCTTGCTATTTACCTCCCTGATTTCCACCGTTTCATGGATATATGTTAATGCCACTGAAAAGAAGGCGGTGGAAAGGTTTGAACATCTTCTAAATCTGGATGAGGAAAGGAGCGCTCACGGACACGAAACCCTGGCCATATATTACGACAAACGAAAGGATTGGCAAAAGGAGATCGAACAATGGAAAAAAGCCATAGCGCTGACAAATAATGTCCGCTATCACAACAATCTGGCTGCGGTTTATTACAGCCAGCAAAGGTATGATCTGGCTCTAAAGGAGCTGAAAAGATCGCTTGAGGTGGACTCAACATATGATTATACCCATTTCGGGCTGGGGGAGATCCTTATTCGGATGGGAAGAGACCAAGAGGCTATAGTTGAATTCCTAAAGGCGATAAAGCTTAAACCTAACAAGATGGAATACTATAGTAGCCTGGGAGCACATCTGGTTAGTCTGGAGCGTTATCAGGAAGCGGTGAAGATTTTAGAGCAAGGACTGAAAGTAAATCCGGGATATTATCCTATTTACCGAGACTTGGGATATACCTATTTTAACTCAGGTGATTTCGCCCGGGCAGAGAGATATCTGAAGCTCTATTTGAAACACATACCTCAGGCTGAAGATCGAAACCAGATTGAGGCAATGATTGAAAAGCTCAAAACGGAGATAAGGGAGCATTGAAATTCAAAGGCACGGCTTCAAATGAAGCCTCTCCCCCCCAGATTTCCAGTGCCAGAATGGAGAGACTGATTCTTTTTGCCTGTGCTTTTTTGATCCTCATTCATCTGATAGCCTCGTTCTTTCCCCACTTAAGACTCTGGGGAATAAATCAGCTCCACTATTTTCCCCTTGAGTTTCGCATTGCAGTATGCGCAATCGGGCTTTTGGTCCTGGTACCTAAGGTAAACGAATTTTTATCCGAGCTTTTCACTAGAGTCTTTACTCTCTTAGCGGAGAGATTCAAAAAGAAGAATAAATATCTTAAATACTCTTTAATCAGTTTACTTAGTCTGATTGTTTTCTGGTTTCTTAGAGCCAAAACACCTTTGCTTGGCGATGGATATCTGCGTGCAGGCGAGGTTAACCTGGGAAGATTGATCTCAATTACCGAACCTCTTGATTTTTATCTACACCTTCTGGTTTCTAAACTGTTCAATCTGGATGGTTATACCACTTATGGAGTTTTGAGTTGTATTGCCGGTGCTATATATATTTTCTTAATCCTTCTTCTCTGTGATCTTTGGGGAAAGGACAACAAGGAGAGGTTGTTTATTTTTTTGATCTTAGCAACCATGGGAGCAACTCAGTTGTTCTTTGGATATATTGAGAGCTACTCCTTCATGTATATATCAATGATGGCGTATATTTTCTTCGGCATGAGGTATTTGAAAGGAAAGAGCGGATTTTTGTGGCCCTGTCTTTTCCTGCTTTTAGCCGCCAGTTTTCATCTCTCTGCACTTTTTGTCTTGCCCTCTTTGTTCTATTTGGCATTTGCCAAGCCTCTCCAACCTTCCAGACAAAAAATCCGCAGGATCCATAGGACCGGAAAGATTAAATTTACCAATGTGGTGAGTTTGGTTTGTGTGATCTCGCTGATCTTTTTGGGGCTTTATCTTATGAAAACTTACTTTCCGCAAGAGTCCTCTGGTTCTTTTTTGATCTTTCCCTTTGGCAGTGGGGAGAGTTTTTACTCTTTTTTCTCCATGGCTCACCTGATGGATTTTGTGAACCACCAGCTTTTGATCTCTCCGGTGAGTATCGTGTTGTGCCTGGTGCTTTTAATCTTGCGGGGGTCGATCAACTTCAAAGAAAATGTGGTTAAATTTCTTTTGGGGATAATGGTGTGCTTATTTGGGTTTGCTTTGTTTGTCGATCCCAAGTTAGGATATGCCCGGGACTGGGATCTTTTTGCCTCTACCGGCTTGGGCGTCACCTTCTTGGGATTATATCTTGTGGTTGATATCCTCAGAGGTGAGAAAACAATGGAATTAGGTCGGGTGATAGTGGTTTTGCTCGTCGCTGCACTTATTTCCACCATGCCCTGGATTTTGGTCAATGCCTCCGAAGAAAAAGCTATAGAGCGGTTCGAGGAGCTGCTAAAAATCGATGAAAAAAGAGCCGCCCATGGATATGAAAACTTAGCCTGCTATTTTCGGGATAAAGGCGAACACGAGAAAACCATTAAATTATGGAAAAAGGCTATTGCCATAAATCCAAATCCACGTTATTATGGCACATTAGGAAATGCGTATCTAAAGTTGAAGAGATATGATCAAGCCATGGAAGCGTTAAATCAAGCCATACAGATGGCGCCATATCATCCGCTCATTCATCTTACGTATAAGAATTTGGGTATCTGCCTGGCAGAAGTGGGGCGGTACGATGAGGCGGTTACTCAACTGAAGAAAACCATAAGTTTGGAACCGAACAATGCAGTCTATTATTATATTTTGGGCAACATTCTTGGAAAATCCGGAAGGTATGAAGAGGCAGTGCCATGTTTTGAGACGGCAATAAGATTGGATTCGACCAACGCTAACGCTTATAAGATGTTAGGTGTAACCTATGGCCGAATGGGAAAAAAAGAGGAGGCAAAAAGATACCTGGAGGCATACTTGAGGTCGACGCCCAAAGATGCCCCCATGATAAAAGGAATCATTGATAGCATTGAAATCCAGATAGAATATGGCCGATAAGCTCAATAAGAACTTTTGAAAAACAGATGGAATTGGTCAGATGGTTTGTGGGCGGTTTCAATGAATAAATTCTGAAGGAAGCGCACGAAATTCAAAAAAGAGACGGAGAGATAAATTTGATCATTTCAGCAAGCTTAAGCGTCACTCAAGGGAGGGAGAGTCAACTTGATTAAAGAAGATGAAAAAACAATAGAAGATGTCAAAAAGATCGGGGATGAGCTTTCCATTCTTCCCATTAAGGGGACGGTGGTCTTTCCATACTTAGTCGTTCCCCTGGTGGTGACCGAACAGAAATATGCCAAACTGATCGATGAGAGCCTGATGGAAGAAAAGATAATAGGACTTTTTGCGCAGAAGGACTCCACAGTGGAACACCCATCGAAAGAAGACATCTATCAAGTGGGCACGGCAGCGTCCATCTTGAAGATGCTACGGTTTCCTGATGGCAGTGTCAGGTTCTTGGTTCAAGGATTGTCCCGGGTGAAGATAAAAAATCTCCTTCGGGCTGAGCCATACATGGTTACCCAGATCGAAATCATCGAGGAGAAGGTGGAGAGAGGTGTGGAGTTGGAGGCTTTAGTTAGAAATGTGCTGGATCTTTTGAAGAAGGTGGTGGATTTAGCTCCTTATCTGTCCGAGGAGCTGCAGGTGAGCGCCATCAATACCGAGGACCCCAGCCGGCTGGCTGATCTGATCGCCTCCAATCTCAACATAAACGTGGCTCAAAAACAACAGCTTCTGGAGACCTTCGATACCAAGGAAAGGCTCAGGAAGGTTCTTTCTCACATCAATCGGGAGATGGAGGTGCTGGAGCTTTCCCGGAGGATTCAATCTCAGGCCGCCAGCGAGTTGGGCAAAACCCAGAAAGAGTATATACTGCGCGAGCAACTTAAGGCTATCCAGAAGGAGCTGGGTGAAGCAGACGAGAGGACAGCTGAGCTGGACGAGTTCAAAAGGAAGATAAAAGAAGCCAAGATGCTTCCTGAGGCTTTAGATGCAGCCAAAAAGGAGTTGGATCGACTTTCCAAAATGAACCCGGCGGCGGCTGAATACACCGTCTCCCGCACCTATCTGGACTGGCTGGTTAACCTTCCCTGGAGCAAAAGCACCCCGGATGTGTTAGACATCATAAAGGCAAAAAAGGTCTTAGACGAAGATCATTATGATCTGGAGAAGGTCAAAGAGAGGATTTTGGAATATCTAGCAGTTAGAAAACTGAAGCAGGATATGAAGGGACCCATCCTTTGTTTCGTGGGTCCTCCCGGGGTGGGCAAAACCTCTTTGGGGATTTCCATCGCCCGAGCTATGGAAAGGAAGTTCAACCGCATATCACTTGGAGGAATGCGGGACGAGGCGGAAATTCGAGGGCACAGAAGAACCTATATCGGCGCCCTGCCTGGGAGAGTAATTCAAGGGATCAGACGTGCCGGGTCCAACAATCCAGTGTTCATGCTGGATGAGGTGGACAAGATCGGGCAGGATTTCAGAGGCGATCCCGCCTCAGCCCTTTTGGAGGTTTTGGATCCCGAACAAAACAACACCTTCTCCGATCACTATCTGGATGTTCCCTTTGATCTCTCCAAGGTGATGTTTATCACCACCGCCAATATCTTAGACCCCATTCCCCGGGTTCTGAGAGACCGGATGGAGGTAATCGAGCTCCCTGGTTATACCGATTTGGAGAAACTTCAGATAGCAAAGAGACATCTTATCCCCAAGGAGCTGAAAAATCATGGTCTGGGATCGGAGAGTCTAACTTTTCAGGATAAAGCCATAAAGAAGATAGCCACTGATTATACCAGGGAGGCGGGATTAAGAAACTTAGATAGAGAGATCGCCACCATATGCAGAAAGATTGCCAGGATGGTCGCCTCCGGCCAGAAGAGAAAGGTGGAGATAACCCCGAAAAATTTAGGAAAGTTTCTGGGACCGATTAAATTCTTCCAGGAGATGATACAGAGGATTCCTCAGATAGGGGTGGTGCCGGGAGTTGCCTGGACCCAGACCGGCGGTGATCTGATGTTTGTGGAAGCCACAAAGATGAAGGGGAGAAAAGCTCTGACTTTAACCGGCTATCTGGGAGAGGTGATGAAGGAATCGGTGCAGACGGCATTATCCTATGTCCGCTCCGCCAGCAAAAGATTGGGCATCCAAGAGGATTTTTTTGAGAAATACGATATCCACGTCCATGTTCCAGCCGGAGCCATTCCCAAAGATGGACCCTCCGCCGGAATCACCATGGCAACTGCCATAACCTCTCTTTTGATCGAAAGACCGGTCAAGCCCAAATTAGCCATGACCGGAGAGCTAACCTTAAGAGGAGAGATATTGCCCATAGGAGGCTTAAAAGAGAAATCTTTAGCCGCCTACCGAGCCGGGGTTAAGATTTTAATACTGCCCAAAGAGAATCAAAAGGATTTAGTGGAGATACCGGACGAGATAAAAAAGAATATAAAATTCGTTTTCGTGAAGACGATGGATGAGGTGTTGAAGTTGGCTCTGGATAAAGAGATAAAGATGAAAAGTCAGAAGAAAAAGGGTTCAAAACGAATAAAAAGGACTTCCCAATAGGTGAAAGAATTTCCCAACAGATGAAAAGATTAAACAGATAACATCCTTTAATCTGTTTAATCTGTTGGGAATCTATAGGAAGCTGTTGTGGATGAACCTTGCCAAACCGAGGTGAGTAGAGGTGAAAAGGAATCTAAACTTTTTGTTTTTTCTTTTTGCATTTTTGTTTACTTTTCTTTATCTATCAAACTGTGGCAAGCAATCAGATTCGCAAGCAGAGATAGAAGCCGCAAAGCAGGGGAGATTCAAAATGGGACAAGTAAGAAGGCCTGCGGCGGCAGGCCCAGGTCAATTTTACACGGATGATCCAGTGGCTTTAACTAAACAACTGACTGGTTTTTTCAAAAAAGCAAAGAAAGAAGCAATTGAAGGGAAAATCATTGCCCTGATCGCACCACACGCTGGTTACATATATTCCGGACAAGTGGCGGCTTATGCTTATAAACTTCTGGAAGGTCTCTCCTTTGAGACCGTGGTGGTGATCTCTCCCAGCCACATAGCTCACTTCCAAGGCGCCTCAGTATACAATGGCGGAGCCTATGAAACACCTTTGGGCACAATTCCAGTGGATACCTCCTTGGCTGGGAAGATGGCAGATGCAAACAAAAGGGTTTTTCTTTCCACTAAGGGGCATGGTTTTACGGGGATGAGAGGGGAGCATGCCTTAGAAGTTGAACTTCCCTTTCTTCAGGTGGTGTTAGGTAAATTCAAACTGGTTCCCATCGTGATTGGCGATCAGGACTGGGCTACTTGCGAAGCTTTGGCACAGGCTTTGACAGGAGCCCTTAAAGGGAAGAGTGCCTTAATCGTAGCCAGCTCGGATCTTTCTCATTTTCATCCATACGATGAAGCGGTGAGGTTGGACAATATCGTAATAGACTATGTGAATTCCTTTGATCCGGAAGAACTGTTTTCCGATCTGGCTGGCGGGGTATGTGAAGCCTGTGGGGGAAGCCCCATCGTAGCCACCATGCTTGCCGCTAAGGGACTGGGAGCGGACAAAACTAAAGTGTTAGAATATGCCAACTCCGGAGATGTGACCGGAGACAAATCTGGGGTGGTGGGATATATGGCGGCAGTCATCTATGATTCGGGGGACAAATACGAAGAGGAGAAAAAGTCAAAGCCAGAGAAAGAAAAGGTAAGATCCAAGGATGATCTTTCTGAGAAGGATAAAGAGACTTTAATGCACATCGCCCGAACCACCATAGAGCATAAAGTCAAAGGCGAAGAGCCGCCGGAATTTAAAGTCGACTCCTCCATATTGAAGGAAAAACGAGGAGCCTTCGTTACCATTCACCACCATGGTCGCCTCAGAGGATGCATCGGTTATATAGAAGCGATCAAACCTCTTTGGATCACCATCCAGCAGATGGCTGAAGCGGCGGCTTTAAATGACCCCCGTTTCCCCCCGGTCTCTCCGGAGGAGCTTCCATCTTTGGATCTGGAGATCTCCGTTCTCACTCCCTTGAGAAGAATAAAAGATATTGAAGAAATTGAGATAGGAAAGCACGGGATTTTGTTGAAGAAAGGACATAACCAAGGAGTCTTCCTTCCTCAAGTAGCCACGGAACAAGGCTGGGATCGGATCACCTTCCTCAATGAGATCTGCTTCAAGGCGGGTATATATGATAAAAACTGCTGGAAGAATAAAGATGCGGAAATCTACATTTTCTCAGCGGAAGTATTTGAAGAGAAGAGATGAGTTTTAAATTTCCGGGTAAAAGGAATATAGCAAAAACAGCTTCATTTCTGGGTTTGGCTTTCGCTTTGTTACTTTTGGGCAGATGGCTGGATCTGTCTGGAGAGAAGACAAACCAAAAGTCAAAACAGGCAAGCTTAAGCCCTCCCCCTTTGGGGTGTATATTTCAAGGAGAGCTCAAAAAGAATGAGCCTCTGTATCTTTCTCTTTTGAGAAAAGGTCTCCCCCATCGGCTGATCTATCAGCTCACCTCATCCCTTAAAGGTAAATTCGATTTAAGGAAATCTTTGCCCGGGGATTCTTATACTCTGCTGACCACGCCCGACTCCATACTTTCGTTCGAATATCAGAAGGGAATGCGTGAAAAATGTACAGTAGTAAGAGAGAATGGAAAGCTGAAGACTACGGTGGAACCACTTCAGTTCAATTGCATAGTCAAATCACTGCAGGGAGAAATAAAAAGCTCCTTATGGGAATCCATGATAGGAAGATGCGAAAATCCAGAGCTGATCATGAAGTTTACCGAGGTCTTTGAATGGGAGATTGATTTTTTAACCGAGCCAAGAGGGGGAGATGCCTTCAGGTTAATCTTTGAGGAGTATTATAAAGATGGAAATTTTGTAAAATATGGGGATATTCTGGCGGCTGAATATAATTTGGGCAATGGGATTCATCAGGCAGTGCTATATCAAAACCCCGAAGGACGAAAAAGCTATTATGATCCCTCTGGGAAATCAGTAAGAAAAGCCTTTTTGAAATCCCCCTTAAATTACCGAAGAATCAGCTCCCGATTTTCCTACCGGCGCTTTCATCCTATCTTCAAAAGATATCAACCACACTTAGGGGTGGATTATGCCGCTCCGGTGGGCACTCCGGTGGTAACTTCCGGTGATGGAGTGGTAATTTACGCCGGCCGGAAGAGAGGTTTCGGAAAAATTGTGGAGATTCGTCATCCCAATGGTTTTGTCACCTCCTACGGACACCTTTCCCGTTTTGCCAGAGGGATCAGAAAAGGAGCGAAAGTAAAACAGAAGGATCTGATAGGATATGTGGGTAGTACCGGCGCCTCAACCGGTCCCCACCTGGATTACCGGGTGAAAGCCAATGGAAGATATGTTAACCCTCTCCGGATGGTTGCCCCTCCCATTGATCCGGTGAAAGAAGAATATCTGGCGGATTTTCAAATGCACCGGGATAATCTTTTATATGCACTGAATCTTCTCACCCATGAAAGCCTGTTGATTTGGTCAGAAGAACAATAGGCCATTAAACTGGCAAGTCCCTTTCTAATTTTCCTGAAATGACAACCATGTAAACGCCTAACCTAAAAAAACTTTTTGACAGATTAGGTTTTGGCTGGGTTCTCGGATCAGGAGAGGAAATTGAAGGAGTAACCTTCTCGGACATAGAGGCAATTCCTCTTTGGGGAAACTTCGACTTAGGCTTTGCTTTAGGGAAATACAGCGTATCAGATAGTGAGAAGAGAAAGAGAACCATAGTGGGCGATCTTTTGCATAAGTTTAAATATGAGCAAGATCGCCATGCGGGTATGATTTTAGCTGATTTAGCTTCCGATTTCATAAACGGTCAAATTCTTTTGAAGGCTTCTGATTTGATATTGACCGTTCTTCCGTCTTTCAGGAGTCGACCATTTGATCCGGTCTACTTTGTAGCAGAAAGAATTGAGAAAAAAACAAAGATTCCCTGGGAGAGAGAGGTTTTTGCCAGAACCAGACTGGTCAAACCCCAGAAGAGCATCTGGGATCGAAAGTTCAAGCAACTAAATGTGCTCAATACTTACAGGTTAGCAAAGCCTCTAAAGCTGGACGGGAAAAAGATACTATTGATTGATGATATATGTGATTCGGGAGCCACCTTAAATGAAATCTCAGCTATTCTGAGGCAAACGAAGGCAGACAAGATTTATGTTCTGGTGCTGGCGAAAACTCGGTACTCTGTCGGGGTTAGTTCTTCCAGTTGATGAAACGAAGCTAAAGTTTAATTCCGACGGCTGTTGTCTGTCCCAACGGACGTTTGTAAAAAATAAAGAGAGATTCGGTGGGCAAGGGTGTCCGCCATACAAGCATGCGATAGCCCCTATCTGGTAGGCGGGGTTCCCAGCCCCGTATAAAAGCGGTTTTTCCAAAACTCTCCAGTTTTCACTTGATATTTAAGTTTTTTCTTATAATTTTATTATAGAAGCGAGACAACAACAAAGAGGTGCGAGTTGGACTATAGAAAATACGTGATTGCTTTAAGAGAGAAGGCGAAGGTTGGACCCAAAGGATTTCAACAGCTTCTTATGAGTTTTGGTTCGCCGGAAAAGGTATATGAAGTTTCCAAAGAGGAGCTCTCATCTCTTCCACAGATAACTTCCCAGAAAGCAGAACAGATTCTTAAATCACAAGATTCGTTGCCGGAAATAGAGGAACATCTTCTTTATCTGGAAGAACAGAAAATCGGCCTCCTGACCATATTGGATGATGATTATCCCAAACTACTGAAACAGATCGATGATCCCCCACCTCTCCTTTATTTCCAGGGAGAGTTTCCTGTCCGGGGTCAAATCCTTGTGGCAGTGATTGGAGCTCACCGACGGTATACCACTGGTGGAATTGAGCTTGCGGTTCAGATTGGAAAAAATCTGGCCCAAAGAAGGGTGGTGGTAGTCAGTGGTTTGGCCGAGGGAATTGATTCTGCCGCCCACTTAGGCGCAATCAGGCAGGGGGGTAAGACCTATGCGGTTTTGGGGAGTGGGTTGAATAAAATCTTTCCTGCTGATAACGTTACGTTAGCGAAAGAAATCACAAAAAATGGAGCGCTGATCACTGAATATAATTTGGGCGTCCCGGTGAAGGTGGGACGACTTATGGCCAGAAACAGAATCGTGGTGGGGTTGTCTCAGGCGGTGATCGTGGTGGAGATGGACGAGAATAGCCCGGGTACAATGGATGCAGCCAACACCGCTATCAAACAGGGAAAACCCCTGTTCGTGATGAGAAAAGAGAACTCTCAAAAGGTGGAAGAGTTAATTGCCGAAGGCGCGGTTTTGCTTCAGGGAGTTGAGGATCTGGATCTGGTGGTGAATTTTATTTAGACTGAGCCTTTCACATTTTTCTTTTAAATATTAGCTAACTAAACTGAATTGTAATCTTTTAAAGGGAAAAAAGAGATATAAGATATACCACCTCCAGTCCAAATTTTCTTAAGCATAGATTTGACACAAGGGCGTTTCTTGGCTCAATCCTTCGATCCCTCGGTTTTACTCGGGGTGGTGAGCCTGTCGAATCACAGGCTCACTTGGTGCCGCACTTCGTCCCCCGCCAGAGGCGGGGTGTCGAAGGAAGCGCACTCAGTGCGAGGTAGGATGATGAGCTTGTCCTTCGACTTTGTCCCGCACTGTGCGGGACTTGCCGAACTGTTGAACCATAAATCGAGCAATTACAATCAGGAGATTTTAAGCACTTCTGGGAAATGTCGTAAGGGAATAGAAAAGAGTATGAAGAAATATCTCGATCACGATGAGAGGATAAAGAAGCTTCAACAGATAGTGGATGGGGTTTGCAGGAAAATAAAAAGCGGCAAACTCACATTAGGTGAGGCGAAAAAAGAGGTGGCTTTGGTCAGACTGAAAGCAGAAAAATTGATACCGTTTGAGATGGATAAATTCGACCTTATCTATATGGCCCGATTTAAAAGATTGATTGAGCAGTTTCTTTTGCCCAAGTTAAAAAAATGAATTGCCACAATGATCTCCAATCTTTCCGATGAATACTTAACCATTAAAAGTTTAGTTCGCTTAAAGACCAAAGTTGAGGGCTCCATCTTCATCGCCACTGCCATCCCTGTAAACTCAGAAGAAGATGTCAAAGATTGGATTCTGAAAATCTCTAAAGAATTCTTTGATGCCACCCACAATTGTTTCGTCTGGCGGATCAAAAAAGCTCAGGGCGAAAGTTTGAAATTCAGTGATGCGGGAGAACCGAGGGGGACTGCAGGAAAGCCCATATCATCTGCCATCCAATCAGAAGATCTTTATAATGTTGTGGTGGTAGTGTCTCGCTATTTCGGGGGAGTGAAACTGGGAACCGGCCGGCTTTCGCGTGCCTATCGGCAGGCCGCACAAGGAGCACTTCAAAAAGCTGAGAAGGTCAGAGACTGGGTCACCTCTGAAATTACACTTTCCTATCCTCTGAGCATGAGTGGCAAAGTAAGCCAGATCTTTAGCCAATACGACATCCGGGTCAAAGATCGAGGTTTTGAAAAAGATGCCACTGCAAGAGTTATGGTTAGAAGTAGTTTAGTAGAAAAGGTAAAAAACGTCCTTCTGGAAGCAACCAATGGTCAAGTCAAATTCAACGGAAAAGATAAAGTATGATTGCGTTGGTCTGGGTGTGAATGCGGTGGACTATCTATGTGTCCTGGATCCATACCCCCATCTGGATGATAAGGTGGATGTGATCGGATCCTCGGTTCAAGGAGGTGGTCCCGTCCCCACTGCCATGTCGACTTTGGCAAAGCTGGGGGCAAGGGTGAGCTACATCGGCAAAATCGGAGCTGATCCAGAAGGAGAGTTCGTCAAATCTCAGTTGGAAAAAGAGAGGGTGGATACTCAATATCTTTTGATAGATGAAAAAATAAAAACCGCCAGAGCGTTTATCTGGGTGGATAAGAGATCGGGGAAAAGGACGGTGGCATTGGATCGAGACAAAAAGAACTACATCAAAAAAGATGAGCTTAAATTTCTTGCCTCAATCTCCACCAGATTTTTGCACATGGATGCACGTGAGCCAGATATAAACATTTTAGCGGCTCGGTGGGCGAAAAAACAGAATGCCCAAGTTTGCCTGGATGTGGGAAGTTTAAGAGGCGGAGTGGAGAAAGTCTTTCCCTTTGTGGATCATCTGATCGTATCCAAAAGATTCGCCTGCGGCTTTGTCAAAACGTCTGATCCTTTTGTGGCGTGTCAGGAATTCATGAAGAAAGGATTCAAAACTGTGGTGGTCACTATAGGCGAAGCCGGGTGTGTCTATAAATCAGAAAATGAGATTTTTCATTCCCCGGGGTTCTGTGTGAAAGTGGTTGACACGACTGGGGCAGGGGATGTATTTCATGGTGCCTTTATCTATGGGCTTTTAAAAAAGTGGTCTCTGAAAAGAATTGCCAGATTTGCCAATGCCTGTGCCGCCATGAAATGCAGAAAATTGGGAGGCAGAGCAGGAATCCCCACTTTGAGAGAAGTTGAAAGCTTTATGAAGAACCTTGAGCAACAACGTTAATTCAATGTAAAATCCAAACTAATATTCTCCAAATGTAACTTCAATCCATTATGTTTTATTCCCTTGTAGAAAAAGCTGTTCAGATTGACACTAACCTTTTCTTTCTTCTCAATTACAAAGCGCAAAACTGTGTTTTGGATTTTCTCATGCCCACCCTAACCAACCTCGATTATTGGCGCATTCCTTTGATTCTTTTAGCGATTTTTCTTCTTGTGTTTGGAGAAAAGAGGGGGAGGATAGCTGTATTACTTTTGGTCTTGGGAATCACTTTGAGTGATCAAGTCTGCAATACTATTTTAAAACCGCTGGTGGGAAGGGTAAGACCTTGCAATGTGCTGGAAAATGTCCACCTGCTGGTCAATTGTACCAGAGCCTTCTCCTTTCCTTCCTCTCACGCAACTAACATCTTCACTGGAATGATCCTTTTCTCTTTCGTTTATCGCAAGCTGAGAATCGCTTTGCTCACCATCGCAGTGCTGGTGGCATATTCTCGTGTATATGTGGGGGCCCACTATCCTTTTGATGTAGTGGCAGGGACAGCTCTGGGCATTCTATGTGCTCTGATAATCATAGTTCTTTTTAAATTACTCTCAAGAAAATTCCCGGGGTTTGATTATGCAAAAAGAATCACAAAAGATCAAAATCAGCGTGATTCAGGGTGATATAACAGAGCAAGAGACTGATGCCATCGTGAATGCAGCTAACAATCATCTGTGGATGGGAGTTGGGGTGGCAGGGGCTATCAAAAGAAAAGGTGGCATCGAGATTGAAGAAGAAGCGATGAGCAAAGGTCCCATCCCGGTGGGCGAGGCAGTGGTAACAAAGGCAGGTAAACTAAAAGCGAAATATGTAATTCATGCCGCAGTCATGGGGCAGGATTTAGTTCCCAATAAAGAATATATCAGAAATGCCACTCTCAGCAGTTTGAAAAGAGCTGAGGAGCTAAAGATTAAATCTATTGCTTTTCCGGCTTTTGGCACCGGGGTAGGAGGATTCCCCGTTGATGAGTGTGCCCGGATAATGCTTGATGAAGTCAAGGATTTCTCAAAAAAAGCAACATATTTGGAAGAAGTACGTTTTGTTCTGTTTGACAAAAAAAGCTATGATACCTGGAGTGGCCGGCTTTAGCCGGACCAGAAGTATTCTTGGAGTGTGAAAGCTTGCTTTCGCGATTCTATTCGGTATAGCGAAAAACGCACCAGCCCCTCAGAATCGGGGTCTCCAACAAACTGGTGCACTCCCAAAAACTTTTAAAGCCACTCCAGTCCATAGGGTCAGGGTTTATCCTTGTCCTAACATTAAGCCCAATCCGAAGGACTGAATGCCCTGCTCTATGTAGGGCAAATCGATAACAATCGAATAACTATCCACCCACATAGGGGTGGGAATTCATCCCACCCCGAATTGAAGCTTTTTCAACCATCCCTGGGACTTATTACATCGGATCCCACGGCGGAAGCACGATCGGCTCGGTTTTTAGAATGTCTAACACCCGTTTGGGCAAATGCTTTTTGTTTATTATTACCTTGTAGACGTATTCATCAAACCACTCATCATACATGGTCCAGTATCCCTTGTCTCCTCTTTTATCGCCCCAGCTATTTTCCACCAGCCACTTTGTCGGTCTCGCATTCAGCGTATCCACCCCCATGAATACCATGGCGTGGGTGGAGCGGCTTTCCCGATAGCGAAACTTATCCGCTTTGCTCATTGAGAAGTCCATCCCGTAGAAAGTTTCATAGTCGTAGATGTCGGGAGCCATGATACCGAATTCAGAGTTTTGTTCTTTGCCTACGTCGCATGCGAAATAGACCGGCTGGTTATCCAAAAGCTGCTTTAAGGCAAACTCTCTCATCTGCTCGGTATCTAAGTTAATGAAAACGTTGTCCGGACGATCATAGATGTTTCGGGCCAAGCGCATCTGATACAGTTTTCCATATGGGTGTAGCGTGTGGTTGTAGATGGGGACGTAGTCTCGAAGGTCAACGTCCACCACTTCCTTGAAGAAGCTCTGGGGGGTGTATGTTTTAATCTCACTGACTACCGTATCTATGCTTTCATAACGCCACCGGAATTCTTGGGGGGGCACTCCAAAGTTTAGTGCCAACATGCGATATATATCTTTAAGCATTTCCACTTTGCGTTCTCTCAGCTGGTCAACCGTTGCTCCATCCTGGCTCATCTCCCTTAAAATCGCTGCATCCTGACGAAGGTTCCGGCTGATTAGCCGACCCATCATTCCTGTACTGCTGGTTTGTTCGCTCTCCGGCATCGCGCTTTTGGGCACCACTCCATACTTCTCTATCAGCTCCACCACATAAATCCACAGACCACCATCAGGAAAGGGACTCTCCAGTATCATTTGAAGCTCTCTGTCCAGAGGATCACGATCCTTAGTCTCGATGATCAACTCCAAAAAGGTATTGGCTTTTTCAAACTTGTCCCAGAAGAAAAGATAGCTTTGGGAGAACTCGAACTCCTTTAATTGGTATTTTTCGATAATCTTAGGACGCATGATATTCAGTCCGGCAAACAACCAGCATCGACCACTGCTTTTCTGATTGGTGATCCCCTTGGTTTTTATCTTATGATTGAACAGGTTGTCGTGAGCCACATACATCTGGCGGTTTAGTGCCAGTTTCTTGATGTCATTGTTGGTTAAAGCATTCATCAAAGCGCGGGTTGAAGTGTCCAACTTAAAGGATTGGCGGGCCTTTTGGATAACATCCGACGTAATGCCTCCTTCCTTACTTGTCTTCGCCCGGATAGAAACTGAATTTGCCATAAAAAGAATCAGCAATAAGATGCAGCACTTTGTAAACTGTCTCATGACTCTACTCCTTTGTTTGAGGCGTTTGACTGTTTGCGCTTGGTTAATTATTCATGTCAGTACTTGCCATTTTTTTTAATACCAAATAATTCTCGCCTGTGAACCTTTGTGTATGGCGTTTGGATATTACCCAAGCATTTTCGTGCTGGTAAAATACTACATTCCCATTTTGAATGCAATAGGAAGAGTCCCTCGTTTTTCGAAGGAACTTAATGGTGTAAAAGAAACGGGTAGTGCTTTTGGAGTGCGAAAGCTTGTCCGAAGGATTCCCCGCCTATGGCGGGGGGCTTTCGCAACTTATTGAAACTATGATGAAAACCGCATCAGCCCCGCAGAGTCGGGGTCTCCGACAAGCTGATGTACTCCAATCCTTCGGTATGTTCAAAAGGGTCACATGCCAGGACTCTTGGGTTTATTGAGCCGGCATTCTTTGTTTTGCCATCATTTCAATACTGAGCTGAAGATAGGAGCGTTCTGTGGTCTGAAGCTTTCTTACCACATCATACAGTTCTGAAGACAGGTCATGCTTCTGAAAAGGATCCTGGTGTATGTCGTAAAGTGAGTAGTTTACCCCTATACGTTCGATGAGAAAGTAAGGTCCTTCCATCCAGCCAATCAGATTACCATCCAGCATCATGGCAAACCCATTATCCTCTGGAGGAAGGGAAAGGATGTCCCGTCCCCAGGATTGATGAAAAACAGGTTCTCCTAAAATGCCGAGGATGGTGGGAACCAGATCGGTCTGGCTTGCCACGGTGGAAATCCTTCTGGGTGATGAGCCCAAGAGTTCCGGTGCATAGATCAGACAGGCGATGTGGAATCTATCCCAGGGCAGGTCACTTTGACTCTCCATAAACTTCCCATGATCTCCCACCAGAACGAATACGGTGTTTTTAAAATAGGATTGCTTTTCCGCCTGATGAAAAAACTCGCCCAAAGCCCAATCGGAATAATAAAAAGTGTTGAGATACCCGGAGTGAGGGACATCTTCGGGAAAGATTTTGAAATCTGAGGAGGGCAAAAGAAAGGGCTCATGATTGCTCAAGGTGACGATAACACCCAAAAATGGCTTGTGGTCGAATTTGTCAAACTCCTGGTTTGCTCTCTTAAAGACTATATGATCGGGAACGCCCCATTTGCCCAATCCTGTCTCAGAGGGGAAGTCCTTTTCACCGATGAACTTTTCAATTCCCTGACTTCTCAAAAAACCCTCCATGTTGTCAAACTGCAGGTCGCCACCATAGATCAGGATGGATTGGTAGCCTCGTTTTTTCAAGATGTCGGCGATGGAAATAAAAGGATGATTGGCGGAAAACTGCTTCATAATGGAACGTCCGGGTTGTGAGGGAAAAGAGCAGAGGATTGAGACCATTCCCCGGTTGGTGCGGGTGCCGGTGGCAAAGAAGCGATCAAATAAGATACCTTTCTGGGCCAGGCTATCAAAATTCGGGGTCACGTCCGGCTTTCCTCCCAACGCTCCCACATAACGTGCCAGCCAGCTTTCTAATAAAATTATCACCACGTTGTAATCTCTGGTTTCTTTTGATTCAGATTTAGGGTAGGACCAGCGAGCCAGGGAATGAAGAGAATCAGAAAGCTTATCCGTCGGATGTGTCAATAGTTCTTGAACAGAGGATAAAGCTTCTGGAGAGGGGAAAAAATGAAATCTTTCCAAAGACTCACCTCTTTTTTGACGGAAGTTCTCCCAGTAAGATTTTCCAAGGGTGTAGGTCCCATTCAGTGCCAGCTGGTTGGCAAAACCATGGGGACTGAAATATGCCAGACCCCAGTCAATAGGGGCAAGCTGCCACCGTCCGCGCGCCCCTAAGAAGAGAAGTGCCAAAATCAATATGAAGTATGTGAAACGAAGTACGATTTTTTCTTTTCGTTTTTGACCGAATATCCTTCCGCTCATTTTTATTACCAGGAACGCGAAAACAAAAGTGAGAATTCCCCACAGCAGAAGGTAAAAAGTGACAGGGAACCCAGACCACATGGAATACCATACCATGCCTAACTGATCTGAATATTCCAGCGCCCAGTGACTTAAACGGGTGCCGAATTCACCATAATATTCGATGTCCACCAGACTTAGAAAGAAGATAGGGCACAAACATACCAAAAGTACCGTTTCAATTATTATGCGGCTTGGTTTGAGACGATCTATGCTGATTAGAGGTAGATGGCTCAAGATGAAAAGCGGAATAAGAATATAACTAAGCACCACCATGTCGAATCGCACCCCGATAAAAAAAGAATGCAGGAGCGTGAATAAAGGTATACCAGTGGCGAGATTTAAATGTTTCAGCAGAAATCCCAAGCGAAACAGAGTCAGAAAAATGGTGGTTATGACAAAAACAGCCGCAAAGAATAAAACAGTCCGGGGAGGGGAGATGGAATTTAGAATGGTGCGAAATCGTTTATTCATGGGTCACTTCTTAAATGGGAAGGATTAATTGCGAATACATAAAGCTGTCAATCGAAAGCAAATTAGGTTCGAGGCATCTACATCTTTTTCTCAAGCTTTTTAATTTTTCTATCCAGCCTCAGAAGATAGAAAAACAGGCCAATCCAAATAACCAATGTGACGATCATGGTTACATAATTTGATGACATCTTTACTCCTCCGTTAGCTTATTTGACATTTTGTTTATCTCAAACTCCAGCTTAAATATCCAGATAAAGAGGAGAGTAAATCCGAGGAGAGATGCGATAAATGTGATCAAAATCGGTGGGGGCATCTGCAGGTGAAGCTTCACATTTATCACCGAATCTGTGGGGTGAAGTGACTGATAGATCCGGGGAACCACAAACACCAGAAAGGGGACGGTGATAAAAGCCAAGATGGCATAGACTGAGGAGAGTGCCGCCCTTCTTTCCTCGGACTCCACGGCTGATCTTAAGGCAAAATAGGCTCCATAGATTAAAAGCAGGATGAAAATGGAGGTCTCCCGGGGATCCCAGTTCCAGAAGGTGCCCCAGGTCGATTTTGCAAATATTGAGCCGGAAATGGTGGCTAAGATCACAAACAAAAGGCCTAATCGTGACGCAATAGATGCTTTGGCATCGTAGATTAGATCTTTTTTCCTCAAATAAAGAAGGCTGAAAACAAAAGAGATCAAAAAAGCCAAAACTGCTATCCAGGCCACGGGAACATGAAAGAAGAAAATCCTTGATATCTCACCCAATTGTGACTGTGGCGCAGGCAAAAGAAAAACAGCAACCATCACCCCACATATCCAGATCAGTAAAAGTATCTTCCACCACATACGGTCAATGCCCTTTGCAATTATTAATTTACGCCTTGATATCATTTTTGGAGTGTCTGCCTTCAGGCAGACCTGGTCAAGATAGAGGGATTGTTGAAAGATCAGTTTTGTTTTGGAGTGCAGAAGCTTGCTTCTGCGGTCTTAAAGCTTAAAATCAACCTCGCACCCCGCCAAAGGCGGGATGCACTCCGGTTTAAGTTTTTCAACACCCCGTAAAGCTTGACATCCAAAGTTTATTGATCAAGCTAAAGCTTGGTACTCCAGTGCATAATATTTTGTTACCGTTATTTTGAATTCATCCTTCATTCGCTCCACACAAAATCGAATAAGAGAATCGATGCTGTAAACATCACCACCAAATAGGAGATAAGCAATCTTAAATCGCTCCAGCCTGCGGAAAAAGTTTCTCCTTCTATGGATAATCTGGTCCCGTCTATGGCAGTTATCAACAAAGGCAAAAGTATGGGAAAGGACAACACTGCAAAAAGTGCTCCCTTGACATGTGCCTTGGAGATGATGGCGGCTATGATGGTGGTGGCGCAGACCAATCCCAGACTGCCCAGAACAAGCACCGATAAAAAAAGCCATAAATTTAAAATGGATAGGTTCATTAAGATTATGAACAAAGGAACGACTACAATCTCTAAAAGTAGAAGCAGGACTAAATTGAATAGGAGTTTCCCCAAAAGCACCGTGCTGGGATTGGCGACCAGCTTTAGTAAGTTAACCGTCCTGCTCTCCTCTTCCTTAACGAAAACCTGAGCCAAACCGGACATGGAAGAGAAAAATATCACCAGCCAGAAAAGGGAGGAGGTTATCCGGGGATTTAAGGAAAAGACGCCCATAGAGAAACTCACTACGGTCAAGGTGGTGAGAGCAAACATGAGGATGGCATTTAGAGCATAGCGGGTGCGGAATTCGCACTTTAAATCCTTTGCCAATAACCAGGCTGACTTAGTTGCCCAGCTGGATGGTCTGGTCGCCATATTTTAAATCCGCCTTCTTGTTGGTGGCTAAAATCAATATCCCTCTTTCTCTCTGCCAAGAGACTATCTGATCCACCAGTGAAATTCCTTCCTGGTCTAAATTCGTGGTGGGTTCATCCAAAAGGAGGATCCCGGGGTCAAGCAACAATGCAAAAGCATATTTCAATCTCTGCTTCATTCCAGAGGAGAAAGAAAAAACCAAGTCGTCTTCTCTTTCGGACAGACCCACCATGGCAATCTTTTCTTTGAGTTTATCTTTGTCAGGATCCAAACCCCGGATACGAGACAGAAACACAAGGTTTTCCAGAGCGGTCAGCTCACCGTAAAGCTCCAGATCGGGCATAACCAGGCCCAAAAGATTTCTGCCTTCATCTTGGTTGAGGGTTTTTCCATTGAAGCTGATCAGAACCTCTCCTTTGCTTGGTCGGATAAATCCGCAAAGGATCTTAAGCAGAGTGGTCTTGCCTGACCCATTCTTTCCGGTAACAACCAGCGAGCTTTTCTCCTCTAAGGAAAAATTTATCCTGTCAAAGACTTTTCTTTTGCCAAACCATTTTCCCAGGTTTTTCGCTTCCAACGAGATCATCCGTTTTGAAAATCTAAAGAGTTTTTCAGTTAACTATTTTTCAAGTCAAAATATCATAAACCACATACAGAGTCAAGAGAAATGAGGGAGTGGAGCTTTGCTGTAAAGTGTTTTCAAAAACACCAAACTGGGCAGCTTGAGAAAACAAAAAGGGATTTTGGAGCGTTTGAAAATAACTTTCCAAAATCCCTGATACCTGGGCTTAAGAATTTTCTGATAACTATCTTATTATGTTCAGAAGCCTATTCCACCTCACCCGAGTGGGAAAATGCAGGATGTTGTAGCCAATATTTTTTGGTACGGACAAGAGATCCTTTCTTGTGATTATGGGGGCGTTGGGATCCGGAGACCAGGACCAGTGAATGATCATGGCTTTCCCTAATACCAATTCTCTGGGCAGAGATCCCCAGTAGCGAGAATCAGCACTGTTATCCCGATTGTCCCCCATCATAAAGAGATGACCCTTAGGCACCTTGTAAGGTCCGAAATTGTCCCGGGGATCTCTTCCTGGAGAGCGGGTTCTCTGATCAGTATATTTGGAGAATGGGAGATCGGGAAACCTTTCTCCATCCACATATAGCACCTTGTTTATGATCTGAACAGTCTGTCCTTCCACTGCCACACATCTTTTTATATAGTTCACCTTGGGATTGCGGGGATATTTAAAGATCACAATATCACCGGGCTTGGGTTCCCTGAAGGCGGGAAGATGAACGGGCAGAAGAGGGATCTTGGCACCATAGATGAATTTGTTGGCTAAAAGAAAATCACCTATCAGCAGGGTATCCTCCATCGATCCAGAAGGTATCTTATACGCCTCCACCACCGAACATTTGATAATCAACGCCAGGATCAAAGCTATGCCAAAAGATTCGATATATTCCCTTAGCACAGTGAGAGCAGATTTCTTTTCCCTTTTAGCCTTCTCTTTTTTCTTCTTGAACATAGCTTTTCCTCCGCCTTTGGCTACAATGGGCTCTTTTTTCTATACGGAAAGGCACAAGATTTGTTTTGAAAATATTTCCCGACAATTACAATCAAGCGGCCCAATTGAGGCAATCTGGTATTGACTTCGTTGGAGAAATGTTGTATAATCGCATGAAAGTCAAAACTGAAAGGCAACTATGGAGAAACTTATTTACTTAGACAGCGGCGCTACCACCTTCCCGAAGCCCGAGGAAGTCTATGTCGCAATGGATAAGTTCTTTCGTTGCTGCGGAGTCAACCCGGGTCGGTCGGGATACGATCTATGTATGGTGGCGGGTTCCATGGTCGAGGAGACCCGCAAGCTTCTTACCAAGTTCTTAAATGGAACCGATCCCAATCGTCTGATCTTTGCCTCCAATGCCACGGACGCTTTAAATTTGGCGATCTTCGGTTTACTCAAGGAAGGTGATCATGCCATCACCTCCAATATAGACCATAATTCAGTCCTTCGGCCACTCTTCCACCTTTACAAGTATGGCGGCGTCGAAGTCGATTTAGTTCCGTTTGACAGTCAGGGATTTGTGGACCCGGAAGAGTTTGCCCGGCGTTTTAAAAAGAATACTAAACTGGTTGCAATTAATCACTGTTCGAATGTCATTGGGACGGTGCAACCGGTTCAGGAGATCGGCGAGCTCTGCCGGGAACGTGGAATTACTCTATTGGTCGATGCTGCCCAGTCGGCCGGCAAGATTCCGATAAATATGGCAAAAATGAATATCGATGTGGTTGCCTTCACCGGTCACAAGTCTCTTATGGGACCGATGGGCATCGGCGGGCTGTACGTCCGCGAAGGCGTCGAGATCCGGCATACCCGCGCTGGAGGTACAGGCGTGCGCTCGGCGGTCCGCACTCATTTAGATGAATACCCGTACCGGCTGGAGTATGGTACCCCAAATCTACCAGGAATAGCGGGCTTAAATGCCGGTGTCAAATGGGTGCTTAAGGAAGGAATGTCTACAATTCACGGACGCGAAACAAAGCTACTCGGTATGTTGCGGGATGGGCTCAGGGAAATCGATGGTGTGACGTTATACTGTCAGGAGGATCTTGCCAATCATATCGGTGTCCTGGCATTCAATGTGGAAGGGTTGGAGGCAATGGACACCGGTACCATGCTGGATGTCGACTACAGCATAACCTGCCGCACCGGTTTGCACTGCGCTCCCCGGGTGCATAAACAACTTGGTACTGACAAGATTCATGGGACGGTACGATTCGGCTTGGGCCCCTTCAACACCGCCGAAGATATCGAAGCCGCCATCAATGCTGTGGGGAAAATAGCGCGGATTCGTCTGAAACAGAAGGCCTGTTGACCGGTGATATTGACCTTCCGGCCCGACCTTTCCAGTGTCATTTCTCCTTTTTCTCAATCACCAGGGCATCGGCGACCACCTCGGATACGGTCTTGATCTCTACTTTAAGGTCATATTCGCGGTTAAGCTCGCTCAACTGGTCAATACAATTATGACAAGGGGTAACCACAATCTTAGCCCCGGTTTTGCGGATCTGATCCGCCTTGATCCTGCCTGTTTCCAATCGCCTCTTTGCATAGCGTGTCATTGACAACTGACCGCCACCACCACCACAGCAGTAATTCTTTTCGCGATTGGGAGACATTTCAACGAAGTCGGTGACTGCATTCCTGAGAATAAAGCGTTGCTCTTCGATGATGCCACCCAGGCGCACTAGGTTACATGGATCGTGAAGTGTCACCCGCTTCTGAATGCGGGAGGGATCCAGCTTAATGTGTCCCTGGCGAATGTAATCAAAGATGATCTGAATGATACTTTTGACCTGAAACTTGTCCTCGGCAACCAGCCACTCGGGCGCCTCCCAGCGATTGGAATTATAGCCGTGACCACATTCGCCCAGGATGAGTGTTTTTGCCCCCAGCTCGACCATTGATTCGCGTAAGCGCGATGAAAGCAATCCCGCCGCGCCGTCATCGCCACTGTAAAGGCCATAGTTGGTAACATCATAGTAGTCGCTGGATACGGTCCAGCTTTCGCTTGCGGCATAGAATATCTTGGCAGTTGCTAAAAGAGATAGCGGGAAGAACTTCGGTTCGCGCGGATTGACGGTGTAAAGAAGTTTAGTTCCCGGCTTATCGACCGGCAGATGCGCCTTATGATCGCCCACCTCCATCTGCAGTTCTTCGCTCAACCACTGGAGTGTATCCAGCCACTCCTCCCGGGGAATGCCCATATTGTTCCCTTTCTCCACGGCGGTGGTCACCGTTGATTGCAGGCCAGGTGGAACCAGATCAATGGAAGCCAGGGTGGTTCTGGCAATACGGATTAGACGTGTTATGTTAATCCCCATGGTGCAGTTCAGCGTGCAACGTCCGCACAGTGTACAGCGTCCGTAGAGCGAATCGATCCATTTCTCAACCATCTGGCTATCCAATGCACCATCACCTTCACTCCCTCTTGCCAATCCGCCCAGCAAGCTCAAAAGCTTTCTGAATACCGAGGTAACCAGTTTGAGTTTGTAGGCCGGGATGGCCTCAGTCTCTCCGGTAACCAAGAAATAATGGCAGGAGTCGGCGCAAAGGCCGCAATTGACGCATGACTGCAGGTTGGCAACTGTCTTGTGGTCAAGCAGCCGCTTGAATGATGCCAGGGCAGATTCCAGTTGCCCTGGTTTCAGCTGTCGGATGCGCTCCAAGTAAGGATCTTTCGGGTCTTTGTCGGATGCCATATGCTAAGCTTTCTTTGAGGGATGAGGAAGCACACCTCTCCGGCCAAAGAAGACACCGAAGAGAACCCGGGTATAAAAGTAAAAAACGCAGTGACGAAGCTTTCCGAATGGAATATAAATAAAGGTAATGATAGCTATAACGGGAAACGGAACCAGCATGGTTTCGGTGAAAGTTGCTGTTAGAGCCAACAGCAGGAGAAGGTCGACAAGAACATTGGCCAGATAATCATCACCGCCGCTGAGGAATCTCATGTGTGGTTGAAGTATTCTCTTGATAAGCAGCGCTACTCCACTAACTACGCCAATGATCAATAGTATCCGAACTGCCTGCAACAACGTCGCAGGAAGCGAAATACGCAACAGTACCGTTGCCAAAAACAGCATTGCCATCAGTATACCGGCGTGATAAAGGATGCCGCCTGCATATGTCCAGATATGTTGGGCAGCACTTTCTTTCTCCCAGGGCAGCATGCCCAATCCGAAAGCATACACAATGCCCGCAAAGCTGCTACCCTGAGGATGGGCGTATGTCGGTCTCCGACCGAAGGTGAAAGTTTGCAAAAGCATCACCGTGAGAACCACGAGGCAAAATAGCACCGAGGCTAACACACCCAGTTTCAGTACCGCAAATAGAGACATTTCGGGAAACCTAAACGCAGCCGTCCGGCTTGGGCAGACCGGCAATCTTGCAAGCCCCCTTGGCAGGACCTGCGGGGAATAGTTCGTAAATGCGGCGCAGAGGCAGGCCGGTGGTCTTACAAATGGACCGAACCATCGGTGCTAAGTTGGTTTCCAGGTAGTAGTTCCGAATGAATTCAATGACTGCCCAGTGTTCCGGGGTTAACTTATCGATACCTTCTGCAGCTTTGGCTAAAACCTCCGCCACCTGCCTATCCCACTGATTGGGATCTATTAGAAACCCCTCTTCGTTAAGCATCAGTTTCTTGCCGCTGACATCGAGATGAGACATAGGCCAACTTCCTCCAATTGAATAACCTAAAGCAAAAAGATAATGCAAATCAACCTGTTTTGCAAGGGAATTTGGATCCCATAAATCGGAAATCGTCCGCCAATCGCCTCATCATTCCTCTTGACAAGCAGCCGTCTGTTCTGTATACTCGATTGACGCAAGGGTCTCCTTGCTGTCGGTGAAAAAGGGAGATGAGCGAGAGAAATAAGGTATGCTCGGTTGCGACGTCTGAATCTGTGCAACAAGCTCTCTTACATCTTCTAACTGAACTTTAGGATTGACATCCGGAAACGAAGAAAGTTCTAAACTCGTCTCGTGACTCCTCCCGGGCTATGAAAGGAGTAGAAGGGGAGATATAAACGCAACCCAGCACTGGGCGAGTATGTTCCAGAGGATTTCTCCATCGATTATCAGAGCTATTTTGATTTTTAGGTTTTTATAGAGTAGGGTATGCAGGGGCGATGCTCTGTCATCACCCAAAGCTTGGGCGGAAGCGGAGTTCCGCCCCTACAAAAGCCCAGATTGAGCGAATGGGGAGGTCTCCCTACAAAACAATCATCCAGTTCAAAAGGAGAAAGATATGTGGTCAACCATACTGTTGATTTTGGTCATTTTTATTCTCATTCTCAGCGTCATAAAGATTTCTGCGGATTTGAAGCAAAAAAGACCCGGTGGTTTCATCCTAAAGGAAGGAATCATTCTTCTTATTGTCATCATACTCTTAATAATAGTTGACATCAGATTTGTAAAAGAAGGCAAGATTAAGGAAGAAAGCACGGAGATAAGCGAAGGCGAACAACCGGCTTCAATCGAGGAAGATCGGGAAAGAAGACTTCTATCTCGAATTCAGGATTTCACAGGCGAACTGAATTATACCAAGAAGCCACAGGTGCGGCTTTTCTTCAGACAAGGACTGGAACACCAAATAAAAGAGGAATATTCCGAAGCCCTGGAGATCTTCAGGCAGGCGTTGGATTTGAAACTCTCCGACGGGGAAAGACTTGCGTTCTTCATATTGATGGGCAATTCTGAAGTGCATCTCAAAGAGTACGATTCAGCCATAAATTACTATTATCAGGCAGAAAGGCTGGGTAATGATACGGACAATGACACCGTCCTGGCGGTGGTCTACTCCAATCTGGCCTTAGCTCATCAGCTGGGAGAGGAGCTGGATGGCGCCCTGGAGAACTACTTCAATTTATTGGAGGTCCTCAGAAGAATGGGGGAGAGACCAGGTGAGAAGAACACGTTGGCGAATATAGGTTTCATATATCAAATGAAGGGTGAGGTGGACAGCGCCTCGGTTTATCAAAAAAAATCTCTAAAAATACCCGGAACAGACTTAGATATCTTGGCTGAGGCGGCGCAGATGAACAATCTGGCTTTGACCTATAGATCGAAGGGGAAATTGGACAGTGCCCTGATCTTACATGAACAAGCTTTATTGCTTTTTCAGAAGGCGGGTGACAGAAAGGACGAGGCAAGCGTTTTAGGAAACATAGGCTTGATCTACCAGGATAAGGGGGATTTAAAAAGCGCCTTAGAATATCACAGCAAAGCCTTTGAGATTGACAGCACCATTGGCGATTTTTCCGGTCAGGCAATTGATCTTATCAATATCGGATCGGTGTTGGAACAAGGGGAGGATTTTACCAAAGCCAAAGAATTTTATCACCGGGCACTTTCTCTTTTAGAAAAGATCGACGCCCGAAGGGAGATCGAATTTGTCCGGGGCAACATTCAAAGAGTGGAGAAGAAATTGAAGGAATAAAAACCTCCACATCATACCGTCGGGTTGAAAGGGCTGAATCTCAGGACGGGATAAATTCCTCCGCTCGAGTGAATTGATGATCAGTCAGGCAAGGGCAGGGGAAAAAGCCCTGCCCCTGTGATTTTTCAACTGTCCCACACCTGTAAAAATAACACTTTTCTCCGCAAGATTCACCAAGTATATTTATCAGGACTAATTTAAGAGTGGTACAGGGTCCAGATGATGATTCATATAACAGACCAAAAAGTCGTCAACTTATGGCCCCTTGATTGCGCGATTTAAGAGAATACGATGAGTTATCACCAGAAGATATTGTTAATTCAGCTCCGTCGAATCGGCGACGTGCTTTTGTGCACGCCGGCTTTGCGTGCCCTGAGGGTAAATTTTCCTAAAAGCTACGTCGCTTTCCTTGTCGAAAAAGAGTCTTCTGATCTTATGGCAAAAAATCCCTATCTGGATGAAGTGATCGTTCTGAAGAGGGGAAAATATCGAAATCCTTTTTACTTCCTCAAAAAGCTCTGGCAGATCAGGAAGAAGCGGTTTGATCTGGTGATAGACTTTCTGGGGATTCCACGGAGTGCTTATATTTCTTTTCTCTCCGGGGCAAAACGCAGAATCGGATATGATCTTCCCCTGCGAAGATTTTTTTACAATATAATCGTAAAGAGAGATCGGACGCCCAAATATGCGGCGGCCCACAAACTGGAAGCATTGAGACCCTTGGGAATAGAAGACCTTGATGTGAAGCTTGATTTTTTCATTTCAGATGAAGCCAAGGCTTTTTCAGAAAGCTTTTTCCTTAAAAACGAAGTTGATCAGAACAACCTGGTTGTTTCTCTTTCTCCCACCAGCCGCAGGCATTTTCGACGCTGGCCTTTAAAGAGATTTGCTCGACTGGCGGATTGGCTTATTTTAAATTTCAAAGCCACTGTCGTGTTGGTCTGGGGTCCGGGCGAAAGGGAAGTGGTGGAAGAAGTGAAAAATCTAATGAAAGAAAAACCAATAATTTCCTGGGAGACAGAAAACCTTTTTCAGCTGGGTGGTATCTTAAGAGGGTGCGATCTTCATATGGGAAACGATAACGGCACCAAGCACATAGCCGTGGCGATGGGAAAGCCCAACATAACCATCTATGGACCTCAAGATCCTGTAAGCTGGACCTACCCGGATTTCTCCCGACATAAATTTCTGAAAAAAAGGGTGGATTGCCCCGACTGTGATAAGATCAAGCATAAATGCACGAAGCTTTCTTGTCTGGACCTGATCTCAGTAGAGGATGTTCAAAAGGTTTTCCTTCAACTTTTGAAGGAACTTAAGAAAACTACAGAGAAAAGATTTGCGGAAAAGATTGAACATCTTACAGTTGATTAACGTGAGGTGGTATAATGCCTGCGCCCACTATGCGGTAAGCTTATCCTGTGCCTTAAAAAAAAGAGGGCATAGGGTGATGGTAGCCGGTGATCCTCACAGCCCACCTATTCTGAAAGCCAAGGAACTGGGAATTTCAACCTATGGGGACCTTTTCTTAAGCCACACCAGTCCCTGGATGATCGCTTACAACGTCAAAAGGATGGTGGATTTAGTGGAAAAAGAAGGAATCGATATAATCAATGCCCACCGGGGAGAGAGCCATCTGGTTGCCGCACTTGCTACAAAATTTTTGAAACGTAAAATCCCCCTGATAAGAACCAGAGGGGATGTAAGAACACCCAAAGCCAATCTTTTTAATCGATACTTTAATGACAAGCTCACCCACAAGATCATCACCACCTGTGGAGTTCTAAAGCGAAGTTATGTGAAAAACCTGACTATACCAGAGGAAAAGGTGGTCAACATTGGTGGGGGAGTGGACCATGATTTCTATTCGCCCAGAGAAGGTGACAGAATTTGGAGAGAGAAATTAAGTATCCCAAAAGGAAGTCTGGTGGTGGGAATCTTAGGAAGGCTTTCCCCGGTGAAAGGGCATAAATACTTCATTCAGTCGGCAGAATACGTTCTAAAGCAGATGCCCCACACCATATTTATCATCTGTGGTGAGGATGCGCAGGTGCGTGCAGATGATTTGAAAGAGACGGCACAAAGGATGAATATAAAAGAAAAATTCCGGTTTGTGGGAAAAGTGAGAGACCCCAGAGAGATCATTTCCCTCTTTGATATAGGGGTGGTCTCATCGGTGGGATCGGAGACCATCTGTCGGGTGGCTTTGGAATACATGTCCATGGGAAAACCAACCGTGGGCACCAGTGTTAATGCCATCCCGGAGGTGGTGAGGCACGGTGTTAACGGTTTGGTGGTAGAACCAGAAAATGCAGAAAAATTAGCTTTTGCCCTTATTGAATTGTTACAGGATGAGCCTAAAAGAAAAAGATTCGGAGAAAAAAGTCGGAGCATGGTGCTGGAAAAATTCACTCTAAATGTCTTTGCTCAAAAGACGGAAGAGGTGTATTTTAGTCTTTTAAATTAAAAATCAACCCTTGTGCTTTCATGATGTCTAAAGAGAGCAGAATAAAAATTGCCGAGAAGATCCTCTGGTTCTCCCTTTGTGGTTTTGCCTTCTTCTCCCCCTGGTCCATTGCCGGTGCGCAGACTGCGATCATACTCGGGCTTTTGGCCTGGCTGGCTAAGATGCTCTCCTCTGGAGAAGTGAATTTTGTTCGCACACCCTTGAATCTGCCCATTTTTCTTTATGTGGTCACTCTGGTAATCTCTGTCATATTCTCACCCTTTAGATTCCATAGCCTTCTGGCTTTGAAAGAGGAATGGTTGCTTTTAATTTTTTTCCTGATGGTGAACAATGTCCCAGAAGAGGAAAAAGTAGAAAAACTTTTAACTACCTTGGTCGCAGTCTCCGCCTTGGTGGGAATTTATGCCATCTGGCAGCATTATTCCGGAATGGACCTGTATCGGAACAGGTTGCTGGAGCCCAGAGGAGAGGTTTTCATAAGTTTGGGATTTTTTGATCATCATCTCACCTTCGGCGGATATTACATGCTGGTATTTCTTTTGGCATCGGTCATCTTTCTTAATGCCAAAAGAACGGGTGTTTTTAAAATTCTTTTTTTTCTTGCACCCATCGTATTAGGGCTTTCTCTGGTTTTCAGCTACGCCCGCAGTGCCTGGCTGGGAGGGGCGATCGGTATTTTAACCCTTGGTTTATTCAAAGGCGGAAAATTTATCCTCTTTTTGATTTTGGGGATATTCCTTCTTTGTTTGTTGATCTATATGATTGAGCCCACCAGTTGGGACAGAATCAAAGAGGTCGATCTTTCCAAGAATAAGCCCGAGTCGACCAGAATAAGATTGTGGCAGACTTCGATCAACATGATAAAGGATAAACCCATCTGGGGGATCGGCCTGGGCAATTTTGGCAAACTGTTCGACCGCTATAAGGTGGAAGGGGTCTATGATACCACCTGTCATCCCCATAATGATTTTTTGAACGTGGCGGTCAATTCAGGTCTTTTGGGGCTTTTGGCTTACTTAAGCATCTGGGCAGTCTTCCTATATTCCACCATCAAATCAATAATTAAAAACAGAAAAAGCGGTTTCGGCTACACAGCACAAATGGGTGGAATAGTTGCCATCATCGGCTTCCTTTTTGCCAGCCTATTTCAGTGTTATTATACCGATGGGGAAGTGAATATGCTGATCATGTTCATCCTGGGGTTGACCACGGTCTTAAATCTTAAGGCTGAAGGGGAAAATCTTGAGTAAGATCTTTTGTGTCATCATTGCACATAATGAACTACGCCTAGGCAAGCCTTTACGGCTTGCCGGCCAAGCCCTGAAGGCTTGGCTACGCGAAAAGATAACTGTCTGAAAAAACCAGTAACTTATCTGCCCGTTGCCAAAGAAGTTACTATGAGAACAAAACAATAATACCAAAAAAACAGGATGCTTTTGTCTTAAAACCAAAGAGGAAAAATCTTGAGTAAGATCTCCTGTATCATCATTACTTATAACGAGTCAAGAAACATAAGAAGATGCTTAAAAAGCATAAGCTGGACAGACGAGATTGTGGTGGTAGACGCACATAGCACGGATGATACCAAAAAGATCGTATCTGAGTTTACCGACAAAATCTACGACCTTAAGTGGGAAGGCTTTGGTCCCGCTAAAGAGTTTGCCAGATCTCAAGCCTCAGGAGAATGGATACTTTCCGTGGATGCAGATGAGGTGGTATCGAAAGAACTACGAGAGGAAATTCAAAGGATGATTGAATCTTGTAACTCTTTAGATGGGTATTACATTCCCAGAAGATCGAATTTCTTAGGCAGGTGGATCAGGTACGGTGGATGGTATCCGGACTTTGTCATGCGACTTTTCAGGAAGGATAGGGGAAACTTCTCCCACCGGCTGGTGCATGAGGAGGTGCGGGTTGACGGGAAATCAGGATGTTTGAAAAATGATCTTCTCCACTATACTGATCCAAACTTCGATCACTATCTTGAGAAGTTGAACCGGTATACCTCACTGGATGCCCTTCAACTTTACACCCGGGGGAGAAAAGCTAAGCTTCTGGACATCCTTTTCAGACCACCGATCACCTTTGTCAAGATGTATATTTTTAAAAAAGGATTTTTAGATGGCACTCCGGGACTGATTTTATCCATCTCCTCCGCATTCCACGTTTTCTCCAAATACGTGAAGCTCTGGCACTTGAAACAATCCGGCAATAAAAGTGGATCAAAAAAGAACTCAGGAGTTCCAAAAGACCCTATGTTCCCGGATGGATGATGTCGTATATTTTAATATAGGGACTAACGATTTTTTGACTGAGAAAAAATGAGAAAGCTCAACTTAACAGGAAAAGAGAGGTTGTTGGTGATAAGAACCGATCGGGTTGGTGATGTGGTTCTGTCCACACCGGTTCTGGAGGCGATAAAATCCCGCTTCCCCCAATCGTATCTCGCCATGATGGTTTCCCCATATGCCACAGACGTGGTTAAAAACAACCCCAATCTTGACGATGTGATTATTGATGATGCTGATAGTTCTCATAAAGGAATTAAAGGATTTTTCAAGTTGGTTAAAGAGATAAAGAAAAAACATTTTGATGTGGGCGTCCTGCTTAGACCTACACTAAGACTGGCGCTTTTGCTTCTCCTGGCCGGAATAAGATACAGGATCGGAACCGGCTACAGGTTTTACCAAGTATTCTTCAATCGGAAAGTTTATGTGCACAGAAAAATAAATCTGCGTCACGAGGCTGAATATAACTTGGATCTGTTGAGACCTCTGGGGATAAGGCCGCCAAGGATCTTACCCCAGATGTATCTTTCTCAAGAAGAGGAGGAGTTTGCCCGTCAAATCCTGAATGAGTTTAGTCTCACACCGGAGGAGATGGTGGTGGTGATTCATCCGGGAAGCGGCAATTCGTCTTTGAATCTACCCGCAAAGAGATTCGCTGAGGTGGCAGACAGACTTATCGAAAAATTCAACGCCAAGATAATTTTCACCGGGACGAAGATGGAGAAGGGGCTGGTTGATTTTATAAAAAACAATATGAAGCATGCCGCCGTTGATTTAGCCGGGAGGACGAATCTAAGAGAGCTGTCGGCGGTTTTGAAAAGTTGCCATGTGGTGATCTCCAACAGCACCGGTCCCATGCACCTGGCGGTGGCACTGGGCACCCCCACGGTAGCCATCTTCTGCCCCATCTTTGCCGCCGGTCCCATAAGATGGGGACCCTATGGAGAGGGGAATGAAGTCATTTTGCCGCCAGCCCCGGTCTGTTTTAAGTGCAAGCCCAGAAGCTGTCCTCATTACGACTGCATGGAAAAAATCAAAGCCGAACAGATCGTTTCCAAAGTATGTGCTGTATTAAAGAAAAAATCAGAAACGAGCAGAATCAAAACATGAAAGCGGATGTATCAATGTGGAGTATCGATCATATCTTTAAGCATCTAGCGGAGACTTTCAGATCTCCACAAAGAGAGTCAATTAAGTTGATATTTAGATAACCCCCCATCTCCTTCTCCATTTAATGGAGAGGTAAAGCAGAGGGGGTGAGGTAGAAAAAACATGAAATTTTGCTCTGTGCGGCAAATTAAACTTATATATTAATAACATTGTAGAGAAGAGTGTTAATTTAAACTTCGCTGGTTTTGTAGTTGCCCGATTTATCAGGCGCTTTGAGAGCTGGATAAATCGAGTAACACAGACAGGATTTCTGCTCGATGAATCGAACAACTACAGGGTGGAGTTGCTTTGAAACTAAATGAGGTGGGTATAAAAACTGTCTGCGAGGTGCAATAAATGAATCTGGCGGAATTCATCATAGGGGTGGAATCGTTTAACGCCAACATAGACATTCCCTTACTCAGGAAGGCATACGAGTTTTCGGCCAAAGCCCACAGCGGTCAGTATCGGCAATCGAGAAAGCCATATCTGGAGCATTGCTTGGAGGTGGCTTTCATCCTGGCGAAACAACACTTGGATTCTGCCGCCATCGCCGCAGGACTGTTGCATGACGTGGTGGAGGACACTGATGTGAGCATCCAGCAGGTAAGAGAGGAGTTCGGGGATGAGATAGCTGATCTGGTGGACGGGGTCACCAAGATCGGGGAGCTTAAATTCAAAAGCTTAGAGGAAGAGCAGGTGGAATATTTCCGTAAGATGCTCCTGTCTATGGCTGAAGACATCCGGGTGATCATCATCAAACTGGCAGACCGATTGCATAACATGAGGACCTTAGATTCTTTGGATAGAAGTAAGCAAAGAAAGATAGCTTCTGAAACACGGGAAGTTTACGCTCCTTTAGCTCATCGCTTCGGGATGGCAAGGATAAAATGGGAATTGGAGGATTTGTCCTTGAAATACCTCGATCCGGAGACCTATGACGAATTGGTCCATAAGATCGACACCAGAAGGGAGGATCGGGAGGCTTACATCCGGGAGATCACCGAACCTCTGAAAAGGGAGTTAGAGAAAACAGGAATAAAAGCGGAAATAACCGGAAGAGCCAAGCATTTTGATTCCATCTATCGCAAGATGAAAAAGAGGCAGAAGCCCTTCGAGAAGATTTATGATCTTTTTGCCATTCGTATCATGGTGGACTCAGAAGGGGAGTGTTATCACACCCTGGGCATCGTTCACACCCTGTGGATGCCGGTGGCTGATCGTTTTCGGGATTACATCGCTCTGCCCAAGTCCAACATGTATCAGTCGCTTCATACCACGGTGATAGGTCCGCGGGGTAAAATGGTGGAGATACAGATAAGAACTCACGAGATGCATAGAACCGCGGATTATGGTATAGCGGCTCACTGGCTATATAAGGAAGGGCGAATGAAGCCGGACGAATCAGATAAACAGATGACCTGGCTGAGGGAGGTTTTAGAGTGGCAAAAGGATTTGACCAATCCGTCTGAATTCTTAGAGTATCTTAAGATCGATCTTTTCCGGGATGACATCTTTGTTTTCACTCCCAAGGGGGAGTTAAAGCAACTTCCCAAAGGATCCACCCCTTTGGATTTTGCCTATGCGGTTCACAGCGAGATTGGCCATCATTGTATTGGCGCCAGGGTGGACGGAAAGATGGTGCCCTTAAGCACCGTTCTTTCCAGCGGGCAGGAGGTGGAGGTGATTACCTCTCCTCATCAGTCACCTTCCCAGGACTGGCTCAAAATCGTTGAGACCACCAGAGCGCGAAGCAAGATCAGACACTGGTTAAGACAGAAAAGGTATGAGGGGAGCGTCAATTTAGGAAAGGAGATATTTGAGAGGGAATTGAAGAAACGACACTTAAAATCTCCATCCGAGGCGGAGCTCTCTGATTTAGCCATGAGACTAAATTTCGGTAACTCCGAGGCGATGTTCTCTGCATTGGGGAACGGAAACATCTCCATCAAACATGTCCTCACCACGCTTGTTCCACCGGAAAGACTTAAAAGAACCAAACCTTCGGTCATCAGTAAATTTATAGATAAAGCCAGAGGAGGCGCCAGGGGTATTAAGATCGGAGGAATGAGGAACATGATGTTCCACTTCGCTTCTTGCTGTCAGCCGGTGCCAGGAGAGGGGATCGTGGGATTCGTAACCCGGGGACGAGGGGTCTCCATCCACCGTTCTGATTGCCCCAATGCATTGCAGATGCTAACCGAGGATGAAAGAAGGGTGGAGGTGAAGTGGGATGTGGGAAAGGGTCAGTCTTTTTTGGTGAAGCTGGAGGTTTTAGTGGAGGATAGAAAAAATATGTTAAGGGACGTCACCCAGGCTATATCAGACACTGATACAAACGTTCGAGGGGCGGAGATAAGAGGAGGGGAGACTACATCCACCGGGAGTTTCATCATCGAGGTGAAAAATATAAACCACCTTAACAAGACCTTGAAAAAAATAAAAAAAGTCAAAGGGGTCATTCAGGTGGAGAGATCTAAAAGATTGGAGAGGATAGAGGAAACGCAGAAAGATGAGATCAAGTGATTTGGTGGTCAGGTTGATCGAGGGTATCAAATGGCTATCCTTCCCCCCTCTGGAAGCCTATCCTTTCATTCTTCATGGTTTCATCATCAAAAATCAAATTTTTCCTCCGGATGTGAAAACAAAAGAGGCAGAAAAATTATTGCAGAAAGCCTTCTCACAAAAGAGGAGACTTGTATCTCTCTCTCAAATACACCAGGACGGATGTGTGATCATAACTTCAAAAGATAAGCTCAAAAGAAGATACAAAGGGGATGCCCTTCTGACCGATCGAGATGACATCTTTATCTCCGTGTGGGTGGCTGACTGCTTATCCATCTTTCTGGTGGAGGAGAGAAGAAGGGTGGTGGGTTTGGTGCATGCAGGTTGGAGAGGGACGCTTCTGGGAATCCTTCGAAGGACCATAGAAGCGGCAAAAGGTCAGTTTGGCTGTGAGGGTGGTGACTTTACGGTATTGTTTGGCCCATGTATCGGAAGCTGTTGTTATCAGATCTCAGACGATGTGGCAATTTTGTTCGATGAGGAGTGCATGAATCGAGCCCAAAATGGCAAGCCCGGGCTTGATTTGATTTGTGCCAATTTGAAACAATTGATGAGTTGCGGAGTAAAAAGGGATAGAATATTTGTCACAGGCAAGTGCACCTTTTGTGATGAGAAGTTGTTTCATTCATACAGACGGGAAAAGGAGAACGCAGGAAGAATGATTGGATTTATGGGATTGAGATGACGAACATTTAGCTCTCAAAGCACCAACCATACCAAAGGAGAAGAAAAGATGAAAAGAGTTTTCTTTATTCTGTGGCTTTTTGTGTTGCTTTTCTTTTGTTCTGAAGTTTGGAGCATAACCGGATTAGGCATAGGAATAAGGGGCGGGGTGATACAAAATTACGAAAATGATAATTTAAACTTAATTCCCACCCAAGATCAGGATTGGCTTAAGGAGATGCCCGTGGTGGGAGTGCATCTTAAGATCGGGACTTTGCGCATAATTCATCTGGAAGCGTCATTGGAATATGCCTGGAAGGAAAAAGAGATCGTTTTGGGGAATTCCACCCGAGCGGATTTCTCCATAAATGATCTCTCTCTGAATGGCACCGCCAAATATATGTTCTCCTTTCCGGTGCTGAAGCCATATATTGGGGCGGGGGTGGGAATACATAAACTGGTTTACGAGATTTCCAATGAAGTTTACTCTGTGTATATACCTGATGACCAGAACAGAGTGGGATTTCATGGGGTGGGAGGGCTTCTCTTATCTTTTCCGGCCTTTCCGCTGGATATTCTGGCTGAGGTAAGATACACCTCCATTCAGACAAAAAACGAACCCACCCGCTATATCACCTTGCTGGCCGGGCTTACCTTTAACCTTCCTTAAAATATGGGCTTTCTTCAAAATAGTTGCTTTTGTATGAACTCAGGGTTGCCACCATATGGATTTTTCTACCTCTCCCCTATCCCCCTCTCCATGAGGTGGAGAAGGAGAACAAAAGGGGGAGAGGTTCTCAAAATGTGAACTTTTTCAAGCAGAAGTTGACAAATGGAAAACAGCATGTTATAATTTCGTCCTGATGATTATATACGAGGAGAACGACCATGAGAAATATCTTTACAGTTGTAATAATGGTGATTTTGTTTTCGATCTCTTCTGCCTCGGCTCAATTTCTGGGTCAGCTCACTCCGGCGCCCACTGTGAACAGAGGAGAAGCTTTGCTGGGGGCGTACCTGGGAGTTTATGAGGACGCCTTCTCCGTATTCGGACAAGTTCGTTATGGGATAGCCAAATACTTCGACTTGGGCTTCAAGATGGGGATGATCGATTGGAGCCCGGGGTACGGCGAAAGCAATACCGGTCTCACCATGGGCGGTGATTTTAAATACTGGTTTATGGAACAACGCACTGGCGATCCGCTGGATTTTTCCGTTGCAGGAGGAACGGAATATCTAAACGTCTCAGATTACAGCCTCGTCTCCTTGGGAGGGAACTTTATCGCCTCCTACCAGATCAGATATGCCGAAGGAAAGAGCGTCACCCCTTACGGTCGTCTGAATGTGCGGTGGGAAAAGCACAATTTTAAAGGGGCGTGGAGCGCGCCGGCCTGGATGGGCTGGAAGGGAGAAGATTGGGACGATAGCGATGTTGACGTTGCCTTGGCCCTGGGAGCAGAACTCAAGCTCCCCGGAGATCTTTATCTGGTTGGTGAACTGGAAATAGATGACAACGTGGGCTTTGTGGCAGGAATAAACTATAACGTGTTCTAACGCGCTTAAAGGAGGAAACGGAGAAAAGCTCTGGATCACCAGAGCTTTTTTTTGAGTAGTCCGACAAGCTCACAAGCGTAAAGAAAGGGTCTTTTTGAGCCTGCTTGAAGCCATTATTCTGGGAGTCGTTCAGGGCCTGACAGAATTTCTCCCCATCTCCAGTTCCGGACATCTGGTCCTGGGTGAGTTTCTGCTGAAGGTCAAATTTGACGACATAAGCTTTGAGGTCTTTCTTCATTTTGGGACATCTCTTTCCGTGGTGATTGTCTTCAGACATACCATCTGGTCTGTGCTCAAAGCAGTATGGTTTAAAATTAGCTCAGTTTTCATAAGGGGAGTTGCAACATCTAAAAGTGAAGATTGGCATCTGTTTTTGCTGATCATTATAGGATCAATTCCCGCCGGGATAGCCGGAATGTTATTTAAAGACTGGGTGGAGAAAAGTTTTTCCTCTGTTCCCTTTGTGGGTGTAATGTTGCTGATAACCGGCACGGTTTTGATCGTCACCCGATTCTTTGGAGCCACAAGAGAGAAACTAAGTTCAGGGGATGCATTCCTGGTAGGGTTGGCGCAGGCTTTGGCTTTGCTTCCCGGCATTTCCCGTTCCGGTCTTACCATCAGCACCGGGATTTTCAAAAAGGTGAAACCATCAACGGCGGCAGAGTTTTCGTTTCTTCTGTCTTTACCTGCTATTTTGGGTGCCTCCTTGTTTGAATTGAAGGGAACGGTGAGTCATGCCAATTTAGGTCAAAATCTGTGGATTTACTTGACCGGGGCTGTCACCGCATTTGTGGCGGGGTATTTAGCCATCAGGTTTCTCTTAAAAGTGATCAGAAAGGGGAAATTTCAGTATTTTGGCTATTATTGTCTGGCGGTGGGGCTTTTGTTTCTGTTTATAACGTACCAGCCAAGCCCTTAGAGGGTTGGCTGGCAAGCCAATAAGGCTTGCCTACCTGCCCTGGATCCTGCGGATACCGCATTTTACTCTCTTCAGCAGAATGCAAAACAAAATCAAAAAGATTTTGATCGTTCGTTTCAGCTCCTTAGGAGATGTTATCCTCACCACCCCGGTGATCGGTGCGCTCAAGTCCCAATTTCCTCAATCCAGGATTTTCTTTCTTACCAAAGCCCAATATGGGGACGTGTTAAGAGCCGACCCCCGAATTTTTTCTTTAATCGAGTTCGATCCAATGCAAAAAAACAAAGGCTTCTCTGGATTTATGAGATTGGTCTCCGAATTGCGATCACAAGATTTTGATCTTTTAGTTGACCTTCATGCTAATCTGCGCAGTTTTTTTGTTCGCCATCTTACAAAGTCGAAAATCAAACTAAAATACAACAAGCACAGGCTCTCCCGATTCCTGATGGTTCATCTCAAATTTTTAAAAACAAAAGCAATTCAAACGGTGGATTCCTATCTTGAAATTTTGAAAAGGATTAAGATATATGCACCCGAAAAGAATCCATTAATTTTTTCAAGCCAGGATAATGTGGAATCCTCAGATCATTTTCTGCTTGAACAAAAAGTTAAAAAAGATGATATTGTGGTGGGGGTTCACCCGGGAGCAAGATGGGAGACCAAAAGATGGGATGAAGAAAAGTTTGCTCAAGTTTGCCAGATTTTGATTGAGGGACACAACTGCAAAATCCTGTTGTTGGGTGATGCCGAAGATGATGAGTTAGTCGAAAATATAAGCAAAGGTGTGCTGAAGCCGAGGGTGATACAGGTGCTGGGCTTGCCAACCGGAAGGATTCTGAGTCTGATTAAACGATGTGATTGCCTGGTTACGAATGATTCTGGTCCCATGCACATTGCCCAGGCTCTGCAAGTACCAGTGGTGGCCATATTTGGGCCCACCCATCCGAAATTGGGTTTTGCTCCCCTTGGTTCTAAAAATGTGGTGCTGTGCGCCAACGTCAAATGCAGTCCCTGCAGTTTGCATGGTGAAAAAAGATGCAGCAAGAAATCCAGATTTTGCATGGATTTGATTGAGCCGAAGATGGTGGTAGAGGCAGTAGAGAAATTGCTCAAAGAAAATGAATTCTTTCTGAAGGAAGCTTGATTGAGAAAAAGACTTTCATTTGTCCTTCTCTTCCTTTTACTGTCTTCGATGGGATTCTCCCATCCGGAGGACTCTCTTCTTACCGCCGATTCAGATTCCCTGAATGCGGTGGTCAAGAGAGATACCGCTGAAGCAGTTTGTGTGGTCCACATAAGAAGATTTCTTAAAAGCGATGGGTTCAAAGATGAACTCGTACGCCGTTTTTCTTTATCGAATGAAATCACTTCTGAGGATATCGACAATTTCATTGGGGAGAGCGTGGGAGACGTAATTCAGATGTATGGTCTGATAGATGTGGTGAAGGTGGGACCTTTAGGACAGCCGGAGATAGGTTCTATTGGTGGAAATTCAAGAGGGCTGAATATCTTTGTAGATGGAAATTCGTTTAAACAGCAAGACCTTTACTTTCCTCAAAGCGGAAATTTGGATTTGAATTCTCTTCTTTTGCCCAATATTTCAAAAGTGGAATTTTTGCCAGCTGGGTTAGTTAATTTATGGGGAAAAGATGCAGGGGTTTTGGGAATAGATATCGTTACCAAAGATTTCGACGGGGTTGAGCCATTCTCTAAAGTGACCGCCAATAGAGGTCCCTACGGATCTCATAGAACCCAGGTGGAGTTGGGGAGAGGAATCACCTCCAAAGGAAAGTTTTATCTTACCACCGAGTTTAAGAAATCAGACGGTTATCTGACCAATTCGGATTATGATGGCATGTCACTCTCCGGGAAAACCACCTTTAACTTGAAAAGAGGAATGGATCTTAAACTTTCGGCTTATCAATACAAAACCAAAATGGGACTACCTCTTTTTCCGGATGCAAGTTTCCAAGATGCAAGAAAGAATGTGAATAACTGGGGGATGGTTAGCTCTCTTATTATACAGGAAAATGATAATCGTATTTTGAATTTGGATTTTTGCTATGACAAACAGGATCAGGAAGTCAAGAGCAGATCATATGGCTTTGAGAGCAAAAAGATCGAGGAGATGTTTGGTCTGACTGCAACTCAGACTTTAAGGTTAACGGGGAGGCATCACATCAAAATCGAAGGCTACGCGGACAGAAAGAATCTTGAAGCTTTAACAACGAAGGATGTGGTTTGTGGCGGCTATCTTTCCATAGCGGATATGATCCAGGTGCGTCCAACCATTTCGCTACTTCTGGCTTCCAGGCTAAGTAAAGAAGAAAGATTGGATGCTGGTATTTCAGCTTGTGGAGGAGTATCATATCAAATTACAAAGGACATTAACGTGTTTTCCACGCTGGGAAGATCTGTCGGCTATCCCACACTTATGGATAGATATTGGCTTCCCTTTACTTTTGGCTTTAAAGATACAATTGCCGATTACATAGAGGAGGGGAATGCGAGCCTAAGATCGCAAAAATCTTTCACAGCTGATTTAGGAGCAGGTATTCGAAAAGAAAAATTCAAAATAGGTGCTTATATCTTTAACTCCAGAATAGATGATCTCATCTTCTGGGCAAATGTGGACACCACCATCTATTATGGACACTACAAGCCGGTCAATACAGAGGCTAAAATCTGGGGGGCGAACGTTAATTTAGGATTTGAGTTTTTCGATCATCTGAGCTCCTACATCTCATATAGCTTCGAACAGGGGAAAGATTCAAACAGAGAAACACGACTGCCCCACTCTCCCGAGCATTCTCTTTTCGGCTACATTCAATTTGAGAATGAATTTCTTAAAAGAGAAATCGGACTAAAACTGAGACTGGAAACAAATATCATATCAGAAAGATTTATGGATGAATACGAGCAAGACAAAGAGCCGGGTGTGGCAATTTTGAACGCGAAGATAACCATCCGGTTTTTGGATTTTCATTTCTATTATATGGTTCGTGACATCACTGATCAGACTTATCGACTGACCGGAGATTACTTCATGCCGGAGAGAAGTTTTTGGTGGGGATTTTACTGGGAGTTTTTTGACTGATGTTGATTTTTTTTAAGACCTCTACCCCTATCCCCCTCTCCATGAAATGGAGAGGGGTTCACCCTGAAGGATTCACCCTGAAGGGGAATAAAGGGGGAAAGGTAGAAAACAGCTACAGTTATGTTTTTTGGTACAAATCCTATGGACGCCACGAATATAAACTTAGCTAAAGCAATCATTCAAAGAGAAAGTAGCAAAAAATTGAAAAAGTGAGGTAAAGGATGAACAGGGACGAAGCTTTTAATTTGGTAAAATCGAAGGTCAAGGGGAAAAATTTAGTCAAGCACATGTTGGCGGTGGAGGCGATAATGGGGAGGGTGGCTGAGCATCTCAACCAGGATGTGGAGATGTGGAGACTGACCGGTCTTTTACATGACTTAGACTATGATGAGACGGTAAATGATTTCGATCGCCACTCCCTTTTAACCTGTGAATGGCTGAAAGATTATGACTTGGATGAAAGGATACTTTATGCCATAAAATGTCACCCCCGGAAGGTGGAACCAAAATCTAAGATGGACTGGACACTTTTTGCGGCTGATCCGTTGAGCGGTTTGATAGTTGCCGCCGCTCTGATGCATCCTACCAAAAAACTCAAAAACGTAGACGTTCAGTTTGTTTTAAACAGGTTCAAGGAAAAGAGATTTGCCGCAGGAGCAGACAGAGAAGATATCAAAGCCTGCGAAAATATCGGGCTCTCCCTGGAGGAGTTTATAAAACTGGCTGTGGAAGGGATGCAAAGTATCGACGAGGAACTGGGATTATAGCGTGAGATTATTTTTGATATTTGGTAGCCGCCCCGACCCAGGCGGGGCGTAGGTTTTCGCACCCTGAAGGGTGCGGCTACCTCGTTTTCTACCATCGTAGATTATTAATCATAGCGCAGGGCATTTAGCCCTGCGGTTGCTTCAATCGTGCTAAAGAAGAATTTCTCTTTCAAAGAAGTTGTTATTGTCTTTGTATGGTTATCCTGTTTGATTCAGTACTCCTGGGCCGAACCGGCTCATGAAATTTCTCTATCCAATAATTCTTTTCAATCCGACACTCTCAAAATTTCAGATAAATGGTTTGCACGTGACAAGGTGGAACACTTAGGAGTTAGCGCTTTTCTGTCCGGGGTCTCCTACAGCATCTTCAGAGATTTTTATTATAACAGGAAGGAGTCATCAGTATATTTTTCCGCTGTCTCGACTTTCGGCGTAGGCTTAGGAAAAGAGTTTTATGATAAGAAAACTCCTCAGGGCAAATTCAGCTATAAGGATTTGGTTGCAGATATTCTGGGCATAGGATTAGGCTTGTGGATTGCTACAAGATGATACGTATCCAACACCTCACCCCCTATCCCCCTCTCCATAGAATGGAGAGGGGGAACTAAAGGGGGAGAGGTAAAAGAAGGCTATTCTGCCTTTCCATCATATTCCGATGAGTAATTCATCTTCTCAAAACAAAAAAGCCGTCTTTGGCTGGGCGACCTACGATTTTGCCAACACCATCTTTTCCATGAACATAGTCACCATGTATTTCGCTCAGTGGCTGGTGGTGGATAACAAAATAGAGGATGTATACTACGGCGTCACCTATGCCGTCTCCATGCTTCTGGTGGCTATAACCATGCCGGCTTTGGGCGCAATCTCCGATGCCAAGGGAAAAAGATTGCCCTTTCTTTTAATTTTAACCTCTGGATGTATTCTAACAACCTTCGTTTTGGGAATAACCAGCAATGCGGTAACAGGCGTTGCCACAAAGGTTTTCTTAGCATTGATCCTGTTTGCCTTCGCCAATTATTGTTTTGAGGGAGGACTGGTTTTTTACAATGCCCTTCTTCTTGAGGTAAGCACACCGAAAAGCATTGGCAAAGTCTCTGGCTGGGGTGTGGCACTGGGATACGTTGGGGCGATCGTAGGCTTGCTTTTAGTCAAGCCTTTTGTGGATGGTCACATCTTCGGCTTAAAGCTCTCTTTCAGCCAGGGTGGAAGACAGGATGCATTTATCCCCACCGCACTATTTTTTCTTCTGTTCAGCCTGCCCATATTTTTATGGGTTAAGGAAAAGGTACCGCAGATCCCTGAAAAAATCAAGATAAGGGAAGCATTCAAACGGATGTGGGAGGGGATAGTCAACACCAAAAAATTTCCCGGGGTTTTGAAGTTTCTTTTGGCTTATTATTTCTTTTCGGATGCTATCGCCACCATAACTATCTTCATGGCAGTCTATGCTCAGGTGGTGATGGGTTTTCCTGATTCGGTAAAAATATGGTTTTTCATTGTAGCCACCACCTTTGCGGTGATCGGCTCTTTTTTGTGTGGCTATGTTACCGATTGGATCGGACCCAAAAAGACTTTGGTATTTGTTGTTCTGGGTTGGATATTGTGCTTGTTGGTGGTTATGTTTACAGCTGACAAAACCGTTTTCTGGATCATGGGTCCCTTGATAGGCATCTGCTTGGGATCCACCTGGACCGCTTCTCGTCCTCTTTTGACCGGTTTGGTGCCCAAAGAGACGCTGGGGCAGTTTTTTGGCCTGTATGCGTTGTCTGGAAAAGTTGCCGCAGTGGCAGGACCACTTCTCTGGGGGGTGGCGGTGTTTTACTTTAAAGCCGACAACCCTGTGGTTCAAAATATGGTATCACTTTTAAAAAGCTTTGGTTTTACTTTTTCCTCTCAGGGGATTTTGACCATTCAATATCGATTTGCCATTGGAATTTTGATTTTGATGATGATGGTGGGCCTTATTATATTGCTTAAAGTTCCGGATCGGTTCGAGAAAAAAGTTTTGGGACGAAAGATTTAAACTCACCCTTGGGAAAGGAGAAGTTTTGTCTAATCCTCAGAACCCATGGGACTGGCATGAGTATGTTGGGGTGGCCCATATTCATTCCACCGACTCAGATGGAAGCAAATCTGTTCCGGAGATAATAAAGGTCGGGCAGGAATTGGGGTTGGATTTTCTTCTTTTTGCCGATCACATGACTTTAAACTCTCTCCATTTGGGACTGGAGGGATGGCACGAAAAAATTTTTGCTCTCATCGGCTATGAGATACATGACCTGAACAACATAAATCACTTTCTGGCATTTGATGTGAATGAGATTTTGCCGGGAGGACTTACCGCAGAGGATTATGTAAAAGGGATAAAAAAGATGGGGGGATTGGGGATAATCGCACATCCGGATGAGACCAGGGATCTGCCTCAATTTCCACCCTATCCCTGGACCGCCTGGGATGCAGAAGGATTCGATGGAATAGAGATCTGGAATCAGATGTCTGAATGGATGGAGGGGATAAACCGATTGAATCAGCTAAAAATGTTTCTTTCCCCTCGCAGATTTCTTACCAGTCCCACCCCCAGGACCATAAAAATATGGGATGAGTTGAACAAACAAAGAAAGGTGTGTGGAATCAGTGGGGTGGACGTGCATGCTTACCCTTATAAATTTGGTCCCTTTACTTTTATAATCTTCCCCTATAAAGTCCAATTCCAATCCTTGAGGATGCATCTGATTACAAAAGAACCATTATCTTCAGATAATCAGATCGCCAAAAGACAGGTGATAGATGCCATAAGAGAATGTCACCTTTTCATCTCCAATTATCGCCGCGGTGATGCCAGAGGATTTTTATTTTATGCGGAAAGCAAAAATCAATTTGCCGGCGTGGGTGATAGTATCTCTTCATCCGATAAGATTTCTTTTTTCGTTCGCGCTCCCCGAAGATGCAAGATCCGGCTTCTATGTGATGGTAACATTGTCAAAGAAGGAAAAGGGAAAACCTTAGAATATTCCACTAACCATTCGGGCAATTATCGGGTGGAAGCATATAGAGGCAAAAGGGGCTGGATTTTCTCCAACCATATACGTGTTTTTACCTCACCCCCATCTTCCTCTCTATGTAGACCTGTGTAGGTCGGATATGCACCCGTACGGGGGACTCTCCGACTGGTCTTTTTTGTCCGAAAGGCTTCGCCATTTCGGACCTACGCGTTATTAATATATTTTTGCCCCCCCTCTCTATCCCCCTCTCCGCTACCTAAAGATTGAGACCTTGTTGGGGCGAGGGTTGAACCCCCGCCCCAACCCTTTCCGAACAGGGGTTCAAACCCTGTCCGAACAGACGTTGTCACCTCACTCTCTGTCTTTCTCTACACCAGTGGAGAGGTTTTTCTACCTGAAGATTGATCAGGACAAGGTCCGCAGTTGTCCGCAGGCGGCAAGAATATCCTCACCCTTACTCCATCTTAAAGTGACAGCCGGACAGCGAGGATAAAGATAATCTCTGAAGGCTAATACTGTCTCCTGTGAGGGTCTCTGGTAGGGCAAATCCGGAACTGGATTATATGGAATCAGGTTGATCTTACACCGGATGCCCCGGATCAGCTTTGATAACTCTTGAGCATCTTTCTCGGAATCGTTAACATCTTCTATTAGCACGTACTCAAAGGTAATTCCTCTTTTGGTCTGTTTAACAAAATATTTAACCGCATCAAGCAGTTCCTTTAAGGGATATTTTTTATTGATGGGCATGAGCTTGTTTCTTTTCTCATCTGTTGCAACGTTCAAGGAGATAGCCAATTTGATTTTTAATTTCTCCTCAGCCAGCTTTTCGATCATGGGAGGAATGCCAGCGGTGGATAAGGTTATTTTCTTGGCGGCAAAAGAGAGTCCCAACTCGTTGTTCATAATTTTCAGCGCCTTGAGAGTGTGGTCATAGTTTAGAAGAGGTTCTCCCATGCCCATCAACACCACATGAGTAATACCATGTTCCCCCAACGTGATAATCTGGTCAATGATCTCACCGGCGGTTAAATTCCTCTTAAAGCCCATCTTCCCGGTGGCGCAAAATGTGCATCCTAATTGACATCCCACCTGAGTAGACAGACATACGGTTACCCGTTTTCCCTCCCATATTAAAACCGTTTCTATTTTCTCTCCATCTGATAGTTCAAAAAGAAACTTCTCGGATATATCTTTCTGCGAGATTTGTCTTTTAACCAGCTTGATGCTGTCTATGACGGCTATCTGGTTGAGCTTTTTTCGGAGGTCTTTGGAGAGTTCGGTCATCTGGGCAAAGTCGGTGATCCCTTTATCGTAAATCCATGACGCCAGTTGGCGGGCTTTATATCTTTTCTCTCCCAACTCCCCCAACAGCTTTTCGTAATCCTCTATCCAGAGCCCTTTTAGGTTTATCTTTCCCCCAGGATCCATAGGATTTGTTGCCTCCACCATTGAAGATTGATTCCTATTCATGGCTCGATCCTCTCCGCAGGTCTGGTCAACCATTCAATTCGTTGGGAAGTTGGATAAATTCCGCCGCTACTTCCTGTGTCAGAACCACCACACCCAAATCATAGAACTTTACCCCTCTCTGGTAAGCTTCTCTTGCTTTTACGATGAATAAAATTGGGTTTTTGGATTTTCTTCTCCCCACCTGGAAAGCCTCCTCTTTTGTTTTGCTCAGATGAACAAACCTTCTTCTCATGGGCTTGATTCCCTCCGTCAGGATAGCATCTTTCATGGCTGGGCTGGTTCCATGATAAAGAAAATCAGGAGGCTGGAAGGTTTCTCCATCAAGCATTACGTCGATGGAATGTCCATATCTTGCCCTGATCTTTTCCCCCTTGATCTCAAATCTCCCCTTGGGGCAATTTTGCACCACCTTTTCTATGTCCGAAGCTTGCACTTTCCCATAGCGATTCTTAAGCGCGTTGAGGAGATCTTGCATATTCACAAAACCATATTGGTCCGGGAACAAGCCAAAATTTTGGGGTTTGTGCCTTAGAACAAAACTCATGAATTTTGATAAAACGATGAATCTATCTGAGCCATTAACCATAATCCCGCTCTTTTGTTTTGCAGAAGATTAACCTATACCGAATGATAAACGATTTACTTCATTCCGTCAATGATAAAAAGATATAAATGAAACCTCTCCCTATCCTTTTTAAAGAAGGGATTTAGGGAAGGTCCAAACCGAAGATTTTCCAAAACTCATGTCTGATCTGAGCCTGTTGTGATAGCAGATTGGTGATAGGTAAGATTTAGTGTCTTTTCACAAGCCCTTATTGAACGGTTTAGAGCAGGCTCCAATGCCTTGGTATTCGGAGCAAATTTTCTTAGTGCTGGACGAGCCCAAAATCATCTGGACATAGACGCAAGGGAAGCGGTGGAAAACGCACTCCCCCACTTTCCCGGAACGGCCCTCTTCGTCTCCCATGATAGATTTTTCATCAACCGGTTAGCCGAACAGACGATCAGGCTGCCTTCTGTAATCTGACGAAATCGAATCAAAGCCAACAGGTAGGGAAGGAAACTAAAAGACTTGATTTTTCAAAGAAAGCTTATATAATGATTTGAGTTTGCACGTAAAACAAAGGTAATTTGTGCACGAAAAAGAAAGGCGAATTTGTCGGAAAACGCAAAACGATACAGGTTCTTCGGGATTGAACTCAGGATATTCTTCTCTTTGGTTGCCCTGTTGTTCATCCTGGTGGCGTTGGCGGGTTTTAAAAACTCCATCTGGTTGTCCATGCTCTTTTTTCTGTTCTTCATCCTCTTGGTCTTCTTCATCCGGCTGGACTCTTCCTATCACCTGATAATTGTCACCCCCAGCAAACTGATCTTTGAAAGGATGACCTGGAGAAGGTTTGCCACTTCATTTGTGTATATACCCTGGAGTGAAGTGGAGAAGATAACCACAACTCCGTGGGGTTTTTTCAAGCTCATGAAATCTACCAAGATTGAAAGCAGAGGGCTGAAGCCAATTACAGTCTACTCTTTTATGGAGGATTATCTGCATTTTTTAAAAGACTTGGTCAACGAAGCCAAATCGGCACAGGTGGATAAATTGACTCTGGATTTACCAGCAGGAAGAGCGGACGTTTGATCTCTTAACCAAGGTTGGACAGCATTTGAAAACTGTCAAAATGAAAGATCTTCCACTTTTTAGGATGTGAATATATAAGGAGAATAGTAATATGCGTCTTCAAAAAAGAATTGCTCTTTTTATCTGGGTTTTGATCTTACTTGTTTTTAACGGTTATGCCCGGGGCGAGTTGAGTATGGATTCGCCGGAGGTGGACCAGATCATAATAAAGGGAATACATCTGGTTTATGTTGATTCAACACCTGAAGCGGTGGAGGAGTTCAAAAAACTAATTGAGATCTTTCCGGAGGACCCCATTGGCTATTTCTATGTCTCTGCGGCTCTTCAGACCATGATGGATGATTACCGCAACTACTCCTATATGAACCAGTTCGATAAATACATGAACCTGGCTATCAAGACCGGAGAGAAGAGGAAAAAGGAGGGGAATCTAACTGCATACGATTGTCTCTATCTGGGGGGGGCCATTGGTTTTCGAGGAATCAATAAGGGTTTGACCGGCAACTGGGTGGGCGCCTTCGTGGATGGTTTAAAGGGGAAAGGTTACCTGGAAAAGGCTTTGAAACTGGACCCGGAAATGTATGATGTCTACTACGGCCTGGGAACATATCATTTCTGGAAAAGCTTAAAATCAAAGATCTTCTGGTGGCTTCCATTCGTGAAAGACAACCGACAGATGGGAATCGACATGATAAAGCTATCAATAGAAAAGGGGAAATACGCCAAAGAAGATGCAAAACTTGCTCTGGTGCGTATCTGGGTAGAGAACAGAGAATACCAAAATGCTTTCGCCATGACGGATGAGTTAAGAAAAACTCACCCGAATAAGCCGTTTTTACTCTGGCTCTTGGGACGAGCGCAACTGGAGACCCAGATGTATGATGGAGCGATCAACACATATCAGAGCCTGCTTGAAGTTTTAACCCCCTCACCCTATTATCATCCGGCTGGAGAGGTGGAGTGTCGCTATTTCCTGGCACTGGCGTATTATGAGAATAAGGATTTGGAAAAAAGCTCCGATGTGATCGACTCCATCCTTGCCTTTGAGAAGGATTCGAAGAATAATAAGAACATAAACGACTTCATCGGTAAAGCCAAAGAGTTGAAAAAGAAGATAAAAAAGGAGACAGAGACCGGGTGAAAAGAATTTTTATCTTCGCCATACTTTTGGCATCTGCATCTTTTCTTCTCTGCCCCCCTCTTTCCTTTTCTCAGAAATATCTGGATTATCAGGATCCGCAGATAAAAGGGGTCATACTTGAGGGTGTAGAAGCCACGTTTCAGGAAAATTATCCTCTGGCGGAAAATCGGTTTAAAGCCCTTATAGAGATGGCTCCAGAGGACCCGGGGGGATACTTTTTCTTAGCCGCTTTGTATCAAGCACAGATGATCGACTATGAAAGCAACTTCAAGGAAAAGGATTTTTACGAAAACATAAAAATGGCTAAGAAGTTTGCCGGGAAAAGGATTGAGAAAAACAAAAAAGATGCATGGGCTTACCTCATTCTGGGCAATACCTATGGGGCAAAGGCGGTGTATGATGCAAAAAAGGGGAAATGGTGGTCGGGCTTAAACAGCGGGCTGTATGCCAAATCCGCTTTAAAAGAGACAATAAAGCATAACTCCGAAATTTATGATGCCTACCTGGGACTGGGCTCTTACCATTTTTGGGCAAGCGTGATGACCAAGGCATTTTGGTGGCTCCCTTTCATCGGAGATCACCGGGAAAAGGGAATTTCTGAAATAAAGCTGGCATATGAGAAATCGATATTCTCTTCTGCAGCGGCTGCCAGTGGGCTCATCTGGATATATATAGAAGAAGAAAAGTTCGACCAGGCAATAAGCTTAGCCCAAAAGATGCAATCTGAGTATCCACAAGGGAAATCATTCTTGTGGGCTCTGGCACAAGCTTACTATGATAAAAAGGACTGGCACAATGCCCTTCTGAAATATCAGGAGCTTTTGAAAAGAATTGAAAAAAATCATGCGTCAAAAAATCCAGATCAGTCCTACAATTTGATTGAGTGCGAATTTTACATTGCCCGCTGCCTTTTCGGTCTGGGAAGATATGACGAGTGTGGCTTTGTTTGTGAAGAGATTTTGAATTCATCATTGAATGAGAAGATACAAAAAAGGCAAGAAACCAAGCTCAAAGAGACCCAAAAGCTTATAGAGAGGTCCTTGGAGCTTGCGGGAAGAAAAGAGTAAGCTGTTTTTGACCTCACCCCCTATCTCCTTTGGTTGTGTTTTGGTAGTCGCAGGCTTTAGCCTGCGTGGTGTTGTTCGCCCAAATGGGCGGCTACCATGTTAGGAAGTTATATAAATCTCTTCACAAGTTCATTTGTTACTCTATCTATATCTTCCGCTGCACCTCCAAGCTGACTGTATGCCCTTTGAGCCCGCGCCATTCTGTAAGGATTCTCCATGTGGGTAAGACTCGAAAAAACTCCTATCCTTCTTCCCAATTGGTACAATGCCTGACGTTCAGGATCCATTGCCAGAAAGGTGCGCAGGATTTTAAGCATACGCTCCTTGTCCTCAGGAAGCTTCCCTTCCAGCTCCTGAAATAGATTTAAGATGTGATCGCTTTTGATCATGCTGGTGATTCCATCCAAATTCTCAATAAACATAAGAATCTCTTTTACCACCAAGACATCGGTACATTTCTCAAAACGACCCGATTGATGATCCTCATAAAGCGGCGCACGGTTGGGAATTGCCAGGGTTCTCATCCTTATGAAATCCGGATTTATCTGGTTTAATGCGTCGGCTGTTTGAAGAGCGTGTTCCTTTAGGTATTTTCTTCCTCCCAGACCAGGCATATAGTATTCTGACAGTTCGATTCCCGCTTGCTTTACTTTCTGCCCTGCAAGGATGTGCATTCCCTTGGTGACACCCTTCTTGACCATCTTGAGAATTTCGTCTGACCCGGACTCAAGACCGATGTGGATTCGGTTCAAGCCCGCATCCCCAATAGCCTTTAGGTCCCCCTCCTTCATCCGGGAGACTGTTTGAGAACGGGCATATGATGTTATCCTTTTTATCTCTGGAAAACGCTCCTTTAGGTGCCTTAGGATTCCCTCCAGATCAGTTGTCTTTATTATCAGGCTGTTGGCATCCTGGATAAATACAGATTCCAATCCGCCGGCGAAATACCAGTTAAAGGCGGCCACAAATGCCGGCGACTTTTTCGGATCGACGTTTGCAGTTATTCTGTTGATCTCGCTTCGAGGGACACGATCTTGCTCATCAACAAACTTGCGGATGCCCTCCACGTGCTGATAGACCGCGTCGATATCCTTCTTTACATGATCGACCGGACGGCGGGAGAACTTGGTTCCCTTGTAAACGGGACAGAAGGTACACTGATTCCAGGGACAATTCCTGGTGACCCGCACAAGTAAACTGTATGCCTCACTTGGCGGTCTTATAGGCCCCTGTTCGAAGCCGAGATATGAATTGATTGAATTATTATGCATTTTTTATGATGCTTGGGGAATTGAAATTTCTGAAGCTAATTTCTAATGGCGTTTTATAGCACCGAAGCATCGAAAATTTCGCTCTTTGGCAGTAAAGAGGCACCGGTTATGGTCAGTCAAGCGGCTTACGGTAAGTCGTATGTCGTTTGACCGTTCGGAATCCCATGTTTTCGTAGAGCTTTAGCGCCCCGCTGACGTTTTCCGCATCCACGGCCAGAGCAGCCTCGGTCATGCCGTGCTCTTTGAGCACTTTGAAGCTTCGGGCAATCAGCGCACGGGCCAAACCTTTGCGCCGCCATGGACGGCGCACGGAGATTTCCTCTGTATATCCCCGCTTGCGGTTGTATTCGGAGTTTTCCTTTTCGCTAATGTAATTCAAGACCATCCCGGCAACCTCATCTCCGTCCCAGGCCACCTGAAATAACTCAGGATTGAAGTAGGATTTCTCCTGCCACTCCTTAAACCTTTCATCCCGCCATTCAGACGCTCCCCAGTGATCCTGAAACGCCTCGCCGGCGGCAGCCCAGATCTTCCGATAGTGCTCCGGCTTGGCGGCACGCACTTCCACGCCCTCAGGCAGAGGCAGGTCAGGAATATTCTCCAGATTCGGGCGCACCATCTCAAAGGTGTACCGTACCGGCTTGTATCCTTCGGCAACCAGCAGAGATTCCCAGTCGGTCTCGGTATCGGCTGCCCAGGTTTCGAAGAAGCGCGGTTCACCCTTTGGGTGATCGGCAGCGATCTTTTGTAACCGGTGTCCATTGTGACGGAGCATGGCGCGACGGATACCCTTGCCTCGCCACCCGGGAAGCAAAAGGGCAAAGTGGACGTAACTCCGGGCGCCATCTGATTTCCGAATCCACCAGACCCGGCCAAAGCCGATCACATCGCCTTTCATCTCCGCGAAAATCATGTCCTCATGCGGATCGCAGTCGACCAGGTGCCGGTAGGTGGCCGCAATATCTTTAACCGATTCCGTGTGGTCAATCTGGTCAGCTTTGTTGCTTTCGTTAACAACCGTGACCATCGCCGGATAGTCCGCCTCGCCGCGGAAGCGGCGGAAGATCAGTCCGGAGATGGCTGGTGAATCGGGCACTACAATTAAATCGTTTGAACCTTTGTTTGTTGGCAACTTATTTTCCTTCCGGTTATGCTTCGGTAATTGTAATTTGTGAAATCAAATGGTTTCAATATTCTCTATACGGATGCTGGGAAGGAAATGTAGGGGGCACCAGCATGCAGCCCATCGTAAGAGCAGAGCTGTAGCGGAGACCTTCCTCGTCCTGAGGTCCTCGAAGGAAGGTCTCCACAACAAGAAAAAATGGAGGGCTGAAGCCTTCCGCTACATTTCAATGAGAGGACTCTTGCAAAGCGAGCGGGAATTCATTATAATAATAACATGAATGGGAAGACGGCGAGTATAATTCTATTGCTCGGGATTTTGTCCCTCTTGCATGGTTGTTCCACAAAAATAACCCAGCCTGTCGATACCGGTTGGCAATTGGTACCTTGCGAATACAGGCTTGAAGGAGATGATGAGTCCGTTCTTTTGGTTAGGGCTCAGATAGCGGTATTTGATTCAGCTAAAATTGTTGCGCATACTTTATGCTGGACCGTTTTCGGCGATACCCTTCACCATGAGACAACTCTTTACCCCCGCGAACATAAAATATCTGAAAGCTACACCATCTTTACCTCAGATAGATGCCTGCCAATAAATTCAGTCCTCAGATCAGTTGAGTTGTTCATAAAAAAAGAGAGAGCAATGGACCAAAGACGAGGGAATTCCCGAAGCTAATTGGCATCGGCATTTCCTTCAGGATGAATCCTAACGTCGATGCAGCAGAAGACTATGGAGTAATCATGAATTTCAGTGACCTAAGTAAGAATTTGTGGACTTGTGTTGTAGTGCTTATGATTTCTGGATGTTGCCTTTTTAGCAACAGGAATCTTGAAGAATACTTCATCAGAGCGAAAAACAGTTCCCCAATTGATAGTGTGGAACTTAAACTAGAACTAGATAGAACTATTTTTCAGCAGAATGAAAACATTGAGGGTAAACTGCATTTTGTTAATCAAAGATCTGCAGATGTTACGATTAATTCAAGATTTTCTGTTGCTTTGAAAAAGCATTCTTCATCACATAGGGAAATATACTTTGAGATCTATAAAGATGGAAAAGAGACTCAACTCATATACTATACTCTTCACAATATTTACCCGGTTACGAAAAAACATTTTGTAACCTTAAAACCAGGGGAAGCATATACTGTCCAGACCTGTATTATGAGACCAATTCCCTTGCCAATTGAAAAAGGGCATTATAAAGTATATTCAATATATGAAAATTATTATGGCCCTGAATTTGGTTTTCCACATGCTCTGATGGGCATAGTTAAAAGTAATGCAGTTGAGTTTATAGTTGAATGAACCAGATTTTGTACTGTTTCGCAGTAGCTACTGCTGCTGCGGACTTATTTCAGCTATTTGCCCGCCCAGAACTTCCTTGTCCTGGTCGTTTTTTCTTTCCTCCATCTTCACTGCCTTGTTTGGGGTAGGTGGCTGCTCCTGTATTCTGCTACAAATGTCTCCGATGCTTCGGGAATAGGAATTCCCGAAGCTAATTGGCATCGGCATATCCTTCAGGATGAATCCTAATGTCCATGCATCAGAATTTGCAAAAGCCCCGCAAGGCGGGATTTACGTTTCACTCCAACAAGCTCTTGCACTCCCAAAATACATTACACATCCAGATTTCTTACATATTTAGCATTTTTCTCGATGAACTTGCGGCGGGGTTCTACCTGGTCGCCCATCAGATCGTGATAACCCTCAAATCTGCTCCAACAATTCAACATACCTTTCCCTGCTGATCCTTGCTGTCCTCAGGTTATTCTTTATTACGAACACGGGAATATTCTGGTATTTTGGAATAACAACAGGTCTCGGAATACCCCTTTTGACATACACTAAATGGTCGCCTTTCTGTCTAATCAATTTGAACCCTTCCAACTCAAAAACCCGACATAGCTTTTTGTAGGAGATGGGAGTGATTTTGGGCATCTATCTATCCGGGGATAGCAATGCGTGTCTTCTCCATCGAGATGACTTGGGGAGATTTCCAAACGTTTCTCTTCTTCATGAAACCAGCTTCTTCTAAGATCTGATCCAAAGTGCCCATTTCTTCGGCAGTTTCCAGAAAACACTCCACTGCCTCGATGAGATTCTTTTTCGCTTCTTTAATGGTTTTCCCACAGCTGGAGACATCTAATTCCTTGGCATAGGAAACATACATCTTTCCTTCTTTCCATATCTGGGTAGTGAAATCTATCTCCATAATCTTTTTGCTCCTTGTTCCTTTCGCATCCAAACTCAGAGGGCTAGCAAAAGCAACCTTTTGCACTCCCTAGATGTTTTACACATCCAGATTCCTTACGTATTTGGCATTCTCTTCGATGAACTTGCGGCGGGGTTCCACCTGGTCGCCCATCAGAATGCTGAAGATATGATCTGCCTCCGCTCCATCCTCCAGCGTAACCTGCAAGAGGGTGCGGGTCTCCGGGTCCATGGTGGTTTTCCACAACTGCTCCGGATTCATCTCCCCTAATCCTTTATACCTTTGAATCGTCACCCCGGTCTTGCCCAGTCTTTCCATATGGCGGTCTCTTTCTTCGTCTGAAAAAGCATAAAGCTCGGTTTTTCCCTTTTTAACCCGGTACAGCGGCGGCTGGGCAATGTATACGTATCCCCTCTCGATGAGCTCCTTCATGTGTCGGTAAAGGAAGGTGAGAATCAAGGTGCGGATATGAGAACCATCCACGTCGGCGTCGGTCATGATGATGACCTTGTTGTAGCGGGCTTTGTTTATGTCAAATTCGCCCTTGATGCCGGTGCCGAGTGCAGTGATCATGGTGCGAATCTCCTCGTTGGACAAAACCCGATCGATACGCGCCTTTTCTACATTCAGTATCTTACCCTTCAAGGGGAGAATTGCCTGGAATTTCCGATCTCGCCCCTGCTTGGCGGACCCGCCAGCAGAATCACCCTCCACGATATAGATCTCGCACAGTGCAGGATCGCTTAGCGAACAATCCGCCAGTTTGCCGGGGAGGGTGGATGTTTCCAGCGCGCTTTTTCTGCGAGTCAGTTCCCGCGCTTTTCTCGCAGCTTCCCTGGCTCTCGCCGCAGAAGATGCTTTTTCTAAAATCTTTTTGGCAACAGACGGATTCTCCTCAAAATGCTCCGATAAGCTCTCTCCTAAAATCGATTCCACGATTCCCTTCACCTCACTGTTGCCCAACTTGGTTTTGGTCTGTCCTTCGAACTGAGGATCAGGAATCTTGACCGAGATAACCGCGGCCAATCCTTCCCTGACATCCTCACCCTCTAAAGCTCCCTGACCGTTTTTAAGCAGTTTATTTTTCTGGGCATAATTGTTGATGGTGCGGGTCAGAGCGGTTTTAAATCCGGACAGATGAGATCCCCCCTCAATGGTGTTGATGTTGTTCACGTAAGAGAAGATGTTCTCCGTGTAAGAGTCGTTATACTGGATGGCGATCTCCACATCAATTCCGTTTCTGGTGTTATGCAGATAGACGGGGCGGGGATGAACCACCTGTTTGTTCTCATTCAGATACTCGACAAAAGAGCTGATCCCTCCTTTATACTTAAACAGGTTGGATTT
>LJUX01000064.1 GCA_001304155.1 candidate division Zixibacteria bacterium SM23_73_3
AATTCTCTTAGCCATGTATATCGTGGTGGGGGAAAAACAGGGGGTTTCTTCGGAAAAGCTCACCGGAACTCTGCAGAATGACATTCTGAAGGAATATATCGCCCAGAAGGAATGGATCTTTCCACCAGAACCTCACATGAGACTTATCACCGACTTAATCGCCTTCTGCACCCAGCACGTGCCCAAATGGAACACCATCTCCATATCCGGCTATCACATAAGGGAGGCGGGCTCCACCGCGGTACAGGAGTTAGCCTTCACCTTGGCAGATGGCTTTGCCTATGTGGAGGCGGCGATCAAGGCAGGATTGGACGTGGACGATTTTGCTCCCCGGCTTTCGTTTTTCTTCAATTCCCATCTGGACTTCTTCGAGGAGATTGCCAAATACCGGGCGGCTCGCCGCATCTGGGCAAGGCATATGAGGGAAAAATACAAAGCCAAAAATCCGCAATCCTGGCTTTTGAGATTTCATACCCAGACTGCCGGATGCAGCCTGACCGCCCAACAGCCGGAGAATAACATTGTTCGCACTGCTTTTGAGGCATTAGCTGGAGTTCTGGGCGGCACCCAGAGCCTTCACACCAACTCCATGGACGAAACCTACGCCCTTCCTTCGGAGAGGGCGGTTCACATCGCCCTGAGAACCCAACAGCTTATTGCCTATGAGACCGGGGTGGCAAATACCATTGATCCACTGGCAGGCTCCTACTTCGTGGAATCCTTGACCAACAAGATGGAACAAGAGGCGGAGAAATATTTTGATGAGATCGAAAGACGGGGTGGAGTTCTGAAGGGCATCGAGGAGGGCTATTTCCAGAGAGAGATCGCTGAGGCGGCTTATCGGTATCAAAAACAGATAGAAAAAAAGGAAAGGATAGTGGTGGGAATAAATGACTTTATCTTAGAAGATGAAAAGGTTGAGATTCCCATTCTTAAGATCGACCCGGAGGTGGAGAGAGAACAGGTGAGAAATCTTAAGAAAGTTCGAGAGAAAAGAGACGATGATAAGGTGAAAAGTTCTTTAGAGAATCTAAAGAAAGTCGCTGAAGGCACGGAAAACACCATGCCCGCCTTAATAGAATGCGTGCGCTGTTACACCACTGAGGGGGAGATCTGTGACGTTTTGCGGGAGGTGTTTGGAGAATATACAGAGCCGCCGTTGATATAAGCAGGAAAGATTTGCAATTAACCGGCGGGGCTGGGAGCACCGCCTACGTCAAAATGATGATTGCATTTTTTGAATGAATATGTGAAAAGGAAGGACCTCATAGTTCGTAGGTCGTGCATCTTGCCCGACCGCCATAAGGAGAGAATATGGAACAAAAAATAAGAATTCTTTTAGCTAAGCCCGGTTTGGACGGGCATGATCGGGGGGTCAAGGTGATCGCCGCCGCATTCCGGGATGCGGGATTTGAGGTGATCTATACCGGCTTAAGGCAAACCGCAGAGACCATTGTGGAAGCGGCAATTCAGGAGGATGTGGATGCCATTGGGATGAGCATACTCTCCGGTGCCCACATGACCCTCTTTCCTCGAGTATTGGAACTTTTAAAGGAAAAGGGAGCAGATAGAATCCTTCTTTTCGGAGGAGGGATCATACCCAAAGAGGATATGGAGAAGCTAAAGAAGATGGGAGTGGGGAAACTTTTCGCTCCTGGAGCCACAACTGCTGAGACGATAGAGTATGTGAAAAAGGCGGTGGGGGAAAGACGAAAAGAGGAAAAGATTCTTTAAAATAGACTCCAACAGATGAAACAGATTTAAAAATCAGTTTAAAATATGCTTAATCCGTTTAATCTGTTGGGAATTAAACAAACTCTCGCAGATTTACACATCTTTCTTTCCTAAGAAGTGGATTTCTTTCCGGGTTACCTGCATTTTTCTGTTGTATTCAGTCAAAAAATCCATAAATTATAAAGTTGTGCACCTTTGGGAGTCTGTGCCGTACCGTAACAAAGCAAATTACAAATGCTTTACTAACCCAAAAACAAAGCAGGAGGAGAGATGACTTACAACATGGTTGAAAGTCAGCAGGCAGTGAGGGACATAGCCAAGGAGTTCGGAGAGAAGGAGATCGCTCCAGTTGCAGTGGAGTTGGATCGGAGAGAGGCTGAGTTCCCCCAGGATTTGTTTAAGAAAATGGCAAAGGCTGGATTTATGGCCTATCCCATGGCTAAAGAATACGGCGGCATGGGAAAAACCAAGATAGAATATGTCACCCTAATTGAGGAGATATCCTGGTTTGATGCCCCCTCTGCCCTTATAATGGCGGTGGACAATTTAGCCTCCTATCCCATCGAGACCTTTGGTTCTGAAAAACATAAGAAAAAATATCTTCCCAGGATGGCTTCTGGGGAGATCATAGGCGCCTTTGGTTTAACCGAACCCAACGCCGGATCAGATGCCGCCAACCAGCAGACCACGGCCAAGGTGGATGGAGACTCTTTCTTGATAAATGGGGAGAAGATCTTCATCATGCACGGAGATGTGGCGGATCTGGTGGTGTTATTCGCCAAGATCGTTGAAGAAGGCGAAAAAGATAAGGTTTCAGCCATCCTTTTAGAGAAGGGGACCCCCGGATTCTCAGGAGAGAAGCTCAAATGGAAAATGGGAATGCGGACGGCCACTACCGGAAGGCTGAAGTTGGAGAATGTAAAAGTTCCCAGATCAAATCTCTTAGGTGAGGCAGGGAAGGGATTCAAAATGGCTTTGAAAACCTTAGATGGTGCCAGAATCGGAGTGGCCGCCCAAGCATTAGGACTGGCTCAAAGGGCTTTTGATGAGTCAGTAAAGTATGCCAAGACCAGGGAGCAATTCGGCGCACCCATTGCCAAGCTTCAAGCTATCCAGTGGATGATTGCGGATATGAGCACCAGATTGGAAGCCGCCCGGCTTCTCACCTACAAATCTGCTCTGATGGAAGATAAAGGCGAACGCGTAGGTCTGGCTGCCGCCCAAGCTAAGCTCTTTGCTTCTGAGACGGCAAACTTCTGCGTTAACAAAGCTATGCAGATTCATGGAGGGTATGGATATATCGGCGAATTCTCGGAAATAGAGAAGTTGTATCGCGATCAGAGGGTTACAGAAATCTATGAAGGAACATCCGAAGTCCAGAGATTGGTGATCTCCGCCAATTATTTGAGATAACCACACCCCCTTCCCCCTCTCCTTAGTTAAGGAGAGGGGTTCACCCTGAAGGGATTCACCCTGAAGGGGAAACAGGGGGAGAGGTCAGGTGTAGGGGCAATTCATGAATTGCCCCTACAATGAGCACGGATTGGCGTGTAGCAAAACCTTTATGGCTTGTTAGTAATAGATTATGATAGTAGAAGCCATGAAGATGGAAAACGAGTTGAAAGCCAAACTCGATGGAAAGGTGAAAGCCATCAAGGTGAAGGAACATCAGGCAATGGACAAGGATCAGGTGTTGGTGGTGTTTGAATAGATGAAAGACGTGAGGTCAAAAGTGAAAGGTTAAAGAAGGAATAAGATAATGGGAAGACAACCACCAGAAAGTATAATAGACGCAGAAATTATATCGTTAATAAGGCTACTAAATTCTGCTCCTTATATTGAAACAACTAACAGTTGTAGTGGTTACTCTGATACAGTCCCAACGGCAATTGTTAATGGAGAGGTGGTGCAAGGTCATTTTAGAAGTAATGGGCAAAGAAGAAAGTGGACTGGACGTCCATACATATCATTCCTGGCTATCGGGAATCGAGAAAATCGGGGAAAATGTCTCGACTTTGTCGATTATTTGATTTCCAGATTAGTTTTCCACAACGAAGATGAAAAAAAAGAACAATATTGTGCAGAATTTGAATTCCATGCAATGAAGATTAAGGAAAATGCATCTCGTGACACTCCAAGTTATGCAGAATTCAAGGAATTAGCTCAATACGTTGGTATGACAGAAGAGGAATATGGTAGGATTTTCCCCTTATTTATCGTAATGTATAATCTACCGGCAGGATTTACCATTGAAATAATGGTGAGGGCTTGTATTGATACAATTAATGGGCACGATATCTTTGATGAAAGAACGCCTAAAGAAGTCATGAAAATATGGAAATTGATTGAACATGTCGCACGAGAGTTTATCGAAAAAAATAAATAGATGGCGAATATTTTCTGATGCTTCGGGAATAGTCGCAAGATCCCCCGTCTCTGGTAGGGAGAATTCCCGAAGCAATAAGCATCGGCTTTTCTTAATAATCATGCATCAAGTGTGGTTCGTTTATTTTGGTTTAGTTTCCTTGTGAATTAGAGATGAAATCGTATATGGAGAATAGACCGTTATGAAAAAAGAAACCTTATACCTTGATACTTCTGTTATCAGCGCTTATTATGATAAGAGAACAAAAGATCGACAGGAGGCAACCATCAGATTTTGGAAAGAGATTCTGCCCAATTATCAAGTGTATATATCAGAGATCACGGTGGAGGAATTGGGGGATACTAAAGATGAAATATTAAGAAAGAATTTGAACAAACTCATCCAGCATTTGAAAGTATTAAAGATTAATCCAAAAATCAAAGATTTAGCAAAAACCTATATAGAAAGAAAGGTGTTCTCAGAAAGATATGTGGATGATGCTCTTCATGTTGCAGTAGCTTCTTTTTATGAAATATCTTATTTGGTTTCTTGGAACTTTGAACATTTAGTCAAGGTGAGGACCAGGCGATTGGTGAAGTTGGTCAATATGTTGGAGGGCTTCAGAGAAGTTGAGATTGTCTCACCCCAGGAATTATGAGGAGGAAGCCATGGAGAAGATAGAGTATTTTGATTATAAGAAGGTTGCCAGAGAGACAAAGATACCCAACAGTATCTTGAAGGATATTAAAAGAGAGGTAAAAAAGGAGTTTCCTACCGATAAGATGATGTATGAGCTTCATGTATTAAGAGCGATAAAAAGTAGATACTGGCAAAAGACCCAAGCACGACCTTCAGAGGCTGTTAAATAAAGACTGTCACCCTAAGTCGCGTAGCCAAGCCTTTATGGTTTGGATATAAAGAAACAAACAATGAAATTCGGTAATTTTGAAATTCTTTCCATTGTGGAAAACAGCTTTAAGATAGATGGCGGAGCCATGTACGGCGTTGTTCCCAAGATCATCTGGCAGAAATTCAATCCTCCTGACCATAACAACCTGGTGAAACTGGATATCAACCTGCTTTTGATAAAAACCGACGGGGAAAACATCCTAATCGATGCGGGGATAGGAGATGCGCTAAGCGAAAGACAAAAAAAGATGTTTGGGATCGAAAAAAGATCTGATCTGGAGAAAAAGTTATCCGAGTATCGTCTCACGCCGGAAGACATACATTTAGTCCTTTTGACCCATCTGCATGCCGATCATGCCGGCGGGGTGATTAAGCTGGACAAAGACGAAACGAAGCGCCCCCGTTTCCCCAATGCCCGGCATGTGGTGCAGTTCAAGGAATGGGAGGAAGCCATGCACCCGGATGAGAGGACCTCTGCCACCTATTTTACCTCAAATTTGAAAATCCTGGAGGAGGAAAAGCTCTTGGAGTTGATAGATGGCGAGGACGAGGTGGCTACGGGAATTAAGCTAACTAATACAGGTGGTCATACTCCCGGACATCAAGCGGTGTTAATCGAAGATGGGGACAATAAAATCCTTTGGCCCGGTGACATCATCCCTTCCACCCACCATTTGAGAATTCCCTATGTGGCCTCGGTGGACCTTTTTCCCCGGGAGACCATGGAACAGAAAAAAAAGTTCTTGAAGATGTGCTCAGATGACGGCTGGGTATTAGCTTTCGACCATGACTTAAAGGTGAAATTGGGCAAGCTGGAAGAAAAAGAAGGAGGGATAAAGGTAACTGATATCTTTTGCTAAGAGTCGCTGATGCATAATTTCGTTTGTCGTTAACGAAGCTCGTATCGAAGCTCGATGTTTGAAGAAATCGAACCTCTATGACCAACTTCCAGCATCGATACGAGCATCCACACCGTTGAACGAACTACGAAAAAAACTTTGGGTTCAATCGTTGATCGGTTCATAAAGAAGTGAGGAGCTATTACAATAAAGATTTGCTGTTAAATAATTTTAGCAGGTGAGTGAATTATGTCTTTAGAAGAAAAGATCGAGCGTTTGAAAAAATTGAGGGAGCAGGCAAAGTTAGGCGGCGGACAAAGACGGATAGATGCACAGCACAAGAAGGGGAAGCTGACTGCCAGGGAAAGGCTGGATTTGCTTTTAGATGAGGGAAGCTTTGAGGAGTTTGACACCTTTGTCCAGCACCGCTGTCGCGATTTCGGGCTTGAAAAGGAAAGATACTTGGGCGACGGGGTGGTCACCGGCTGCGGCACCATCAATAGAAGATTAGTCTTCGTCTTCTCCCAGGATTTCACCGTGTTTGGCGGATCATTATCCGAAACTCATGCGGAGAAGATCTGTAAGATAATGGATACGGCGTTGAAGGTGGGGGCGCCGGTAATTGGTTTGAATGACTCTGGAGGTGCTCGCATTCAGGAGGGAGTGGAAAGTCTGGGAGGATATGCGGATATATTTTTGCGCAACACTCTAGTCTCGGGAGTTATTCCTCAAATCTCCGTGGTTTTAGGTCCCTGCGCCGGAGGGGCAGTCTATTCGCCTGCCATCACCGACTTCATCTTCATGGTGAAGCACACCTCCTATATGTTCGTCACCGGTCCCAACGTGGTCAAGACCGTCACCCACGAGGATGTTACCCATGAGGAGCTGGGAGGTCCGGAGGTGCATTCCACCAAGTCTGGGGTGGCGCAATTTATCGGTGAAAATGAGGTGGAGACCCTTTCTTTAGTGAGAAAGCTCTTTGACTATATTCCCCAGAACAACATGGAGGATCCGCCAGAGGCGGAGTGCACTGATCCCATTGATCGCTCAGACGAGGAGTTGGACTCTTTGATTCCCGAAAACCCCAACAAGCCATATGACATCAAGGATGTGATCAAAAGGGTTGTGGATCACGGCGAGTTTCTGGAGGTGCACCAGCATTATGCCCCCAATCTGGTGGTGGGTTTTGCCAGGCTGGGGGGGAAGTCCGTGGGAGTTGTGGGAAATCAACCCGCAGTCCTGGCCGGTGTGCTGGACATAAACTCCGGCCTAAAAGGGGCAAGATTCGTCCGATTCTGTGACGCCTTCAATATTCCTTTAGTCACCTTTGTGGACGTGCCCGGGTTCCTGCCGGGAACGGCTCAGGAGTTTGGAGGAATCATCAAGCATGGAGCAAAGCTTTTGTATGCCTACTGCGAAGCCACCGTCCCCAAATTGACGGTGATCACCCGCAAAGCTTACGGTGGTGCATACGACGTTATGTCCAGCAAACACGTCAAAGGCGACGTCAACTATGCCTGGCCCACAGCGGAGATTGCGGTGATGGGACCCAAAGGAGCAGTGGAGATAATATTCAAAAAGGAGATTGCCGAATCGAAGGACCCTGGAAAAGCCATAGACAAAAAGGTGGAGGAGTTCAGAGAGAAGTTCGCCAATCCTTACATTGCGGCAGAAAAAGGTTATATTGATGATGTGATAGAGCCCAAAACCACCAGACCTCGCCTGATTCGTGCATTATCCATGCTGGAAAATAAAAGGGAGTCGTTGCCCCCGAAGAAACACGGCAACATACCATTGTAGTCGCCCGATTCATCGGGCGACTGTAGTTGCTCGACTCCCAGACGGGAGCGTCCGCTCATCGAGCTTGTAGAACCGCCCAATAAATTGGGCAACTACAATCCTAGCTCAATTATGAAAGCGATAAAAAATATTCGGCTGAAACATTATGATTATTCACAGGATGGATACTACTTCGCGACCATCTGCACGAACTATCATCGCCCGTATCTATCTAAACTAGCTGAGAAGATCGGGAAGAGTATCCAAAATCTGAACGGGATAGAGGGCGTAGAAGTAGATTATTCTGTCGTCATGCCGACTCACGTTCATCTGATCCTGGCTCTCAGCGGATGCAAGCTGACCCTTGGTGAAATTATCAGACGATTGAAGGCCCCAAGCAGTAGAGAAGCAGGAATTAGGCTGTGGCAGCCCAACTATTACGAACATGTAATAAGAAATGAGAAGGCATTACTGAAGATCCGAGAGTACATCCAGAATAATCCGCTTAAAGAAAAGATCGACTTTGAGAGAATCTATGAAACGTAGTTGCCCGATTCATCGGGCAAAAAACCGCCCAATAAATTGGGCAACTACAAAAACATGATTTTCTGAAATGTTCAAGAAAATTCTCATAGCCAATAGAGGAGAAATTGCGGTAAGGATCATCCGCGCTTGTAAGGAGATGGGGATCAAAACGGTAGCCATCTTCTCCGAGATCGACCGGAAAGCTCTGCACGTTCGTTTATCAGACGAAGCTTACCTGGTCGGTCCACCTCAGGCTGTTCAAAGTTATCTCAACATGGAAAAGATCATAGAGGTGGCTAAAGGATCCGGGGCAGAGGCTATTCATCCCGGATATGGATTCTTTGCCGAAAACTATGAGTTTGTAAAGCGGGTCCAGTCCGAAGGTTTGATCTTTATCGGACCTCCGGCTGAAGCGGTAAAGCTTCTGGGTGATAAGGTGGCAGCGCGAAAGACCATGAAGGGCTCAGGCGTTCCCATCGTGCCCGGAACCGAGGTCGAAATAGGCTCGGATCAAGAGGGAATTTCCATCGCAGAAAAAGTAGGTCTTCCCATCCTGATAAAGGCAGTAGGTGGAGGAGGTGGCAAGGGGATGAGAATTGTGAGAGAAAAATCAGAGCTTAAAGGTGCCTTAAGAGCTGCCAGCTCAGAGGCAAAATCCGCCTTCGCCGATCCCAGGATCTACATAGAAAAGTATCTGGAGAGGCCCAGACACGTAGAGATCCAGATACTGGCAGACAAATTCGGCAACGTGATTCATCTGGGCGAAAGGGAATGTTCCATTCAGAGAAGGCACCAGAAGGTGGTGGAAGAATCTCCTTCCCCGGTGGTGGATGAGAAGATGAGAAAGGCAATGGGAGAAGCCGCCGTGACCGCCACCAGAGCCTCAGGATATGTGAATGCAGGAACCATTGAGTTTTTAGTCGACTCCGATCGAAATTTCTACTTCTTGGAATCCAACACCCGTCTCCAGGTGGAGCATCCGGTAACAGAGATGGTCACCGGAGTTGATCTTGCCAAAGAACAATTGAGAATAGCCTCAGGGTCGAAATTAAGCTACAGGCAGGAAGACATAAGATGGAAAGGCTCGGCTATCGAATGTCGTATCTACGCTGAAGACCCGGAAAACAACTTTCTCCCCTCCACCGGAGTGGTGCATTCCTACTGGGAGCCATCCGGGCCCGGCATAAGAGTCGATTCAGGGCTATACGAAGGATCTGAGGTTTCACTTTTTTATGATCCTTTGATTTCCAAGCTCCTTGCCTGGGGAGAAAGCCGAGGAGAAGCAATTGATAGAATGAAAAGAGCCTTATCCGAATACCGCATCTCAGGAGTGGCAACCACCATCCCATTTCATCTCAGGGTGATGGAAAATCTGAAGTTTCAAAAAGGAGAGATTCATACTCATTTCATAGAAGAGGAATTTGAAAAGGAGAAACTTTTAGAACCTGAAGACAAAGACGAACTTCTCAAAGCCGTGGCGGTCTTCTCTGCGCTTTTGGATCATCAGGAGAAAAAGGACATCAAGCTGGTTTTGTCAAAGACTAAATCCAACGAGAGCCCATGGAAGATCGCGGGAAGAAAGATGGGACTAAGACGGCATAAGATGTGAGTATCTGGGCGGGATGACGGAGACCCGTCTGGGAATTCCCGCCCCTATGGGTAGGATTGTCTCTTACTTATAGGGCAGGGCATTCAGCCCAGCCGAATTGAATAAAGCTTTGTAGTTGCCCAATTCATTGGGCTGGTTTTGCCCCATAAATGTGGCAACTACAAAAAATCAGGTTGAGACAATGAAATACGTTGTCAAAATCGAAGGCAAAAGTTATCAGGTGGACTTAAGCGAACAGAATGGAGAAGTGCAGATCAACTTGGATGGAAAGCCAGTTCAGGCGGATTCGGTGCACATAAAAGGCAAAAACTTCGCCTCCTTTCTTTTTAATAATAGATCATTCGATCTTGAGTTTTCTAAAAATGAAGAGAGGGTCTCTGTCTTCTTAAATGGGAAAAGATATGATTGTGTGCTGGAGGATGAGCGGACTCAAAGGTTGAAAAGACTGGGTGTGCTCAAGATCGATACCAAAAAGGAAAAGGAGCTGAAAAGCCCCATGCCCGGTTTGGTGACCACCATAGAGGTCAAACAGGGGGATATGGTGGTAGCAGGTCAAGGGGTGGTAATAGTGGAAGCCATGAAGATGGAAAACGAACTGAAAGCCCCACAGGACGGGAAGGTCAAGGAAGTTTCGCTGCGCTCAGAATGACTGCGGGCGAAGTGATTTTGGCATTTCCTAATGCCGATGCATCAAGAGTATGATAATACAAATTAGGCGAAAGGATGAAAATTGCTGGAAGGTGTAAACCAGATGATTCAAAAGTGTAAACTTTGTAAGGGTTCTGGTCGAGTTCCGAACAGAGGGCTTGATGCTCTGGGAGAGGGCCAAATGTGCCCAGCATGCAAAGGAGCGGGAGAATTTGAAGTTACTATACCTCCAGAGAAACTAGTTACTTGCAAATTCTGTAAGGGGACTGGGATTGCGCCATCGCTTCCTTCGCTCCTGGCTGGAGTAACAAGGGTTTGTCCTGCCTGTAAAGGAATAGGAGTTATTGAAAGACCGAGAGTTGGTACAGAACAAATAAGAGCAAATGAAATCAGTACCCCACAAACACCAAGATTGTCGAACTACAACTTTGATATAGCCGTCTCCTTCGCCGGAGAAGACCGAGAAATCGTCCAAAAATATTGTGACATTCTATCTTCAAATGGGCTAAAAGTGTTCTACGACAAATACGAGCAAATTGGTCTATGGGGAGCAAATCTTTACGACAAGCTTGACGAGGTTTATCGAACCAAGGCACTATTCTGTGTGATCTTTATTTCAAAACATTATGCAGCGAAGGTATGGACGAACCACGAGCGCAAGTCTGCCCAAGCCCGTGCGCTGCAAGAAAATAGAGAGTATGTTCTACCTGTAAGATTGGACGATACAGAGATACCTGGTATCCCCCCCACTATTGGGTACGTAGACCTTAGGGAGAAATCCATTGATGAGTTGTCTAAGATGACCATTCAAAAGGTAGGGCAGTTGAAATGTGACACCCCTTCATCTAACACAACCTAGAACGTTCGTGCCTTTGTGATGCTTCGGGAATAGGAATTCCCGAAGCAAATTGGCATCGGCGTTTCCTAATGCCGACGCACAAAGAAACACACTATCATGGAAGCCAACGAGACCGAAATACTGAAGAAATCGGCAGACTACTGGAATTGGGAAAGGCTAATAAAGCACTGTGATACGCTGGAAGAACTCACGGCATTCGAAAAAGAGAGGGCAAAACGGGCTTTTCGGCGGCTGAGACAGGAACTGGGTAAGGATTTCTTCGAGAATGCTTTTGAGGGCCGGAATCCCATCTGTCAGTATATCTTGAACCGGGCACCTTGGACTCGCAAATGGATAACGTGGTTTGCTGACGCCATCGTGGAGCTTAAGGATCACGAAAACTACTCTAGCCTCCTAGCGCGTCTGAAAAAACCCATCAAATTCTATGAGGGACTCTCGGTTCTGGAGATTGCTTTCAAGTTCTCCAGGGCTGGCTTCAGGATTTGCATTGACCCGTCGGTTGAAGTTGCCGGACGACCGAAGCAACCGGATCTGAAGCTCTGTGACAAAGAGACTCAAGAGCAACTGTTTAGCGAGGTGTCAGTTCTGGACCAAAGCAAGGCAGACAGAGAGGCCTTACGCACCCTACAGACAATCGCCGAGCCGACATGGAGGTCCAGACCCTCCCTCTGCTACTGCGGGCGAATACATAAGATACTTTCAACGAGCCACCTCAATTGGTTGACCGCAAGGATCCAAGAATCGGTTGAGAAACTGGAAGAGAGAGGCGGCTTTGAGGAGGTGGTTGTCGAAAAAGTAATCGAATTAGGACTGGCGACCAAGGATTCGAGAGATGTTCT
>LJUX01000065.1 GCA_001304155.1 candidate division Zixibacteria bacterium SM23_73_3
GGTCGCCCACCTTCTTTTTGTCTATTCAGCCGATGAGAGGAATCGAACCTCCAACCTACTGATTACAAATCAGTTGCTCTACCGTTGAGCTACATCGGCATGTTTGTTATGTCCGCAGACCGCCGTCCGCTGTCCACTGCTAATCACCTTCCCCCGACCCCTCCATCACGTCCATGGTCGACCGTCCTTCGACCTCGCTCAGGACAAGTCCGTTGCTCTTGACCCTTGCCCCCTGGACCCTATTACTTTTCCTCCTCTTTTGCTTGTTGGGCCTCCTGGATGATTTTCTGTGCGATATCCCTCGGCATCTCTTCATAATGAGAGAACTCCCGCGTATGAAGCCCTCTTCCCTGGGTTAAGGATCGCAGAGAGGTGGAGTATTTATATAATTCAGCTAAAGGAGCTTGAGCTTTGATCTTCTGGAAGTTGCCTTCACGATCCATTCCTAAGATTTTGCCTCGCCGGCTGGAGAGATCGCCCATAACGTCCCCCATGAAATCCTCCGGCACGATCACCTCCAAGTTATATATCGGCTCCAGCATCACAGGTTTTGCCTTTGTGGCGGCGTTTTTGAATCCCATGGAACCGGCGATCTTGAAGGCCAAGTCTGAGGAGTCCACCTCATGGAATGTGCCATCATAAAGAGTTACCTTTGCATCCACCACCCGATAGCCGGCTAAAACCCCCTCCATCATGGCGCCCACTATTCCCTTTTCAACCGAGGGGATGTATTTGGAGGGGATGGCTCCTCCCACGATTTTATTCACAAACTCGAATCCTTCTCCCCGGGGCAAAGGCTCCAGCCGAATCCAGACGTCACCGTATTGTCCTCTTCCCCCGGACTGCCTTTTGTATTTTCCCTGGGCTTCCACCATGGTGGCGACAGTTTCCCGATAAGGTATCCTGGGCTTTTCCAGTTCAACTTCCACTCCAAACCTTCTCTTCAACCGATCCACCATTATCTCCAGGTGCAGCTCTCCCTGCCCGTAAATAATAGTCTGTTTAATATCTGCATCTACCTCCATGATGAAGGTGGGATCCTCCTCATGTAATTTTGCAAACCCGTTGGCGATCTTCTCCTCGTCCCCTCTTTTTTGGGGTCTGATCCCCATGTTGATCACCGGTGTGGGGAACTCAATAGGGGACAACAAGATAGGATCCTTTTTGTCACAGAAGGTATCGCCTGTTTTGGTATTCTTCAATTTGACCACGGCGGCAACATCACCAGCGTTTACAATCCCGATCTCCCTTCTCTCTCTGCCGTTTAAGGCGTAGATCTGCCCGATTCTCTCGGAAGACTCTCGGGTGGAATTATATACTTCCATCCCGGACTGCAGTTTCCCTGAATATACCTTCAGAAATGTTAACTCTCCCACGTGCGGCTCGGACACGACCTTAAAAGCAAAAGCACATAAGGACTGATCCGGACTTATCTTTATTGTCTTCTCTTTCTCCGTTCCCGGCACTCTCCCCTGTACCTGGAAGAAATCTGAAGGCGCAGGGAGATATGTTGCCAGCAAGTCCAGAAGATCAGTAACCCCAATGTTTTCTGATGCTGATCCACAAACAAGTGGAAAAATCGATCTTTCTGCGATTCCCTTTCGTAATCCCTGCTTTATCTCATCATCGGAAAGCTCTCCTTTATCAAAGAACGTCTCCAAAAGTGCATCATCGGTCTCTGCCACCGCTTCTATAACCTTCTCCTGATACTCTTTGGCTTTTGCCTCCAGCTCTGAAGGAATCTTCTCTTCTTGTGATTTTCCATCTTTATCGAAATATAAAGCCTTCATCTTAATCAAATCGACGATGCCCTTAAATTTAGGCCCTTCTCCAATGGGAATCTGGATGGGAACCACCTTTTGGCCGAAACTCTCCTTGGTCTGCCTCAGCACATCCTCAAAGTTAGCGTGTTCCTTATCCATTCTGTTGATAAAGAAGATTCGAGCCAACTTATAACCCTCCGCAATGTTCCACACCTGCTCGGTTCCCACCTCCACGCCGGATTGAGCGGAGAGCAATATCAGGGCTGTCTCCGTGACTCTCAGACCTCCTACCACCTCCCCGATGAAGTCTTGATAGCCGGGCAGGTCCACGATATTTATCTTGTGGTTTTTCCACTCCAGATGAAGCAGAGAGGCACCGATCGATATCTTCCTTTCCATCTCATCATCGGTATAATCTGACAGGCTGGTTCCATCATCCACCTTGCCCAGCCGGGTAGTAACTTTAGCATCATAAAGCATAGCCTCCACCAGGGAGGTTTTACCTACACCTCCATGGCTTACTACTCCTACATTTCTGATTTGATCGATCTTAAAATCCTTCACCTAAAACCTCCTGGAATAAAGATTATATTTTGCATACGATTTCAAATATTACATTGTAAAAGCTATTTGTCAACATTTCTTTACTTTTTGACCCAGGCTCTGTCTCTTTTGCGGGGCAAGATGCCCCGCCTACTCGCGGAGAAACTCAGGAAAGTGTATTTCAAAAACCGAGACAAAATCCCGGAGTGGCAAAAATTAGGTTTACTCCCATTTTTTTGCTATTGTGAGGTGAGCTGTTGGTAAAGTTCTTTTGTTTCCCTGGCGGTCTTTTCCCAGGAGAAAAGCTTCGCTCTTTCTAACCCTTTTTTTCGCAAAGTGTTACAAAGCTTGCTGTCTGACAACACCGTATCAATGGAGTAGGAGATCTGCTCAATATCAAAAGGATCCACGTAGATACCTGCATCGCCCACCACCTCCGGCAATGAGGTGGTGTGGGAGACTATCACCGGAGTGCCGCAAGCCATCGCCTCTAAAGGGGGAAGTCCAAAGCCCTCGTAGAATGAGGGATACACAAACAGAGAGGCGCCGTTATATAGCGCCGGAAGATCAGAATCCGGCACATATCCGCAGAAGATTACCCGCTCTTCCAGCTTCAGTTGTTTTACCAGATCAAATATGTGCTTATACTTCCACCCCTTTCCTCCTGCCAGAACCAAAAGAAAATCTTCTTTGGCTCTGCTTTGATCATACGCCTGAATAAGCCCTTTTAAATTCTTCCGGGGTTCGAGTGTCCCCACATACAGAATGAAATCTCCTTTGATTTTGTATTTTGCTCTTATTTTTTGCATCATGACAGTTTCGGGAAGAGGCCGGTATGCCTGAGAGCACCCCAAATAGATCACGTGAATTTTCTCTTCTGGAATTTTTAGATACTTCATTATTTCATTCCTGGTGCTCTCCGAATCTGCGATGACGGCATCCACTTTTTGGGCATAGTTTTTTATTTTGAAAGCATAATGCCATCTGCCAGAGGCAATGGTAAACTGTTTGTATGCTAAAAAGTTGAGATCGTGAATGGTCATCAACGACTTGCCCCGGGCTAAAATATTCAAGCAGTAGTTGGGTGAATGATAAATGTCCACATCTCCCACAAACCAATCGATTTTGGGCACCCTCACCGTTCCCCACAAAAGATTTAGAAGCTTATTAGGAAAACGGAAAAATTTGCTTTCAAAATTGGGGTTTTCAATCTTAGGTATGGCGGATTTGACATCTAAATGATGGCTGTAAAAAAGGACATATCGATTCTTTTGATCCAGACGACTTAAATGCTGGATTAAGTTAAAGGTATAATTCCCCACTCCGCTCCTCTGCTTCAAGACGGAGCGAGCATCTATTCCGATTCTCATGGCTCAAAATAGAAGAGTTTACTCAACTTCGTGAATACAAACAGAATACACTTGCCCCATCTCTCCGGCAACCGGTGAATTACCGCTTCCACTAGATTTATATCCTCAGAAGTTAAGCTCCGGGTGAAAAACAAGCTTAATATATATAGAGGAGGGGAGATGAGCAAGGCAAAAACCAGTCCCAGCGCACCCTTAATCCCTTCTGAAATGAAGAATGCCATGCACCCCATCAGAACAGAGGCAAGGAATGTACGCATTACCTTAGAGAAGGGAAATCGCTGTTTCATAAAATTTTTGTATGCGTAGGTAATCATCGCCACTCCACCCATGGATTGACTCAGGGCAGTGGCAAAGGCCGCCCCTTTTGCCCCCAGTGTAGGGACCACCAACCAGTTAACTACAATATTGACTGAAGCAAAGATGACTCCCACTCTCACCACTATTCTTTGAAGCTCTGCCCCATACAGAAGTGAGGAACTGGAGGTGGAGATAAAGCCGATGGTTCCGCCCACCAAAAGGATGACAAAGAGAAAGGAGGCGGGCTGAAAAGATGGACCGTATAGTATGGGGAACAACTGCCGGGCAATGGCGATTCCGCCCAGGCAGAGAGGAAAAGAGAGCAGGGCTAAGTATCTGGTGGAGTTGGCATGCACCCGGGCAAGCTCCTCTTTGTCCCCTCCCCCATATACCTCCGACATGGCAGGGAGCAGAATGCCGGTTAAAGCGCCGGGCAGAAGAATCATGGCTCTGCTGGAAAGGATAAATGCCACATTATAAAAAGCAATTTCCGATGAGGTACTAAAGATACTGAGAAAGAAAATCCCAAAACGCTCCCAAACTATGGCATCTAAGATCATCACCACAAATACGCTGGCGGAAAACTTAAGTAACTTATCCTTTGGATACAGATTCGGACCACCAGAATCGTATGTGGACGCGCCCTTCTGAATAAAGGTAAATTTCGTCCTTTTGAGATAAAGATAGCTCACTACAAGAAGAATGTTGGATACTGCACTTACCCCAATAAGCCACTCAATCTTCCCCCCCAGATATAAAACCAGAAGGATTATGACTAAAGTCACCGGGGAGACCAGAAGATTGATTTTGGCGATTAAGTCGTATCGTTGCAGCCCACAGAATAAGCCATTGTAAAACCACATCAGACCCAAAGGTAATATGACCAAAGAGGCGACTTTCAGATAAAGGGAGAGATCGGGTCCTATGGATCCTGCGGAATTGTTATACCATCGGGCAAGTGTAGGAGCCAGAAGGAACAAAACCAGGCTCACCACCACCCCCACCATCAGTTCAAATCTGAAAAGCCGATTTAAGATGGAAGAGATGGTGGAAATATCCTTTCTGCCCCAGTATTCGGAGACGTATTTGGTTATGGTGGTGGGTATGCCTAAATTGACCAAAAGCCCCACCATGCTGAGAAACCAGATCACGAAACTGTAGACGCCATATTTATCCGGCCCCAGAGAGCGTGCCACCACCACCGAGGCAACAAAACTAAAGACTAAGGCTATGGCCTTTACCAGAAAGTTATAGGTGGCGTTTTTGGCTATCTTCTTCTGGACCGACAATTTCTCAAAGCTCCAAATTGGGAAAGATTAACGAGGGGGTGTATGAATTTGTGGTTAATAACAATTAGTATTAGAGACATCGAATACTGCGTAGGAGCGGATTTGACAGTATAACGTTGTTAAGCTTTGCGAAGTGCCAAACATTCGGGTAAAGTCGCTTTCAACTGAACAAACTGCAAATACACAGTTATGTCACGTTACCTATGCGTTTTTTGCCCAAAGAAATATCTAACCCCAATAGCCCCGTTTAAACCAAATTCGGTGCTGGGCGCCAGATCAAGAATAGGAACGATCTCAAGAAAAACATCTAAGGGTGCCCCAGACGAGAGGTAATTTATACCCAGAGGAATGCGGATCCCGGCTTTACTATCATCCTCAAACTTGATCCTGCCGCCGATTCCATAATAAAGAAGGAGTCTGCTCATCTCTACTCTGGATATATTTGAGCCGTGAAAAAGCAAATCTGCGTGCAGATGCAGGGCACTTTCCTTGTCAAATGACCAGGCAACCGCTCCATCAATCGCTTTTCTATCCTCTATCCACAGCTTACCGCTTATTCCTGTGGGTTCACCCAGAATAACTCCCAATCCAAAACCGCTATCCTGCGCTTGAACGGTACCACAAGCTAATCCTGCCGTTAGCAAAACAAGCATAATCCACCTAACCATCTTAACATCCCCTTTTTTGGAGTAATGTCGCCTAAGTGTTAATAACCGCAATATTGCTTCTATACCACCGAGATTATATGTTTTCCATAATAGAGCATTTCACCATAAAAGAAACGGTTAAACGATCTTTATAAGTTCGATATCGAAAGTTAAGTCTTTCCCAGCCAGAGGATGGTTGGCATCTATCGTAACTTTCGATTCGGAGACATTGATCACCGTGGCTGCAGCTATTTGACCATCTGCTTGGGGAATCCGTAGCTGCTGGCCAACCTCTGGTTTCAAGTGCTCCGGAAGTTTGTTTCGATCTACCACCAGTATCATTCCTTTACGGCGTGGCCCGTATGCTTTATCCGCCGGGACTTCGACGGTTTTCGATTCGCCCGGATTCATCCCGATTACCGCTTCCTCAAAGCCCGGGATTACCTTATCCTTCCCTATTGTAAATTGCCAGGGCTCGTGGTTAATGGAGGTATCAATTACCTTTCCATCCTGAAATTTGGCCGTGTAGTGAACCCTAACGGTATCGCCATCTTTTGCTTTTGCCATGGTTTCCTCCTTCCGCTTTATGGCCAGCATCAGGCAAGCAACATCTCAGACGTTTCACGGACTGGGGATGTTCGCGAACGTCACTTGCGCAGTCCGAACCTTAGAGCGTACGTTTGGCAAGGAGAAACCAAATCCCCTGGTGCACAAACGTGGGGCGAGTCCGCGACTGGGGTCTAAGGAAAGAAGTGACGCGGGCCTAGGACCACGTGTCATAATAGGTAACCGGCCTCTCACCCGTATGGAACGTGGCTGCCTCTTATTGTGGTAGATCGACCAGCAAACCCTGAATATTTGCAGATTATTCTAATATCTTCGGAAATCTCTTCTTTGATTCCTCCCTCTCGGTGGACGACCTCCTCTCTCCCTCTTTCTGGGTGGGCGTGCTTCGTCAACTTTTAAGGTAAGTCCTTTGAAATCGGAACCGTCCAATGCTTCTTTTGCTTTTTCAGCTTCCGCTTGGTTAGACATTTCAACAAATCCAAAACCTTTACCTTCAATTATGTTGACTTGCTTAACTTCACCGTGCTCGGAAAACAACTCTTCCAGCTCTTGATTAGTTACAGAATAACCAAGATTTCCTACATAAAGCTTACTGCCTTGCATTCTAACCTCCATTTCTTCTTTGTCTCTTTAGTCCAATAATATTTTTTTGGAGGTAGAAGTAAGGTAGCGATTCTAACCTCTCCAATGACAACATTATTAAACACAAGAGAACCTTCATTAAAAACAAGTTTTGGGAACATTTAATTGATACTTCGACTTCGCTCAGGGTCAATCCTTCACTTCGGCTCTGCTCAGTCTCCTTCGAAGTCTCCTGAGCCTGTCGAAGGATTGAATATTCTCACCACCTCCTTTTAGTGCCTCAATCCTTTATTTAGTGGTTTTCTCTTTCAGTCTCTCCTTATTATGAAACCACCAATTTGAAGTTATGGAAATTCCGGGTGAAAGTCAACATCTTTCACAGATTTTTTATTTCACTATCTTGTACAGTGTCTTCTCGTTCGACATATGTAGCATGAGGAAAGGTTTTTAAACCATCCATCCGATCATTTTAATCGTGTGCTTAAATGATATGTTTATGTCCGGTAATGTTTCCAGCATATACGATGTTGCCACCGAGGGGAGCAATTTGGGGTAAAGCCAAGCGTATCCATATTTGCTGGGTTAGACGAGGGTGACGTAAGGTGGACAAAATAAAAGACTTATCGAACATTTCTTCTGATGACCAGCATTATGTTCTCGTCATCCCAGATGATATTATCCGGGTCTTTGAAATGGCGAGTAATATTTGTCTGAAATTTCTTTAAAGCCTCTTCAAACTCTTTTTCATAATATAGGTCAAATGTAGAATAATGCTGATGTATGGCTTGTGTTATGAGCCACTCTAATTTAGTCATTCGTTTATATTTGAAATATTCAATGGATTCTAATCTTAGAATGGGTATCTTCTCCAGCATTTCTTTCAATTGGCTTAGGTCATAGAGCCGTTTTTCTTTTTCACAGAAGTCAGGAAAAAATCTTCCCCAAATATTCCTTTTGTTCTGGCTTCGCAAACGCGTGTAAATAAACAAATATCCATCATCTCTCAAAACTCGACATGTTTCCCCAAGAAAATCTGGAAGTATAAAATGATGTATGGCATTGAAAGTAACCATAGCATCCAAAGAATTGGCTGATAATGGTAAAGCCATTGCTGGTGCTCTTATTGCTTTGAAGTTTCCAATTTTGTGTTCTTGTAGATTCTTGGTAAGTTCCTTCAACATGTTCTCATTATCATCAATGCAAGAAAGAGAGAGCCTCTTTCCTAAATAATGGAATAATTCTATATCATATCTCCCCGCTCCACAACCAACATCCGCCGCTTCAATTTTGGTCAAATCTTGCAGTTTCTTTTTGATAACTAAGATTGGTTCTAAATCTGTAGTTCTTAAGTCCTTGTATTCGTGTGCGATTTTCGAAAAATGGGATTGAACTCTTTTCATAACAAGGAAATCTTCATATTTTTATTAGTTCAATTTATTCGCAGATGCATCCAGCGATAACTTCTTATAATAGCTTTAAAAGCTCCAATACAAAGCTGGCGCTATTGTCTGCCGCTACTTTAAAGAACTCCTGTATCTCATCTCTGGCAGTGGAAGAGCCAGAGCCACCGGCTAAATCTGAGCACGACCTTACCACCAGAACCGGCACACCGTTTATTCTTGCCACCTGCACCACTGCGGCTGATTCCATGTCCACTATCTGAGCATCCAATTTTTCTTGGAGCCACTCTCTTTTTTCAACCTGATCTATGAAGGAGTTCCCGCTTGTCCCGTTCCCGCCCACTTTTATCTTTGGGGTTCTACCAAGGATCGGTTTTAACTCTGGTTTTACATTTTCTGCAATTTTCAAAAGACTCTCATACACGGTAAAGAACGTCAAAGTATCCGACTTGTCCTTTTCCGGCAGGTGCACCCGGATTGGCCAGGGTGAGAAGCCGTCCTGGTCATAGAGCCCGTAATCATGGGTGACCCAGAATTCTGGAATCACAATATCCCCGATATTATTTTGTGGGTCTATCCCCCCGCATATGCCGGTAAAGATTATCTCTTTGGGCTTGAATCTATCGATCAAAAGCTGGGTGGTCATGGCGGCATTGGTCATTCCAACATCGGAATTGACCACTATAACCTCTTTGTCTGTGATTTTCCCTATCCAGAAAACCCTTCCCACAGAAAACAGACTATCCTCCAGAGTCATCTGGCTTCTCAAAAGCTGCCCCTCTGCAGGAAAAGCATACATAATGGCAACCCTCTCCTCATAACTGACATAACACTGCTTTCCACAGCAAGAAAGAAAGAGGATAAATACAACTGCATAGAGGAGTTGAAATCTTTTTTTCATATTTATTCTCCTTAAGCTAAATTTTGCAGGATTATCTAAAGGACTGCACATTTTTCAGTTTATGAGATTGCACTGGAAAAGTCAAGGCTTTTTAGCTTATGCGAATTGACGCTGAAAAGAAAACATACCGGAAGGTAGGGGGAATCTCAAAACTGAGAAAAAAACATGGCATTTCCTTCCCCGCCTCCGGCGGGATCTTCGACAGGATGAATCCAAATGCCGATGTATCAAGAGCCAATTTGGACAAAGCGTAGGAAGGTTGGCAAACCCGGGTTAAGAGACCCGAGGGGCAAGCGACCGGTGGGAGCGCAGAGCCCCCCACCTCTACACCCCTACCACCTATACTAAACAGGACCGCGCGTTGTTTTGGTCACATCGTCCATCACATCGAACTGCTTCACGCTAAAATCACTGAGGGCTGGATGACTGATCACCTTAGCCGCCAGCGGTCCTTCGAGGTAGGCCTTCACCGACGCTGCATCCTCGAACATATAGATTCCCCCTGCCTCACTTTCCGCTTCGTTCATGATCCAGACCTTCCAGCGCAGGCCAGCAAGGGTCGCGAAATCGCCGGCAAGGGAAGATGCGGCCTGGTCGTACTCGGCCCTTGAGACACTAAATTTGAAATTGATCTGCAGAATTCTTCCGGGCATGGTTGTTTCTCCTTTGGCTTTTTGGTATTTGATTTGTCAATGCCACCGAAGTTGACTCAGTGGCTGTCAGTTGGACCCGTTGGTATGGCTTTGTTCGATTACCACCTCCTTTTCTTTTCGCTGGCTCTCCGGGCGCAAGAGCGGGC
>LJUX01000011.1 GCA_001304155.1 candidate division Zixibacteria bacterium SM23_73_3
ACTTATGATGAGTGGGACTTGATCTCCCGCAACACTCAGGCGGTGGTATCGGGGATATATCTTTTCAGCGTGGAGAACAAAGACACTGGAGAAAATCAGGTGGGAAAATTCATAATAATAAAGTAGGGGCATATAGCAAGCTACATGCCCCTACAATCGTTTATGAGATAGAAGGACGGTAAGAATCAAAGACCCTTCTATCTTTTGATTGGATATTTCGGTCTTCCAGGTAGCGTCCTGGGTTCCTCTTTTAGCTTCTTCATGACTTCCTGGATTGCCCTTTCTAATTGAGGGTCATCTCCCTTGATGACCAGATCAGGTCGGTTGTCCACCTCTATATCCGGATCCACTCCATGATTCTCCACATCCCACTCGCCCTCCAGATTGATAAATGCAAATTCCGGACAGGTGACGTAACCTCCGTCCATAAGAGGCAAGCCACGTGAGATTCCTACCAGCCCACCCCAGGTGCGTGTACCCACCAGCGGTCCCAATCCCAGCTCCCGGAAATAATATGGGAATGCATCTCCGCCGGAGCCGGCATATTCGTTGATTATACAAGCCATATGCCCGTGCAGTGCCACATTTGGAGTTCTACCCACCAATCCCTCTCGGGGAGACCACAGACTCAATATTTTCCTCTGAAGATGCTCCATAAACATATCCGGGATCATTCCACCGCCATTGTAGCGGACATCGATGATAAGTCCCTCCTTACGAGCCTGGGCATAGAAGGAGCGGGAGAATTCATTCAAACCCCATAAGCTGGTATTGGGCACGTGAATATAACCCACCCTTCCATCGGTGGCTTCCTCCACCCGCTTGCGATTGGTCTCCACCCAGTCTAAGTAGTGGAGCATATACTCCGAGCCCACCGGCTTGACCGTGACTTCCCGGGCATCGCTGGCAGAAGGCTTGTCATTCACTTTAATTTTCACCTGTTTGTCGACGGTTTTCTCGAAATATTGGTACGGATTAGCTGGATACCGCACCTGTTGTCCGTTTACCGCAATCAGATATTCCCCTTCTTTGATGTCCACGCCCGGTTCGGTAAGTGGGGCTCTACGATCCTTTTCCCAATTTTCACCTTTGTATATCTTTTTGAAGCGATAGAAACCGGTCTTCTTATCTGGCTCGAAACCAACACCTAAAAGCCCCACATTCACCGGCTTGCTTCTTGGCATCTTACCTCCTCCCACATAAGTATGAGAGGTGGTCAGCTCTCCAATCAGCTCACCGATCAGATAGGTGAGATCCCACCGATGAGCCACATGCGGAAGAAGCTGCCCGTATTTCTTTTTCATCCCGTTCCAATCAACTCCGTGCATGTTGGGATCATAGAAGAAGTCCCTTTCCAACCGCCAGGCTTCCTCAAACATCTGCTCCCATTCCCCTGGTGGGTCCACTTTCATCTCCATTCCGGAGGTAGACAGCTTCCCATCTCCAACTTTATTCTTGCCTTTTTTTGCATCGATGATTCCATAGGTGTTACCGCTCTTGTAGATTATTTTTTCGCCCTTTGAGGAGATATCATAATTGTTGATCCCGGAAATAAGTGTATGTTCCTCCTTTTCTTTCATATCAAACATGTGCAGTTCATTTTGGCCACCCCCAGATTGACCCCACTCCCATATGGCAGGCATAGCCAGATAGAACAATTTATCTTCGGCGGCGGCAAGACGGGTATAATTGCCGGATTTTATGGGCACTCCCACAATTCGCTGATCGATGTTTTCAAAATCGATCTGAATGTCCTTGGATTTCTTTTCGTCTTTATTCTTATCCTTCTTTTTATCTTTGTCATTATCCTTATTTTTATCTTCCTCCTCTTCCTTCTCCTCATCCTCCTTCACCTTTTCCTCATCGCTCTCCGGAGCAAAGGGAGAGAGGCTATCTGCCTGCAGGGTCATCAGATAGATATTTCTGGTATTGCGATAGACATACTCAGTACGCTCAAAATCGCTGAAGGTGGGACTGAAGGTGCGGGCAGATATAAAATACAGGTATTTCCCCGCCGGATCGAAGACCGGAGAGAAATCATCAGTGAGCTCACCGGTAATCTGATGCACCTTTCCTTTATCCAGAGAATAAAGGTGAATGGAGGCAAAATAGGCCGGGTTGTTTTTGGAATATGCAATCCATTTGCTATCGGATGACCAGACGTAATCATAGATCTCAGAGACCTCAGCCTGATCCACCAGCACCGGCTCCTTCTCATCTACGTCCACGTAGAACAGCCGAAGCTTCTTGTCTGAAAAAGCTAACTTTTTGCTATCTGGCGACCATACCGGAGGAAGCCGGTAACATTCCCCGTCATAGGTTATGCGTTTCTCTTCTCCGCTTCCATCTTGAGGCCTTATGTAGAGTTCATATTCACCAGTTCTCTCTGATAGATAAGCCACCCATTTTCCATCCGGCGACCAGGCGGCGTAGATTTCGCGTATCACCGGCGTCTGGGTGAGGTTTCGCACCTCCCCCTTTTCTTCAGGCACGGTGAATACCTCACCCCGAGCGCTGAACAATCCCCTTTTGGCAGAAGGAGAAAGACTGAAGTCGATAATCAAATCATCCACCTTTTCCCAGGTCGATCGAGTCAGAATGCGCTCAGCCGGAACCTCCACCGAGATCTTTTTGGTCTTCTCGGTTGCCAGATCTAAAACGAAAAGATCTCCCCCGTTTTCATACACGATGGCGCCCGGCCCCAAACCGGGCCATTTTACATCATATTCTTTATGATTGGTGATCTTTCCAATATCTTTAGTTTTCAGATCATAACAGTATAAATTTAGCGTGTGTTCGCGGTCTGAAGTGAAATAAATCTTGTCTTCATACCACATGGGGATGTTATCCGTTCCCTTCCAATCGGTGATCCTTTCGACGGCATCAGTTTTCAGATCATAGATCCATATATCCTGTGCCGTGCCCCCATGGTAGCGTTTCCAGGTGCGGAATTCCCGGGACTTTCTGTTGTAAGCGATTTTGTTCCCATCCGGCGAAAAGGAGGCTAAGCCTGCTTCAGGAAGTTTCAACGCTTCCGGAAAGCCACCTTCTGAGCTTATCCGAAAAAGCTTGCTAGTAGGAAAGGCATCACGAGAAGAGCGAAACAGAACCTCTTTGCCATCAGGAAACCAGTCAATCACCCAATCATCCAGAGTCAGTCCACCCGAAGGTTGTCCCCTTCCCGGGCGATAGGTGAGCCGTCGTGGTTCTCCCCCCTCGGCTGGCATCATATACACGTCCCCATTGCCGTCATATGCAGCCGTAAAAGCTATGCGTCTGCCGTCCGGAGAAAATTTGGGGAAAGCCTCATATCCTTCAAATGAGGTCAACCTTTGCGCCATACCGCCTTCAGAGGAGACGGCCCAGAGATCCCCACCGTATACAAAAACGATCCGGTCTCCATGGATATCCGGAAAACGCAAAAGACGCGCCTCTTCTGCGAAGATAGAAGAGAAAAGGACAATGGACAACACCAATCCAATCAAGAAAACTTTGAAAGTCTTCATGGTAAGACTCCTGTTTGTTAAAAGATTAAAAGGAAAGCCAAAAGGCATGAGTTTTTCGATAGGGAATATTGCGACAACAGAAAGCATAGGTTTTGGAAAATAATCTTAATTATCAGGCTTATCAAGGTAAAATCTTTATCACAAATACCTCAGTTTTCTTATACCTCTTTTTCTGATAAAAAGTTTACTTTTTATTGCTGAGAAGTTCCTTCGTCTGAGACAAGTTCGGATGTTTATGTTCGGACAGGGGTTGCACCCCTGTCAGTAGAGGAAGGGCACTGGTTCAACCCCTGCCCTAACCGGTGGAGGCTTTTTCGCTGGCAACAAACTCCAACGTTACAGTCTCTTTTACGCCGGGATAACGATATCCCGACGCAACTGAGTTGAATGAAGACCATTTTTCAGTCTCGCACAGGATAAGGAGGTCTCTCTGGAAGCTTTTTAGGTTCCTCCTCCAGCTTCTTCATGATTATCTCAATAGCCTTTTCCAGTTGTGGGTCGCCACCTAAAATAACCTGATCCGGTAGATTATCCAGTTCAATATCTGGATCCACTCCGTAATTCTCCATGATCCACTCGCCTTTCATGCTGAAAGGAGCAAATTCAGGCATTGTAACATAACCTCCTCCTAATAGAGGAGGGAACCCACGTATGCCCACCACACCTCCCCAGGTGCGTTTGCCAATGATGGGTCCCAATCCATACTCCCGGAAAAAGTAGGGGAAGTTGTCCCCATCGGAGGCAGAATACTGATTGGCAATACAAACCATGTGTCCAAACAGAGTTCCTCCGGGATAGGTCCAATCACTAGCGTTTCGGGAACAGCCCATACCCACCACCTCCCGACGCAATCTCTCTAAAATCATCTCAGAGACAAAACCTCCGCCATTATACCTGACATCGACTATAAGCCCCTCCTTTTTGATTTGAGGGAAGAAAGACTCGGAGAATTCGTTCAACCCCCCACCTCCCATGTCGGGAATGAATATATATCCTGCCCTTCCGTTGGTGGCTTCCTCCACTTTACGACGATTGGACTCCACCCAGTATCGATATCTCAAGCGGTACTCGCTTTCAATAGGTCTGACCATCACTTCCCTGGCACCTTCAAGCGAAGGTTTTGAATTTATCTTCAGGGTAACTGTCTTGCCCACCGTATTTTCAAATAGGGTGTAAGGATTGGTGGGATACCGCAGAGCTTTGTTATCCACAGCCACTATGTATTCTCCTTCCTTCACATCCACGCCGGGCTCGGTTAGAGGAGAACGCAGATTTTCTTTCCAGTTCTGCCCTAGATAGATATTCTTGATCCGATAAAACTTTGATAGGGTATCTGCTTCCCAATCTATGCCTAAAAGTCCTGTTTTAACTAATTCAACTTTGGGCATGTCACCTCCAGCTATGTAAGTGTGGGAACAACAAAGCTCGCCGATCATCTCTCCTAAGATGTAGTTCAAATCAGTTCTGTGCGCTACATGGGGCAAAAGTTCTCCATATCGGGCGCGCATCAAATCCCAGTCCACCCCATGCATGTTGGGAGCATAGAAGAAGTCCCGCTGGCGTCTCCATACCTCACTGAATATCTGTTTCCATTCCTCTCGACGATCCAATCTCATCTCCATCTGATCTAAATTCAAAGCACCGTCGCCCACCTTACAAGAACCTGGCTTGGCACCCACGATACCGAATTGTTTTCCGCTTCGGTAAATAATCTTCTCCGCGTCTGCAGAAAGGTCGTATCCATCCACAGGAAAAAGCAGGACCTGATCTTTTCTTTCTTCTAAGTCAAACAGGTGTAATTTACCTTTTGGTCCGGGTTTTCCTCCGGTGAGGGTCCAGGAGGGAAAGGAGAGATAAAAAATCTTGTCTTCGCCTGCTGCAAGTCCAGAGTAGTTACCTGGATCGGTGGGGACTGCCACTATTCGTTTTTCGATTCCCGGGATGTCGATCCGAATCTTTTCAATGATTTCTGGTCTCTTCTCCTCCCATTCTTTTCTTTCCTTTTCCTTCCTTTCCCACCTTTCCTCTGGAGATTCCACCTCATCGCTTTCTGGAGCAAAAGGAGAAAGGCTATCCGCCTGAAGGGTTACCACATAGATTTTGGTCATCTGGTTGTAGGTGAAACTCGATTCAAAATGCCCCAGTTGTGCGTTGAAGTCTCGCTTGGAAATAAAATAAAGGTATTTCCCTTCTGGTTCAAAGATAGGTTCGTTGTCGTCGGTGAAATCATCGGTCACCCGGTAGATCTTTTTCTCATCCAGTGAATAGAGAAAGATGGAGGACAAATGGTTTTTGGCTGGCTTGGCATAAGCGATCCATCTGTTATCCGGCGACCAGGAATAGTCTCTGATCTCCCAGTTTTTGGTGCTGTCCACCAGGATTATCTTCCTCTCCTGGATATTCACGTAATAGAGCTTCAGATCCTTGTCTGCAAACAGGAGTTTCTTGCTGTCCGGTGACCACACCGGGGCAAAACGAAAACAGTGTCCGTCTGTGGTTATCCTTATCTCCCCCCCTTTTCCGTCCTGCGGAATAATGTATAACTCATCCTCACCGGTGCGATCGGACATATAGGCGATCCATTTCCCATCAGGCGACCAGATAGGATTCTTCTCCCTGATGCCGCTGGTATTTGTTAGATTTCGAGTGTTTCCCTTTTCTGCAGGCACGGTAAAGATATCTCCTCGGGCGGCGAAGAGAGCTCGTTTACCACCTGGCGAAAGACCATAATCCGAAACATGATCCTTAACCGAGACATACTCCGGACGGACTAAAACCTTATCATCCGGAATCTGAACTGAGATCTTTTTCGTCCTCTCCGTTTCTAGGTCGAGCACATAAAGATAGCCACCATTCTCATACACAATCGATTCGGGACCTAAGCTGGGCCATTTTACATCAAAATCGGGGTGTTGGGTGATCTTTCTGGTCTTTTGAGTGGCAAGTTCATAACAGAAGATGTTTGCGGTATGATCCCGATCAGAGACGAAAAAGATTTTATCACCATACCACATGGGTGAAGTATCTGTCCCCTCGTAATCGGTGATGCGCTGGATTTTGTTCTGATTAAGATCGTAAATCCAGATGTCCTGTGCCAAACCGCCTTTATATCGCTTCCAGGTGCGGAAGTTCCGGAAGATGCGATTATACGCTATCCTGGTGCCATCCGGAGAAAAGGAAGTAAGCCCGGCTTCAGGCAAAGGCAAGGCTTCAGGAAAACCTCCTTTGAATCCTATCAAGAAGAGCGTTTGAAACCAGGAATTGTAACTTTCGCGCCAGGAACGGAATAAAATTCTGTTCCCATCCGGATGCCAGTCCAAGACCATATCGTCGAACCCAAATCTATCGGGCATGTTTTCAAAGCCCGGACGGTAAGTCAATCTCTTGGGTTCCCCCCCTTCAGCCGGAATCAGATAAACGTCAGTGTTGCCATCGTATTGCCCGGTGAAGGCGATCATCTTGCCGTCAGGAGAAAATTTTGGGAACAACTCAAAACCCTCATGAGAGGTAAGTCTTCGGGCAGCACCGCCTTCGGCTCCAACCAGCCACAAATCTCCCGCATATACAAATACAATTCGATTCTTGTGAATATCCGGATAGCGCAAGAGACGAGTTTCCTCAGCTTGCGCCAAGCTGAACCCAAAAAAGCTTATCATCAAAAAAATAAAACTGAGCTTTAAGTGCCGCACTTTGACCTCCCTGAATTTTGCGTTGGATTACCATCCACGAAAATCTCATTCGGGCGAACCTTAAGGTTCGCCCCAACAGATGCGATGTCAAGATTTCGTTTGTCAACAAACATAAGCTGTCATTTTTTGGTCTGGAAATTCGGCTTAATCAACTATACTCATCTTTAAGGAGAATCTACTCTTTTGATTTTATTTTGCAAGCCATTTTTTTTATCATTGTGCTTGACAAAACAAGTATCAACCGTAGATTTTGAGACACCAAAATTTTCACCTTATCTGAGGAGATATACAATGAGAAAACACAAGATAACAGATAACAGAAAGCAGATGACAGACAGCAACCTGCCGTCTATCGGCTGCCTACTGTCTACTGCAGTCTGTCTACTTTTGTCAGGTTTGTTTTCGTTCGATAATACATGGGCGGCTGAAACCTGGGGAAAATATATGGATCTGAATCTGACCTTAACTCAAAACTCTTATTCAGACAACTGGGCTGGGGGCGAAGCCGGCAACGTCAGCTGGGTGGCTAATGTGAGCTCTGGCTTTGAAAAAAAACTTTCAGAAAGGCTTCTTTCCAAGACCACGGTCAAGCTGGCCTTTGGTCAAACCCACAATCAAAATCCGGAGACCAAAAAATGGGCAAAACCGGTCAAGTCCACAGATTTGATAGATATCGAAACGCTGGCCCGATTCACCCTGAAGGCCTGGGTGGATCCCTATCTTGCTCTGAGATTTGAAAGTCAGTTTCAGGATGCCAGCTACCCACAACTGAAAAGATTTATAAATCCCAAAAAGATAACTGAATCGGGGGGGATTTCCCGGCAATTCTATAAGACGGAGAAAAATGAGATTTTGTCTCGGTTAGGATTGGCTCTAAGACAGATCATCACAGAGGATATTGCGGACACAGCTTCAAGGAAAACCGAAATCAACTCCACCAATGACGGAGGAATCGAATCGGTCACCGATGTTAAGCTTGCTCTCTCGGACAAAATCTCCTATACCTCAAAGTTGTCTCTTTATAAGGCTTTATTCTATTCAAAATCCGATGAGCTGAAAGGAATGCCCCAGGAGAATTACTGGAAGGAGGTGGATTTAAACTGGGAGAACACCATCTCCGTCTCCATCGCCAAGTATGTGACCGTCTCCCTGTATACCCAGTTGCTATACGATAAGGAGATTCACAAAAAGGGACGCTTCAAGGAAACCCTCTCTTTAGGATTGACTTATAAATTATTGTAAACGGATTCTTAACAGAAAACTTAGAAAAAGTCAAAAGTTGATGAATTTTGGTTTGATGTTTTAGAAGAACTTGGAGATAGTAATACTATTCAAGTGGACAACCGTTAACATCCGCCTTGATTTTTGAAGGAGTATGGGGACACTTGTCTAATCCATCATAGATCCCATCACCATCTGAGTCCAGAGGGCATCCTCTTTCATCTACCATCGCCCCAAAGGGTGTGTCGGCGCAAAAGTCTACCCTATCCGGCACCCCGTCTTTATCTGTATCCTTCAACTTTCCAAAATAGTAATTGATACCCAAAAAGATCTCCAACGTAACCTTGGGCAAATCCAACTCCCCCGGCCTCGCGCCAACTATATCCTTTGAACCTCTGAAATTGGTAAGAACATGGGTGAGTAAACGAAACCTGGTGCCAAAGTCTAAACCCCACTTCTCCCTGAAGCGATACTCCACTCCTCCCCCGCCTGAAAAGGTCAATTCTTGATCTTTGAGATCAAAGGGATCCTGGTCTCTGTCCAGTATCTGAACAGACTTTCCATCTTCGTCTTGCACCTTCCAGAAAGCTAATCCTATTCCTCCAAAAACGTAGGGATTAAGCCTCTCCCATGGCCTGAAACGATAGATCAGGGAAAAATCAAGCCACACATGGGTGAATTGGTCGGCATCATCTTTTTGGGAGAAGGTGAATCCTGCTCCAGCGTCCCCTCTCCCCGACAGGTCAGCTTCCCATGCTTTAGCATAGGTTACCCAGAAGCCCAAAGAGATTTTTTCCTTCAGGTCGTATCTGAAGAATAAAGCACCTTGATTTCCCACGGTATAAATATCTGAATGCTCGGTGAGTCCAGATTTCCAGATACCGCCTTTAAGCCCTAAAGTTAACCTCCGGCTGAAATCCTGCGCAAAAGCAAATGAGGTCCACAAACAAATACTGATACTCAAAAGACCAAGCCAGATAATCTTTCGCATCTGAAAACCTCCAGATGAAACCCTCTTCGGCAAAAAATTCCTTTGGTTATATAACATTCAGTTGATAATGTTGTCAAGAATTTTTGTTGAGTTCACCAGAAGTCTTGATGTGAAAAACGGGCGCATATCTCAAATTGGTCTATTATGCGTTTTATAAAACATTCTTAAAAAAATTAGTCGACCTCAGATAAAAAAACTGCTATCTTAAAGAAAGCTCAAGCACTTTGAATAAATTTAAAACTGAGGTGTATATTAACAAAAGAGAAATGATGGACCAGGATCAACAGCTGATTGTGCAACTGAAGAAGGGTAAGATGAAAGCTTTCCAGAAGCTGGTGGAAAAATACAAGAAGCCCGCTTTTTTCATCGCGCTGGGTCTGGTAGGTAATCGGGATGACGCATACGATCTTTCCCAGGAGGCGTTCATTCGGGTTTACGCCAATATGAGAAAGCTCAACCCTAAACTTAAGTTTTTCAGCTGGTTTTATACCATATTGAGTAACCTGTGCAAGAATCATCTTAGGAAGATGGCGGTTAGAAAAAATTACATAAAAAGTAGCATGGCTAATACTGAAATGAAACATCTCAAGCAAAGAGCCCTCAGCCCGGATGTATTGGTGGAGAAAAATGAAATAGCTTTAAGGCTTTGGGAAGAGATCAAAAAACTCCCTTTTGAATTCAAGGAGATAATCTTGCTGAAACATTTTCAAGGTTTTTCTTATAAGGAGATCTCTGAGATGCTGAATATACCCATGGGAAGTGTGATGTCCCGTCTCTATTATGCCAGAAAAAAACTCAAGGATAACTTAAAGGATGTCTTCAATTGAGGCGTGTATGAAGTGTGAAGAGATAAAGCCACATCTGATGGCTTACTTAGATGGCGAAATCGAGCAGGAAAAAAAGGGCGAGATTGAAAAACATTTGTCTGAATGTGAAAGCTGTAGAAAGGAATACCAATCCTTTGTTAAACTCAAGGAGGTGACCAATAAGATGAGATTTGCGGATTTATCGGATGAACTCTGGGCGGGCTATTGGAAAAGAATATATCGACGAATAGAGCGGGGAACCGGGTGGATATTGCTTTCCATCGGTGCCATAATACTTCTATCTTTTGGGGTGTACCAATTTTTCAAGGAGTTTCTCTTAGATCCCTACGTCTCATTGATCGTCAAAGTGGGGGTGTCAATTTTCGCACTGGGAGCCATAATTCTTTTGGTCTCCATAATCCGGGAACGGCTGTTCCTTTTTAAGACGGAGAGATACGGGGAGGTGGAAAAATGATAATAGCTACATCCAATGAAATACCCGGTAAGAGAATAGTCAAAACCCTGGGTATGGTGAAAGGAAATACCATCAGAGCCAGACACATCGGTCGGGATATGATGGCTCTGTTGCGTCATATGGTTGGAGGTGAGGTGTCAGATTACACCAAGATGATGGCCGAATCGCGGGAACAGGCTTTGGATAGAATGACCCAACAGGCTCGAAAACTGGGGGCAAATGCAGTCATCTGTTTACGATTTTCCACCTCCTACATCATGTCTGGAGCTGCAGAGATATTAGCTTATGGAACTGCAGTGGTTGTAGAAGAGTAAAACAAACTGAAGCGTTAATTCAGGGGGGGATTAGTCGAATCAAGGTTGTTGTGAGGTAAGGGTTCATCCTGTAGGGATTCACCTTGAAGAATGCCCCACAACAACAGCCAGGGCAGTTCAAACTCAAGCAGGTCGAAAGCAGTTAACCGAAATATTTTTCTTGGGGCAAAAAAATGATTTGGAATTTGATCGAGATCATATTATTCATTTATTCCATGGTCAAGCTATTGCTGATCATCGTTAAGTGAGGTATATTGAAGTAGGTTTTTTCTCAGATAATTCGATAATTCAAAAACCGAACCTGACCATGAAACTGGTGACTTCTTCTCAGATGAGAAATATCGACAAAAAGACCATAGAGGGGATAGGCATACTCGGGTTGGAATTGATGGAGAAAGCTGGAAAGGGCACAGCCCTGGTGGCAAAGGAGATGCTGGGAGGCCCTGAGAACAAAGCAGTAGTCATATTCTGCGGAGGAGGAAACAACGGAGGGGATGGATTTGTAGTGGGCAGACATCTTTCCCAATGGGGCGCCCAGGTTGAATTCTTCTTGACCGCGAAAAGAAATGAAGTCAGGGGAGATGCTAAGACGAATCTGGAAAAAGCTGTGGATTTAGATCTGCCCATCGTAGAAATCTTGAAAAAGGAAGGGGTCCCTTCCCGAATAAAAGCAGACCTGATTGTGGATGCTTTGTTCGGCACGGGCTTTACTGGTGAGATCGGAGGCTACGTGAAAGATGTAGTTGAAAAGATAAACACCTCTGGAATACCAATTCTTTCCGTGGACATCCCCTCTGGTCTTCACGCAGATACTGGAGAGTTTAGCGGACCTTGCATAAAGGCGACCCGAACCGCAACCATAGCATTGCCCAAGATCGGTCATTTCTTCTTTCCGGGCAAGGAAATGTCAGGCAAGACCTCGGTGATGGATATCGGAGTTCCACAAAGTGTGGTGGACGAGGAGAAAATCAATCTAAATCTGATAACTGAAGAAGAAGTAAGGCAGATGATCCCCAAACGTACCGGGGACGCCTACAAGGGGACCTGTGGCAGGGTGGTCTTGATCGCCGGATCCACCGGTATGACCGGAGCCGCAGTCTTGGCTTCCCTATCCTGTTTAAAGGCCGGTGCAGGAATGGCCATTTTGGGTACTCCCAAAACCTTGAATGAGATTATGGAGATGAAGATGACCGAGGTGATGACCAAGCCTCTGCCCGATGTGAGAAAGAAGGGAGCCTTAGCCCTAAGGGGTTTGGGAGAGATAAGGGAACTTTTGAAATGGGGGGAATGCAGCGCCATCGGTCCCGGTTTGGGGCTACATTTTGAAACCATTGAGCTGGTCCAAAGATTGGTAAGCAAATTAAAGATGCCTGCGGTGATCGATGCGGATGGGCTTAATGCTTTGGCCAAAGACGTCTCCATACTAAAAGAATGCGAAGCGCCATTGATCCTGACCCCTCACATTGGTGAGCTTTCCAGGCTGAACCGTGTGCCCACCTCAGAAATTGCCAAGGATAGGATAAGATATGCCTCCGAATTTGCTAAAGAATACAATTGCGTTCTGGTTTTCAAAGGAGCACCTACCATAATCTCGGAACCCGGCGGTCAAACCTACGTCAATCCCACCGGGAATGCCGGCATGGCGACTGCCGGCTCAGGAGACGTGCTGACCGGAATCATTGTTGGACTTTTGGCACAGATGTTAATGCTGAATAAAGGTAAGGAGATAAGAAAAATTATGGTGGACTCTGCCTGCGCCGGAGTCTTTATTCACGGCTTGACCGGAGATTTGGCAAAAGATGAAAAAGGTGAGATGGGCATGATCGCAGGGGATATGATGGAGCAGATTCCCGCAGCGTTTGTCGAGTTATAGATACAGGGGTGCGGCCTGGCGATGGGTGTCTACGTGCTTCAAATTCACGTCCCATACTCATCTGATCATGGCCAGCAAAGTTAGCACACCTTTACAATCCTTTTAAAACGCAGAAAGCACCCAGCAAGAACACATCTCAAAGCAAAAACAGGGAGAAACAACTATGGAGAATTACCTCATTGAGAAGATCAAGGTCTTTTCGGAAAGGTACTTGTCGAAACTGACAAAGCTCAGAAGAGACTTTCATCAATACCCTGAGTTGGGGTACAACGAGTTCAAAACGGCAGAGAGGGTGACAAAAGAGCTTAAGAAGTTGGGCATCCAAGTCAAAACCGGCGTCGCCAAGACAGGGGTGGTTGGAATTCTCACCGGAGAAAAGAAGGGCAAAACGGTGGCCTTAAGGGCGGACATGGATGCTCTTCCCATCACCGAGCAGACGAGTCTCCCATACAAGTCGAAGAACAAAGGTCTGATGCACGCATGCGGGCATGATGCGCACATGGCCTGTGTGATAGGGGCAGCCATGATTCTCTCTGAGCTTAAGGAAAAACTGCCCGGTAACGTGAAATTCATCTTCCAGCCCAGCGAGGAAAGCCCGCCTGGAGGAGCAAAGCCGATGATTCAGGCAGGGGTGTTGAAGAATCCGCATGTTTCCGGAGTATTTGGGCTGCACTGCGACTCGGCAATTCCGGTGGGCAGAATTGGAGTGAAAGATGGTCCCTTCATGGCACAGGCAGATAGTTTCAACCTAACCATAAAAGGCGTGGGAGGACACGGGGCCAGGCCCCACGACTGCATAGACGCAATCTTAGTTGCGGCACAGGTTATACAGGCTTTGCAGACCATTGCTTCCAGAAAAATAGATCCGGTACAACCTGTGGTGATAAGTGTGGGCAAAATTCAGGGCGGAACAAAACGTAATATTATATGTGATAAGGTTACCTTAGAGGGAACGGCGCGAAGCTTGAATAAAGAGGTGACCAGAAGAATTCCCGTGCTTTTGAAAAACATAATCTCAGGCGTTGCCAGAAGCGCCGGTGCATCCTTTGAGTTGAGTTACTCTCCCGGTTATCCCGTGCTGATAAATGATCATCAGGCGACAGATTTGGCTCGAGAAACCATCGCCAACATGTTCGGCAGGCAGGCCATATTTGAAATCAAAAAGCCGCTGATGGGCGCCGAGGATTTCGCCTATTACTTAGAAAAGGTGCCCGGAACGTTTTTGAGATTGGGAATCAGGAATCCAAAGAAGAATGCCATCTATCCCTGGCATCACCCCAAATTCACCGTGGATGAAGATGCCATAAAGATAGGGGCCTCGGTTCTGGCAGGGGTGGCTCTTGATTTTTTGAACAGTAAGAAAAAGATCCAAAGCAGATGAACCACAAAAAACGGATAGACCCCAAGCAGGAAATGTCAGGTAAAGAAAAAAATACCGTAAAAATGTTACTCAAGGGGGCAATATTCTCTCTTTTATGTATATTTATTTTGTTTTCCTTTATCCACGCCAAGGGGAAGTATCTGGAAGGTGATTGGGTGAGCTATTCGGTGTTCCGATACATCACCTCCATTGCCCTAAATTTCGATTACGTATATTTCGGAACTACCGGAGGTGTAACCCGCTATGATAAATTCACTCAGCATTGGGCTCCTCCTTTCACCACCAGCGACGGCTTGCCGGATAACTGGATAAAAAACATAGCCTATGATCCGGAGAGGGACGAAATCTGGGCAGACACTTATGGCGGTCCAGCGATGTATCATCCGGTATTTGGTGAATGGTCCAGAGAATACGAATTCCCCAGGGATTTATCCAGAAGCGACACCTCCAATCTCCAACTGCCCGATCTTTTCACCGACTTTGGTCCCACCACGGCAGGAAGCTATTGGGTGATGGATTCACATCTGGATCGATACCCCATCACCAATTATCTGAGAGGCGATTTCGATGAGTTATGGGTTGCCACCTGGGGATTGAATGCAGGGTTGGCATCTTTGCGTCATCTACGGCTGAAGATGCTCAAATTCGGACTTTATGATAGAGACGTCAAAGTCATATTGATAGACGGAGATGACATATGGTTCGGGGGAACCGGACATTTGAGCCCTTCCAGTGGAATAACCAGATATAACCGAAAAAAAGAGACCTGGGATTACTTTTCAGCCGAATACGTCCCCTTCCTGTCCAGTCATCAGGTAAACGTCATGGAAGTAGATAGCCAAAATATCTGGATGGGCACTCAAAGGGGACTGGTTCGCATGAGAAAAAAAGACTCCACCTGGAGGTCTTACACCTCCTTTAGAGGTCTGCCCGATAATGAGATCACCGCCTTGGAATCGGACGGGACATACCTGTGGATTGGCACTGAACAGGGATTGGCTTTTTATGATCTCAATGCCGACTCGTTAAGAGCGGTCAAAGATCCTCTTTTGAATAACCTCTATATCTTTTCTGTTCTTGCAGACTCTTATTATGTATGGGTGGGAACGGAGATTGGGGTATACACCCTGGATAGGGAGAAAAAAACCTGGCATAGATTTAGCACACCGGATGGTCTTTTGAACGGACAGGTCAGATCAATTGCCCGATGGTCCGATCAAAAAGTCTCCAGTGGGAAAGATGAGCTATGGTTTGGGACCGATTTGGGAATCCTGGGATATAGCCCGGTTAGCGACAAAAGAAGAGTCTATGATAACAGGATGAATTTTCCGGAAGTGAACGTGGTCAGGCTTGTCTGTGATAAAAAGAACGTCTGGGTGGCAACCAAAGATGGAGTGTGGAAGTTAAATCGAGCTACCGACATCTGGATCAAATACACCACCGAGGACGGGCTTCTGGATAACGACGTGCAGGATCTGGCGCTGGATGGAGATCATATCTGGTTCGGTACCCCCCAGGGAGCCACCCGATTCTTCTGGAATAACCCCAGATTAATGGAATAAAGAATCTGGTGCCAGAACCTAACTTAAGTTAGATTTTGGTTTAAAGATCATCCCAAAAGAAAAATTGTGCGCCCGCAAACAAAATCAGAAAATATGTCTGTTTCTGGTTCAGTGCGTCCTACCGTCATTATATTCATCCTTGTTCTTGTTGTAGGAAATTTTGCTTGCCTACATTGGGCAACCAAGGAAGCAGCCCCGGAAATCATACATGTAAAGGCGTATTTCGACAAGTATTCAGTTGAAGCAACCGAATGCATCTGTAAGGATCCGGTGATACGGGAAATCCCCAAGAGCAGGAGTATCGAAGAGGCGGCGGTGCTTGCTCTAAAAGAGCTGGTAAAGGGTCCATCCGAGGAGGAATATGCACAGGGTTATCGTGGATGTTTACCTTCAGGAGGAACTATTGCACGATACAAAGAATGGTATATGAAAATCGTCAAAGCTTATCATGAGCAAGGCGGAAAGATTGACTACTTTGGAAAGAAATTTTTAAGTCCTGAGAGCGAGTTCACCCCATGGGGAGATAAAATAATGGTAAGAAGTGTGAGAATCGAAAACGGAATCGCCTATGCTGATTTTTCCAAAGAACTCTATTCTTATGGTGGAGGATTGTGTTTTGCTGAGGCGATCGAAACTTCAATAGAAAATACTCTAAAACAATTCCCCCAAGTGACAAAAGTTATCATTCTTGTGGAGGGCAGAGAAGCTGAAATCGAGCCTTAGTATTCCATATCCCTTGTTGGTAACGGACACCTTATCCGTTACCTTTTCCGTCACGGATGAGGACGACCGCGACGAACGGGAAAAACTTAGCACCAGCACCTAACTTAAGTTAGGTTCTGGTAACACAGATCTGTGGGGACAAAATCCCGGATCTTAGAAGATAAAAAGGCTGATGACTTTATCTTCACACTCATATGAGAAAAACCGAGACTAAAATTAGCCAGCTCGGCGAATTTGGCTTAATTGACCTAATCAAGAAACGGGTCTTTTCCAAAGATAAACGGATAATAGTCAACATTGGAGATGATGCTGCTGTGATCAGGACATCCTCGGAACGGTTTTTGATCTTCACCACCGATACGCTGGTGGAGAGGATCCATTTTGATTTGAATTATTTCACCCCAGAGGAGATCGGATGGAAAGCCATGGTGGCAAACTTAAGCGATATCGCCGCCATGGGAGGTTTGCCCAAATACGCAATAGTCACCGTGGGTCTGCCCAAATCCATACATGTGGATGATGTGTTCTCAATTTATAAAGGCGCATCCAGGATCGCCAAAAAATATAATTGCAAAATCATCGGAGGTGACACCACCCTTGCACCAAAGGATCTTTTTATCTCCATTGCCCTTTTAGGGGAGGTAGAAAAAAAATTTTTGGTCACCAGGAGCGGAGCAAAAAAGGGGGATTTAATCTGCGTTACCGGAAAGTTAGGAGAAGCTCAGGCAGGTTTAGAATATCTGAAAAAATATGGCCGCCAGAAGCTTCCTTTGGTAAGGAAACACCTGCAACCGCAGCCGCTTATCAAAGAAGCCAGAATTTTGGTCAAGAATTTGAAGGTAAACTCCATGATCGATATAAGTGACGGACTCTCATCTGAACTTTTTCACCTAACGGAAGAAAGCCGTTTGGGTGCTGTGTTATATGAGCAGAACATACCCATATCACCCAAATGCTTAAAAGTTGCAACTCTTCTGAACAAAACTCCCTTAGCATGGGCGCTCTCCTCCGGAGAAGAATATGAGCTTCTGTTCACCGTCGACAGAAAAGATCAAGGCAAAATCAAGAAAATTAAATCAAAAAAAAATATCTCGGTTATTGGTGAAATGATGGCAAAAAGAGAAGGAGTCAAATTGATCCAGAAATCGGGAAAGGTGAAGGACTTAAAGAAAATAGGATTTATGCATTTCTGATAATATTCCTCTTTTGAGGACACCCGACTCTGGAGTAAAACCATGCCTAACCACAAATAAGAAAAATAGCTAAAAATCTCGATGGACGCAAATAAGTGAAATCCTGATTTGCGTAGCCGAACCTTTACACTTCGTCCTGAGACTCAGTGTCGAAGGATGGCCTGGCTGGCAAGCCACGGAGACTTACCCACGTGCAGGTCAGCAAAAACGAAAAGAGTCCATATGAATTTTGGCATCTGTTTCTAATACAAAAAAGTGCATAGTCGCACCGCAAAAGCGGAGCAAATAACTAACATCTTTGTCTTGACACAGAGGCAGTTTTTCATTATTTAGGGCTTTGATGGACGAAGCGCAATCAACAAAAATGTGAGGTATTTTTTAGGGAGGAGGTGCGGAAGGTATGGAGAGAGTTTTTCCTGAATGTAAAAAGTGCGATGGGGGCGTGCTTCTACCTCTTTCAGATTATGGCAGAGAAGGTGCCGCCATCACCTACAAAGCTTGGGTATGCTCCAATCCTCAATGCGGTTTCTCCATTCGCATTGACAATGGGGAGATAAGTTTTGGCAAACCGATTGGCTTTTCAGAGAAATAAGAATCTTTGAACTTGGTTTTTTAAAGAGCAGCGCAAAAACGATCTGCGCTTCGTCCGTCTTCATCTTAACCAAAATAGATATGTGGCGGATCATATTCCAGAACTTCTGGTTCAAACTGGTAGCCATCATCATGGCTTTATTCTTGTGGTTTCATGTTGCCACCGAGGAGGTGTTAGAACACACCAATACCTTTCTTTTAGAAATTTTCAATATCTCCGAGCACCTTATTTTGGCGGAAGAGTTACCCGAGCAAGTGGATGTGACCATCCGCGGCAAAGGCAAGGAGCTTCTAAAGTTTCTTCTGGCAGAGAAAAAGAGCCTCAAAATAGATGCCAAAGAATTCAAAAGAGGAGAAACCAAATACACCATAAAACCCGAAGAGATACCGCTTCCGGAAGAACTGGAACTGAGGGTGACTGAGATTCTTTTTCCTCAGGACCTAAAGATAAGGCTGGACCACCCCATGGAAAAAGAAGTGAAAGTTCAACCTAATATCAAGATATTGCCAGCGGAGGGATTCGAGCAGGTGAGTGCCCTGTATTATAACCCTGAAGAGGTGGTAATTTCCGGACCAAGAATGTGGGTCAGAGGTTTAACGGTGATTCATACCCAGGAAAAAGTGATAGAGAATGTGGAGAACCCAATCTCCGACCAGGTTGATCTGGTATTGCCTGAGGGTTATAACCTCAGCCTCTCCTCACAGAAGATAAGTTTCTCCGTAAATATCGAAAGAACCGTGGAGAGAGTAATCTTCAATTTGCCGGTGAAAGCAATCCGTATACCCAATCGCAGAGAGATCATGCTTGAACCGGATAGCATAAACGTGTCCATCTCCGGTGCAGAGAGTGTGATAAACCAGATAGGTCCTGATGAGATAACGGTAACGGTCAACTGTGCCGAAGCCAAAAGAAACGAGACGGTGAAGCTTCCGGTGCTGGTTAAATTATCAGCAAAAGTTGAGTTGAAACATACGGAGCCAGACTCAGTTGAGGTGTTCATGAAATAGATTTTGTGCATCTTAGGTTTATGCACTCCCTCACCATGCAACTATCATGTCCCCCAGCAAAAGGGTAAATTCAACTGCAATTGACCAATTTATTGGGCTTAATATAAGCTGGGCAGGTCGAGCCACTACAGATAGAGCGTTGACAAGTGATCTCTGAAAAAGTAAGCTTCCCAAAGACATTAAGATAATACATTTCGCTTCCCTGATCAACCAATTGACATGTCCGATTTTGAAATATGGTTCAACCAAGCGGATAAATTACAGTAAAGATTTTATAACCCCCCTTCCTCGAATTTGATTTTCGAAAGAGAGCAAATAAAGTCCTTGAAAGTCAATTTCAGAATGAGTAAAGCTCAATAAAAACGATATGCTGATTTTAGGTATTGAGACATCCTGCGATGAAACCGCCGCCAGCGTGGTTAAAGAAGGCAAAGATATCCTGTCCAACGTGGTCTATTCACAGATGGTGCACAATAAATATGGAGGAGTGGTTCCGGAGCTGGCGTCTCGGGAACATATCCGCACCATCGTTCCGGTCATCAAGGCGGCATTGAGTGAAGCCAAAATTTCTTCAGAAAAAATCGAGGGAGTTGCGGTCACCTATGGGCCAGGGTTGGTGGGTTCACTTTTGATCGGATTGTCCTTCGCCAAGGCTCTATCCTACTCTCTGGACATTCCTTTGATCGGAATAAATCATATAGAGGGACACATCTTTGCTGACTTTTTAGATCATCCGGAAATTTCATCTCCTTTTATCTGTCTGGTGATCTCGGGAGGTCATTCCAATCTGGTTTACGTTGCCCAGAAGGGTAGCTACGAGCTTCTGGGACAGACCCGGGATGATGCGGCTGGAGAGGCATTTGATAAAGTAGCCAAGGTTTTAAATCTGGGCTATCCCGGAGGACCTGTAATCGATAAGGTGTCGCAAGAGGGCAACCCCGACTTCTTCAAATTTCCCCGAGCTTATTTAGAGGAAGGCAGTTTCGATTTCTCCTTCAGTGGGCTGAAGACGGCAGTAGCTCTATACGTCACCAAGTTATCTGAGGAAGAGCTGGGAAGGCACAGAACAGACGTCGCTACCAGTTTTCAGGAGGCGGTGGTGGATGTTCTGGTGGAAAAAGGGATAAAAGCCTGTCTAGAAAAAAATACCCGAAAGATCGCACTGGCCGGAGGAGTTGCACGAAACAAACGCCTGCGGGAAAGACTTAGAGCTGAAGCTGAAAAGAATCACCTCCATGTTTTCTATCCTTCTCCAATTTTGTGCACGGACAATGCCGCCATGATTGCCGCGGCTGGAGATTTTCGCTTATCCCGAGGCGAAGTTTCCGGCTTAGATCTTAACGCTATCCCCTATGCACCACTGAACTCTGTTCAATGATTTTGATTTAACCTGTCGGAGTGTTATATGTCTGACCAGCTTCTCTAAATCCGCTTAACCAGGCAACCCGCAGAAAAATCCCCCCCTTTCCCTCTTCTTCTCCACATTGGATAATGTCAAGTGTCACCTTAGGTAGAATAGCCTCCAACCGCAGGAAATTTTTATCACGCTTGAAATCTTGTTAGACAACCCGGAAGATTTGAACTTCAATTCCCCTTAAAACTTCCTGCTGAGGAAAACGGAACTAAATATCTCTGAAAAACTACTTGGAAAGGAGAATATGGGGTGTTCACGGGTCATTTGACTCAACTGAGATCTTGAGAATCACCTTTGGGTGAACTTTTTAGCAACTCAGTGTCCTCAACGAGCTTTAGGTCAAGCTAAAATCGTAGATCCCACTTTGGCAGAGCTTAACACTCCAGAAACAACACTCCAAACTTACTTTTTCAGAGCGCTCAGAACTAAAAGGCTTGACAAAATCCTCAATTGAATTATCATGTATTTGTGAGGACTGGAAAATCTATCATATCTCTTTTTGCTGTTATTGGTGGAATTCTATCATTGTCCTGTCCAGTTTTTGCACACTCCCCTTATATGAACCATACGGCGGCTTTCGATTATGTTTTTTACGATTCCATCCTCTCCTCAAAAAATCATCATCTTCATTATCCCGGATTTTTCGCAAAATCGACGGGAACAGATTTTGAAACCAGATTATCCTTGTCTGAGAAAGCTTCTCTTTCGTCACCTTATCCACTTTATTATAAGGAACGGAGTTCGATTATCTTCCATCCCCAGCAGAAAAGGATCAACTACAGGAGAGCTTCGATCATTGGCTTGGTAAATGCGGGTGCCACCTTCTTCGGTTTCAAACAGGCAATCGCCTGCTGGGGAAAATCCAACAGTGGATTTCACTTCAAAGATGATTGGAAGGGTGACAATCTGACGCAGACAGATGAATTGAGCCATTTCATGTGGGGATACAAAATGACCCAATTCTTCCTCAGGGCTTATGATTGGGTGGGGCTTTCATCCAAAACCAGCCAGGCTTTATCCATTTCCCAATCAGCCCTGCTTCTAACTTTAGTGGAATATCCCATAGATGCATATAATCCCAAGCAAGGTTTTGGTGTATCCGACCTGATTTTCGATTATATGGGTATAGGTTTGGCCTGTGTGAAAGAAAATAAGAGCTGGCTTGAGGATTTCGACGTCAAAATTAGCTGGAAGAGAAATATCTTTCTTGCCAATCAACCCATGTTTGCCCAAACGTACGAGGAATTCGGCAATTTCGTCTATTGGCTCACCTACAGAACAAAGCTATTTCTGCCCCAAAAAATCTTTTGCTTTGGGGTGGGATACAGCGTCACTCATGACGGCCAGGAGCCCAAAAGGCAATTTTTCGGAGGAATCGGTCTGTCTTTACCCGATTTTGCCTCTCTGTTTGGGAGAAAGTTTGAAGAACGCGTCAAATTCCTGGGGATATTTTATCCCAACCTGTGCCTGGAATTTTAATTTTTAGACTTACCATTTTATCCTCCAAATAGTTTTAAGAAAGAGAAGCTTTGGTGAAGAAAAAAGGCTCATACCTATTCGGCTGATCAAGAAATATCCACTGTTAAAATAGCTTCGTTAGGAATCCAGATACATCCGTTTATTGCGCAAAAGAAGCACAGGCAAAAATTCAACCTCGGTTCGATTTTAACCGATACAACTTTTGTAATAGTCAGCGAAGAAGGCTTATATTCCTGAGCTTGCCGTATCTTGTCTTTGGTGAACCGACATTCCACTTAAAGGGGGCATATGGGCAACAAAATTAATCCGGGCAGTTGCTCCATAAGTGAGACCGTTTCAAATTCAACCCGAAGTGACAAAAACAGAGTCCACAGAAAGATAATTTCGCCTCCTACCTTGATATCAAAAGAGATCGAGGAAGGGATATTATCCCCCAGGACCGACTCTCCCATTTTAGTGGTAGACGATGAAGAGTATATATGTGAGATAATAAAGGAGATGCTTTCAAATGAAGGGTATCGGATCCAGACAATATGCGATCCCCAGAAGGCAATAGAGTATATCAAAAATCACACGGTGGATTTGGTTTTGACTGATCTGATAATGGGCAAAAAATCGGGTGTGGATGTGCTCAATCAAACCATGAAGTCTGATCCAGACGCCATCGTGATTCTCATGACCGGATATCCTACTATAGAGAATGCGGTAACGGTGTTAAAATCGGGCGCCTACGATTATCTGGTTAAACCCTTCTCCATGGACACCCTCCGGGCGGTGATAAAGCGCGGTCTGGAGAAACAGAGACTTTATCGGGAAAACATAAATCTGAAGGAGACGGTATCTCTTTATAAGATCAGCGAAGCCATGGGCTCCACCATTCGATTGGATTTCCTTTTGAATCTGATCCTGGAGACCGCCGTTAAAGAGCTGAAAGCAGATATGGCTTCTGTTTTACTTTTGGATGAAAAGACCAACCGGTTGACCCCTGAAGCCTCCTTGGGAGTGCCATCGGAGATGAAAAAGAGCGGATTTCTCACCGGGCAGGATAACATCTCCAAATGGGTTATCAAACATGGTCGACCACGTGTTTTTGATAAAGAAGAAATCGACAAACGCTTCTTCTCCAATCATTTAAGGAAAAACATAAGATCGGTCATTGTCCATCCTTTGATGGCAAAGGGAAAAGTTATCGGAATTTTGATTTTGATCAGATCTGAAGGACGCATATCGTCATTCACCACCGGACAACTCCACTCCCTTTCCATCATCGCCTCCAAGGCCGCTTCTGCCATTGAAAACTCCAGATTGTATGAGGAGCTGAAGGAATCTTATCTGCAGACCCTTACCGCCCTGGCTAATGCTGTAGAGGCAAGAGATATATATACTCGCGGACACACGGAAAGGGTACGTTACATGGTCCAATCTTTGTGTCAGGAGATGGGATGGAATGAAGAAAAACTATGGGAGGTCAAGATGGGAGGTATCTTGCACGATATCGGAAAGATAGGCGTGCCCGATGCCGTATTGAACAAAGCCGAAACTTTAACCTCTGAGGAATTCGAGATCATGAAGCAACATCCCATCTGTGGAGCAAAAATATTGGAGGGCATCTCCTTCTTGGCTCCAGCAGTCCCCTATATCTTGTATCATCATGAGAGATTCGATGGCAAAGGATACCCTTTTGGGTTGCGAAACGATCAGATACCCATTCAGGGGCGACTGATGGCAGTGGTGGATACCTTCGATGCCATGACCAGCGACAGACCCTATAGAAAAGCCAAAAGCTTTAAGATGGCTTTAAAGGAGATCAGGGATTGTGCAGGTACTCAGTTCGACCCAAACGTGGCAGGACTGTTTCTGAATGCCTGGGATAAGGGATTAATTGACAAAAGAGAATTGAAAATAAAGAAAGAGGCATAAATTGGTGAGCTTCAGGCTGCCATAAGGACATTCTTCTCCGTTGCCATTTATTCAGGCTCATTTTCTGGCATTTGCTGTTTTTGTCAAATACTCGCATGGCAGATTTTCGTATTACAATCTAAGTATCAAGCGTAATTGATTTCTCCTATCACTTACCGGAATAGAAGCTGGTTTTCTTTATTTCCGGAAAAAATTTTTGAATGTGTACAAAATTTTGTTGACAGAATCAAGAAAAGTAGTATATTTAGATATTCAGTTTTTTCAGATCTTTTAAGAAATTACAAAAAAATCTCCATCAATTCAGCTACCGTCTGCGGGTGAACGGCTGTTGACCAGATGGTGGTGAACATGAGCACAGTTTGAAATCGACACAAAACAATTAGCAACCAAAAAGGAGCTGTAATGAAAAAAACAATAGAGAAAGTGGATTATGATATCAGTGGGTTACGGGTGGTCGAAACATTTCCCATGGTGGATGGATTTCGTTTTCCTTTAGTGGGGCAGACGGTGTTGATTACCTCGATAAATAAAGAAGAGATTCCCAGCTTGGGAGCTGAAAGTTCGATCTCCATCTTCTCCTCTCGTCCTGCCATCGTGGGCTTCGGCTGCAATAACAATAACCCCACAGCTAAAAACATCCTGTCGACCGGAGAGTTCATAATCAATATTCCTGGTGCTGAACTGGCTAAAAAGATAGGAAAGGTCGCAGGAATCGAACCAACCGGGGATGAGGAGATCAAAAAGGTAGGACTAACGCCTGTAAGGTCTGTCAAGCTCGCCACCCCTCGTATCACTGAGTGCAGAGCTCATCTGGAATGCTCATTGGACTGGACCAAAAAATATGGGGAGGAGATGGTGATATTCGGACGGGTCCTTTTGGCATCTGTGGACAAGAAGGTGGTAGAAGCGGATCTAGCGGAAAGATACAAACATCTGAAGTTGTTCGCTCAGCTGGATAATGGGCTTTATGGGGTAATCAAGGAGGCAAAGAAACTCTCTTCTTGAATGCTTTCTTTGATCCAAACCCTTTAGGTCTGCAACAAGAAATCAAGGGGAAAAAGATACATTTCTCCGTTATAGGCAAATAAAACCCAGCCGGCTACATTTTATTTTCTTTTAAATCTTCTATCCCTCTTTACTCAAAACAAAAAGAAGACTTTTGGTCAGAACATCTTTCTGCAACGTGAAACCTATAATTTGTTTCTCAGGTTTTGCTAATCTTTACTTTTCTAACTGAATGATTACAGGTGAGGGGGCTTCCTTTCCTGAGAGGTTGTTCTCACATCGGTCACCTTCTCAACAACCCCTAAAGCACGGCACAAATAATCAACAACTAACTTGAAGTGTTCTACCTCTGGGGACCAAAGATTAACAAGAGCACTTTACTCTTTTTCGTCAGGCTGTAAAACCTCATATCTTGGGGAAAAATCAGCTTGGTGAGTGGAAATATCGGTGGATATTTTCTGCCACCCTTTTGTTTATGCCCTCAAGTCTTAATAGTTCTTCAAAGCCTGCTTTTTTTATTTTTTCGACTGAGCCAAAATGTTTAAGCAAGACCTTTCTTCTTGCTTCTCCTATGCCGACAATCTGGTCCAGCTCGGACTTTATGGTTCTTTTCTTACTTAATTTTCGATGGTACTCCACGGCAAAGCGATGAGCCTCGTCCCTTATCCGCTGGAGAAGTCTTAAGGAAGCAGAATCTTTCGGAATCATCAGAGGATCAGATCTTTGAGGCAAAAAGACCTCATCTAATCTCTTAGCTAAAGCCACCACACTCTGACTTTTAACCCCCAGTCTGTTCAAAGCTTGAACAGCAGATGATAGCTGTCCTTTTCCTCCATCAATCAAGATCAGGTCCGGGTATTCTTGTTTTCCCTCAGTCAAACGGGTAAAATGCCTGTGCACCACCTCAGCCATCATGGCGAAATCGTCCTGTCCTTCTACTGTTTTGATTTTAAATCTGCGATACTGGCTTTTTTTGGGACGACCATCCTGGAAAAAAACCAAAGAACCAACCGCGTCTGAAGCACCCAAATTGGATATGTCGAATGCGGCGATCTTTCGGGGGAGGAGGGATAGATACAAATCCTTCTTAAGTGCATTGATGGTCAGAGGAACTTTCTTTTTTGCCTCTGATCTCTGCAATAAAAGCTCATTTAAAGAAAGCTGGGCATTGTAACCTGCCATCTCCAGAAGTTTAAACTTATCGCCTCTTTGAGGTAGGATGATTTTCACCTTACCATCCCTTTTGGAGGAGAGCCAATCTACGATCATCTCTTGATCATCCATGCTTGAGGGAAGAATGATCTCAGGCGGAATCACCGCCGAATGCATGTAATATTGTCTTAAGAAGGTGGACAGGATTTCCTGATCGGTGCTCTCCTTGAAACCGGTAAGATGAAAATTCTGCCTCCCTATTAAGACTCCTTCTCTTATCTGCAGTGCCACTGCCGAGATGTCCTTTTTTTTACGGGCAAAAGCGATGATGTCCCGTTCCACCTGCTCTGTATCCGCCACTTTTTGTTTCTCTATCACGCTCTCTAATGCTTTAATCTGATCCCTGTTGTAAGCTGCCCTCTCGAACTTCTCCCCCGCGGAATATCTGTTCATTCTCTCTTTTAGATGTTTCATCAACAGATTGTTTTTTCCAGAAAGAAAAACCAGAACATTTTTTATGATCTCCCGGTATTCCTCTTGCGAAATCTTTCCCTCACAGGGTCCCAGACATCTCTTGATATGATAATCTAAGCATAGTTTGATCTTTCTGGTGGAGGGAAGCGCATAGTTACAGCTTCGAATGGGGAAAACCTTCCTCAGTATCCTGAGAGTATGTCGCATGGCTTTGACATTGGTATAGGGACCGAAATATTTGGCCTTATCTTTTTTTACCCTTCTTACCACCAGAACCTTGGGAAAAGGTTCATCCGTCACCTTCAGATATGGATACCTTTTATCATCTTTTAAATTCACGTTGTATCTGGGCTTGTATTCCTTGATGAGGTTGGCTTCCAAAATCAGAGCCTCCATCTCCGAGTCGGTCGCCAGAACGTCAAAATCAGATATCTTCGAGATCAGGGCAGATAGCTTGGGATGGTAGGGAGGGGTATCGTGGAAATATGCCCGCACTCTGCTTCTCAAAGATTTGGCTTTTCCCGCGTAGATTATTCGGCTGGAGCTGTCCTTCATTAAATATACCCCGGGCTTGGCGGGAAGATTCTCAAGTTTGGTCTTCAGATTCATGACCCTTAACAAATATTTCAGGTCTACCTTATAACTGTTTATGTATCAGCCACTTATTTGGACGCACATTCGTTTATGGAATTACCCTTCTAGCGCCCCGATATCTTTTTCTGTAGTAGTCCTCGTCCAAAGATGATACGATCACCCCGAATCCTTTCGTGGAGTGCACGAATTTGCCCTCTCCAACATAGATTCCCACGTGGGAGATGGAAAACCAGCCGTCTGAGAAGAACACCAGATCGCCATAAACCAAATCGTCTCTATCTATATGTTTTACCAGGCGGTAAAGCTTCTTGGTGTCATGGGGAAGGTTGAAGCCGGCGTATTGCTTATATACCTGCACCACCAGACCGGAGCAATCGATTCCTGTCTTGATTTTGCCCCCAAACTGGTAAGGCGCTCCCAGGTAGGAATCGATTATCTTTCCCATCTTAGCTTTATCGATCTTACTTTTGCTTTTCTCCCTGGACTGCTTCGGCAAAATAACCTGGCTTTTTTTCTTTTCCACCGACTGCGAGGTGTATCGAGGCTGGGGCATACAGGCGGTGAAAAGCAGAACGCTTAAAAGCAATACAAGAAAAAGATTTTTAGACATCTTTGGCCTCTCTGCTAACCTAGTTTTTGTTAGAACAAGGTTTGACAGCTTTTACCTCTCCTCCTTTGCTCCCTCCCCATGAAATGTAAAGGCATATATAGGCGAAGAGGTTCCATCCGAAGATGAAAACCACACAAGTCATGCCATCAAATTCTGTCCATCTTTTGTTGGAATAAGAAAATTTAAGCCAAATGGATACTTTTCTGTCACACTGAAAAACTCACCCTATAAAACCTTAACCACTATCATGGTAAGATCATCCGCCTGAGGTAAGCTGTCCATGAAATCCTTTACCGCTTTATAGATATTTTCTTGAATCTCGAAAGCACTGAGTTGGTATGAATCATTTATCACCTGTTTCAGTCTTTTGGTGCCGAATTCCTCCTCTTTTTCATTTTTTGCCTCTGTCACTCCATCGGTATAGAAAACTACTATATCTCCTGGATTGAGCCCCAATGGTCTTTCTTCATATTTTAAATTCTCAAACATCCCCAAAGCCACTCCACCTTCGGTAAGATATTCCATCTCACCGTTGGCATACCTTAAAATGGGAGCATTGTGTCCGGCATTGGCGAAGGTGAGTATCCTATTCTTCGTATCTAAAACCCCGTATACCGCAGTGACATAAATGTCCGAAGCTGTGCTCTCGAAAAGAAGATTGTTCACCTTGAACATTATGCTTCTGATGGCATAGTTGTTTCTTATCTCGGCTATCAGACTGGCTCTGAAGTATGCCATTATCAGAGCGGCAGGTATCCCCTTTCCCGAGACATCACCGATGGCGATCCCTATTTGATTTTCAATTATGGGGATGAAGTCATAATAATCTCCCCCCACTTCCTCAGATGGTATGTTTATGCCGGAGATATCAAATCCATAAAGTTGCGGTTTTTCCCGAGGCAAAAAGCTCTGCTGGATTTTTTTGGCAATGAAGAGTTCCTCCTCCAATTTTCTTTTCTCTAAGATCTCCTCATGCTGACGCGCTCTTTCCAAAGATATGGCAGCCAGACTGGCAAAAGCCTCCAGAAGTTCCAAATCGTCTTGGCTGTACGCATTTGGTTCATCGTTCTCTAAGCTGAAAACACCAATCATCCTCTTTTGGGATACTATTGGCACCGCCATGGCAGATTGAGTCTCCACTCTGGCTTCGATGTAGCGGGGATCATGTTTGACCTCTGGTACAATTAAGCTCTTCTCGGTTTTAGCCGCCCAGCCTGCCAGCCCCTGTCCTATCTTAAGCTGTAGATCTGGCTCCAGAGCTGGATCAAATCCTCTTGCCTTGATATGATCAATCTCCTGCTTCTTTTGATCAATCAGAAAAATAGCAACTGCATCATACTTGACCACCTTCAGAAGAGAATCCAAGATAAGATCTAAAAGTTCATTCAGATTCAATGAAGAGCTTAAAGATTTCTCCACCTCCAGCAGGGTCTCTGTCTCCAAAGTCTTTTTTTGGGCTTTGCTGAAAAGAAAAGAGTTGTCCAGGGCGATGGCGATCTGATCGGCTAAGGAGGAGAAGATATTTAAATCCTCCTGGTCGAACTCTTTTCCATTTAGCTTATTGAAAGCGGTAACAACGCCGATCAACTTTTCTCTTCTCAAGAGAGGAACGCAAATCAAAGAGTCTATGGAGAACCCTATCTGTTTTTCCAGTTCCGGGGAATAGCGCGGATCTTGCTTAAACTGATTGGAGATAACTGGCTTTTTATGTTCTGCCACCCATCCCGTAATTCCCTCCCCCACCTTAAGCTCTAACTTTCTTTTCATCCCTGCTTCTTCGCTGGGAGAGAGGTGTAATTTTAGTTTTTCCCTTTTCTTGTCAATGATCAGAAGCGAGCTTGCCTGAGCTTCCATGGTCCGGGCAGACAGATTCAAAATCACATCCAAAAGCTTATCTAAATCTAAAGTCGAATTCAAAAGCTTGGATGTTTCCACAAACAGTCGACTTCTGTCATGGGGCGAGATTTGTTCTGCCATCCATCCCTCCCTGATATTGGCTTAAATAAACATATCACATTCGGAAGAGCCGGTCAATATGTTTTTAATAAAAGTTCAACCGGTACGAAGTCAGCGCTGAAAAAATCCAGTCTGAAAAGACCTTACTGGAGTGTCAAGCTTCAGCTTAACCTGAGGCCCCTTTAAAAATGAATACCTCCATACGGTTCACCTAAAGGTGAATACTCCAGATTAATAGGTTGATAGTCGATGGAGAGATAAATATCGGTGATTTCCTAACACCCACCGTTGAAAATTAGCTCAACCTTCTTAAATGAATTGATTCTTTTCCTACAGCTAACAATATATTTTAAGCACATCTTTATCTAAAAAAACCGCAGGCTCCTTTTTGAGAACCTGCGGACCTCTGCCTTAAAGAATCGAGATGAAATGAGAAAGAATTTATTTATAAATCTACTTTTTTTCCTCTAGGTCACTTTTTTTTGAGTTGATTTCTTTGCCCTCTTTGACTTCTTTTTCCTCTTCTTCAGTCCCTTCTTCTTTAACCTCACCAGCCTTCGTTTTCACCTTTTTTTTCTTCTCCTCAGAAGTTTTAGCTTCGACTACCTTCTCTGACTTGGTCTTCCTTTCCCCTTTTTCCTTCTTTCCTTTTTTCTCCTCCTTGGGTGGCTTTTCGATCAAAAGTTCAACTACTGAAAGGGTAGCGCAATCGCCCCTTCTGATGCCCAGTTTCAACACCCTGGTGTAACCACCTTCTCTATCCGTAAATTTTGGAGCTATCTCGTCAAATATCTTTTTAACCAGCTTTCTAT
>LJUX01000066.1 GCA_001304155.1 candidate division Zixibacteria bacterium SM23_73_3
AAACTAAAATAAGCGGAAGGGGTGGGAATCGAACCCACCTCCCCCCGGACCAACCGGAGGGACCACGGATTTGAAGTCCGCAAGGACCACCAGATCCTATCCACTTCCGTGAAATAAAATATAATACCAAATTTCTAATTTTGCAAAGTTTTTAGTCTGTTTTCTTTGCACCTAATTCTGACATAAACAGAGAAATTATTATTTGTTTTGCCTTTTGCTTTTGTTATATTATGCAAAAGTTCAAGGAAACCGGTATGAAAACGGAAAGAGGATATCTTCTGGAGAAAGTGGATAAGGTCGCCATAGTGCAACTTTATGCCGATGGGTTTGAGGATCTGAGCTTAGACGACAAAATCTTAGCCTATTATCTTTATCGAGCCGCAGTGGCGGGACGGGATATCACCTATGATCAGATTCACCGTCACGGGCTTGCCATCAGAAATATGCTGGAGGAGATAATTACGCATTCGCATGGGATAGATGAAGCTATTCTGGAAAAGACCGCCCATTATCTTAAGCTCTTCTGGGTGTTCAACGGCAACTATGGCACCAACAGTCGAAAAATTGTCCCCAAATTCAGCTTTGAAGACCTTGCTTCTGCTTCAAAGGCTGCTTTATCAAATGGAGCACAGTTTGGCATTAGAAACCAATCCGAACTGGAGGAGATGCTCTCAAAGGTGAAAAGAACCATCTTCGATCAAGATTTTGAGCCAATTTTAGCCAACAAATCGCCCGAAGAGGGAGAGGATGTGATCACCGCCAGTGGCAACAATTATTATGAGGGGGTAAGCTTAAAGGATCTGGAAGGCTTTGAGGAAAAGTATCCCCTAAATTCGAAAGTGATTAAAAAGGATGGCAAGATCGCTGAGTTGGTCTATCGAGCTGGCACCGACCAGATCCCAAAGGGCTTATATTCGAAAGAACTGAATCAGGTGATAGACTATCTCAAAAAGGCAATGCCTTTCGCCAAACAGGGGCAAAGGAGAGCCTTGGAACATCTGATTCGGTATTTTAAGACCGGAGAGCCCACGGATTTTGAGAAATACAATATCGACTGGGTGAAAGATAGTCCCACCGTGGAGACCATCAATGGTTTCATTGAAGTGTATAATGATGCTCGTGGAGCCAAGGGAGAGTTTGAGGGAATGGTCTGCTTTGTGGACAAAAAAACAAATCAGGTGATGAAAAATATCGCCAATCTGGCTCAATATTTTGAGGACAAAGCCCCTTGGGATGATAAATATAAGAAGAGAAACATAACCGCTCCGGTGGCTAATGCGGTGACCCTTCTTCTGGGAGTGGGAGGTGAAGGACCCATCTCGGTTTTAGGCATAAACTTGCCCGATGCCCAGAACATTAGAGAAACCTATGGGAGTAAAAACTTCATCCTCACCAATGTATCGGGTGTCCGATACAAGCTGGATGCGGAGAAAACTGCCAGAGAGTTTGCCTTAACCGAAGAGGAGGTTAAATTAGACCAACTCCTGGGTGAGAAGGCAGATCTTTTACATACCACTCTTCACGAGATTTTGGGACATGGATCAGGGAAGGTAAGCCAGAGACTCAAAAAAGACCCGGCGGACTATTTGCAGGAATACTACTCCGCCATGGAGGAAGCAAGGTCAGACCTGGTGGCGTTGTGGCACATCTTCGATGAAAAACTTATGGGTTTGGCTGATATCGATGAAAGATGTGGAGAGGCATTATATCGTTATTATGCCCGGGCGGATCTGCTTCGACTGAGAACCGTCAAGCAGGGGGATCGATTGGAAAAAGATCACGCTCGAGGCAGGCATATGATCGTCTCATATCTTAAGGATAAAACGAAAGCCATAGATGTGGTGGAAAGAGACGGAAAGGTCTACTTGAGCGTGAATGACATTCAGAAGATGAAACAAGGCGTGGGTGAGCTTCTATCTACGATTATGAGCATAAAGGCGGAAGGGAATTATCAGGAAGCAAAAAGGCTGGTGGAACGATACGGAGTCAGGGTCAATACACAGTGGCGGGATCAGGTGGTGAGACGTGCAGAGGCAATTGACCTGCCGGATCACTATGCCTTTGTCATGCCTGAATTGGAATTGGTCACAGACAGAAGTGGAAAGATTACAGATGTCAAAATCTCATATCCGCAGGATTTTACCAAACAGCAGTTGAGATATTCGGGTAAAATCTAAACACAGAAAGGAAATACACAAATCAAACACTGGGCACGAGCTCTCTGAAAAATACTTTAAAGAGGTAAATTGGAGTGTCCGCAGGATCTTGAGATTCGCCTTTAGGTGAACCAGATTAAAGCTTTTTGTCTCTCTATAAATTTTAAGTCAAGCTAAAGCGTGACACTCCAGTAAAAGCTTCCTCTTTTGACTTTCTCAGAGCTTTCACACATTTGCTTGACATAATATTGAGGCGAGGTTATGACGGTTTCGACAAAGATTGGTGAATTTGCTGTTGGAGGGGGAAACCGATTGGCTCTTATAGCTGGTCCGTGCGTGATCGAATCGGAAAAGATAGTTTTTGACACATGCGAGAAGATAAAAGAGGTTACTTTTCGTCATAAAATCCCCTTCATATTCAAAAGCTCATATTCCAAGGCAAATCGCTTGAACATCAATTCTTATTCCGGTCCCGGGCTGAGGGATGGTTTGAAGATTCTAAAGAAGGTCAAAAAAGAATTTGAGGTTCCCATCTTAACTGACATTCATAATCCAGCTGAGGCTCTGCCGGTCTCTGAAGTGGCAGACGTTTTGCAAATTCCAGCATTCTTATGCCGACAGACAGATCTTATCTTAACCGCTGCCAAAACCGGGAAGCCGCTTAATATCAAAAAAGGACAATTTATGGCGCCGGAGGATATGCTACCTATTGCCCAAAAAGCTGAATCGGTGGGAAACAAGAAGATTCTTTTAACTGAACGGGGAAGTTTTTTTGGCTATCATAATTTGGTGGTGGATTTAAGATCGCTTCTCATCATGCGCAATTTAGGTTATCCGGTGGTCTTCGATGCCACCCACAGCTTGCAGTTACCCGGCTCCCAAGGGAATTATTCCGGAGGACAGCCCCAATTTATCCTGCCCTTGGCACGCGCCGCGGTGGCTTGTGGTTGCGATGCCTTATTTGTGGAAACTCATCCAGACGTTAAAAATGCGCTCTGCGATAAAGACAACATGTTGCCTCTGGACAGATTGGAGGAGTTTCTATTTCAGGTTCAAGCGATCGATCAGGCCATAAGGTGAAAAAATGTAGCGGAGACCTTCAGGTCTCCACATGAGACTCCAAAAGGGAAATTCTATCAGTTGGCAAAAAGAAAAGATCAAATAGATAACCTGGCAAAAAAGATCAAACTGCTTATCTTGGACGTGGATGGGGTGCTGACAGACAACAGTCTGTATCTGGACGATAGAGGAATTGAATCAAAAAAATTCAATGTAGTGGATGGGATGGGAATCTGGCTGGCACAAAAAGCAAAGATAGAGGTGGCTTTGATCTCCGGACGTCCATCCAAAGCTACGGAGTTTCGAGCCTTGCATCTAAAAATAAAACATGTATATTTGGGGGAGCTGGATAAGATAAGGGCATACCAGAAGCTGAAAAGAAATTTAAATGTGAAGGATGAAGAAATCGCTTTCGTGGGAGACGATATTTTAGATGTTCCTGTGTTAGAGCAGGTGGGTCTTCCTATCTGCGTAGAAAATGCAAATCCAGAAGTAAAGAAATTTGTCAAACTGGTGACCAAAGCTAAAGGAGGAGAGGGAGCAGTACGGGAGGTGGTGGAAATAATTCTAAAGGCGAAAAGGATAAATCCATTGGAGTGGGTGTCATGATAAGGAAAAAAGCCAAAGAGGTAATCCGCAAGGAGGCAAAAGCGGTTGCCCATCTGGAGAAAAAGATAGACGAGGCTTTCGTCAAGGCGGTGGAGTTGATTCTGAAGTGCAAGGGCCGGGTGATAGTTACCGGCATCGGAAAGTCGGGTATAATCGGCAAGAAAATCGCTGCCACCTTAACCTCCACCGGCACGGCATCGTTTTTTCTTCATCCCACCGAGGGGATACACGGAGATTTGGGGATGGTGCGAAAAAACGACGTGGTGATCGCCATCACCAAAAGCGGGGGAACCGATGAGGTATATCAACTCATCCCGCTTTTCAAAAGATTGGGAGTGCCCATAATCACCTTTACCGGCAACCCCAACTCTCCGCTGGCGGAGAAAAGCGACGTGGTGATCGATGTATCGGTGGAGGAGGAGGCTTGTCCACACAATCTCATCCCCACCTCCAGCACCACCGCCGCTTTGGTAATGGGTGACGCATTGGCAATTGCCCTTCTGGAGGAGAGACATTTCTCCTCTGAGGATTTTGCCCTGCTTCATCCCGGAGGTCATCTGGGCAGAAGGCTCATCCTGAAGGTCTCAGACATAATGCATACCCAAGATCAAATTCCCAAAGTCTCTGAAAAGACTGACATGAAAGAGGTGATACTGGAGATGACCTCTAAAAGATTGGGAACCACCACGGTGGTTAACCAAGACGGCAAGCTGGTGGGAATCTTTACCGATGGAGACCTGAGGAGATTGGTGGAAAGAACGGATGAGATCTTCTCGCTTAAAGCCGATCAGGTGATGACCAAAAATCCCAAAACCATCGATGAAGATGAGCTGGCCGCAAAGGCGTTGAACCTGATGGAATCATACAGCATCACCTCTCTTATCATCACCAACGGCAAAAGGGAACCAATAGGAATAGTGCATCTTCACGATATCCTCAAAGCAGGGGTGGTATAGCGCCAAAGATGGCAGACGAAGAATAAGATGTCACAATGTCAAGCTTGGAGACCAGCCGGATAAAAAGGAGAATCAAAAACTGGTTTCTCTTCTGGCTTATTGCCACCACCATTTCTCTTCTTAACTTCCTACCAAGAAGCTTTGCCATCTCTGTGGGAGGCTTTTTAGGAAAATTAGCCTATTTTTTAATCCGCAAGGCAAGAAGAAAAACTCTTTTTAACCTGAGCTTGGCTTTTGGTCAGGAGATGAATGAAACAAAGCTAAGAAAATTAGCTTGTGTAGTCTTCCAAAATGTGGGCAAAAATGTGGTGGATGTGGTGCGGCTGAAAAAAATGAAATATGAAGATGTGGAGAGGATAACAGAGATTGAAGGACTAAAATATCTGGATCAGGCTTATAGAGCTGGGAAGGGGGTCATAGGTCTTACCGGACACATCGGAAACTTTGAGCTTATGGCGGCTTATCTTTCCCTTAAGGGTTATAAATTATCGGTGGTGGGGCGGGAAGTTTATGACCCCAGATTAGACCGGCTTTTGGTGAAAAACAGGGAAAGCGTTGGTCTAGAGAATATCCCTACTTCGGCTGGAGTCAAGCCGATCCTTAAGGCTTTGAGAACAGGCAGAATTCTGGGAGTTTTAGCAGACCAGGATTCTTCACGGGTGAGGGGAGTTTTTGTAGACTTCTTTGGAAGATTGGCACGCACTCCAGCCGCCCCTGCGCTTTTGGCTTATAAAACCGATTCCCCCATCGTACCCCTGGCCATTGTCAGAAAGAATAAGAACAAATACAAGATCATGATCAAACCAACGGTTGAACTCGCCTTCTCCGAAAACAGGGAAAAAGACATAACGGATGTAACCCAGAGATGTACCCAGGTATTGGAATCGATTATCAGAGAATATCCCGACCAGTGGTTATGGATGCATGAAAGATGGAAAAGCAAGCCCCAGTAAGTATGTAGGAATTTATAAAGTAACATTGCCTGATAAATCAGGCAACTACAATTTGATAGTCTATAGATGTAGCGTCCGAGTTCATCCTGAGGGGCTTGTCTCGGATGATATTACATGCCCCGCCCTATGTCATCGTAATCTACTGTCACCTATCTATAGGGACGGGAATTTATCCTGTCCCGAAATATGTAAGCTACATCTGGTAGAGTCGTATGGACGATACTTGTCCCTACCGTTCTGTCTATTGTGGAAACCTCAAGGTTTCCGCTACACCGGGTGGCAAGAATGTAGGGATGAACCTTCAGATTAGTCCCGCAGAATGCGGGGCGGAGCTGAAGCTCCGCCCCTACAGTTTAAATTGCATCTGGTAAAGCCTTTTGTATAATCCTCCCTCTTTCATCAAGCTTTCGTGATCTCCTATCTGGACGATTCTGCCGTGATTTAAGACCACGATTTTATCTACGTTCTGGATGGTGGACAATCTGTGGGCTATGACAAACACGGTGCGTCCTTTCATCAGCCGGTCGATGGCTTCTTGGACCAAAGCTTCAGACTCAGAATCTAAAGAGGAGGTGGCTTCGTCGAATATGAGTATGGGTGGATTCTTAAACAGAGCCCGGGCAATTGCCAGCCTCTGTTTTTCTCCACCGGAAAGCTTAACTCCCCGATCTCCAATTACGGTCTGATATTCTTGAGGCATGGCCCTGATGAAATCGTGGGCATTAGCCGCCCGGGCAGCATCATAAACCCGATCTTCGGATGCCTGTTCATAACCGTAGGCAACGTTATTCCACACCGTATCGTTGAAAAGGATGGTCTCCTGGGTCACGATCCCCATCAGATTTCTCAAAGAGTTCAAGTCGATCTTCTTCAGATCGATTCCGTCTACTTTGATCTCTCCGCGGGTGGGATCGTAGAACCGGGGAAGCAGATCCATCAAAGTTGATTTGCCCGCTCCGGAAGGTCCCACTAAAGCCACCACTTCGCCAGCATTCACCTCAAAGCTTATGTCTGAGAGAACCTCCTTGTTACCGTCATAGCTGAAACTGACTTCCTCGAAGGTGACGGCCTTTTCTAAAGATTCTTTTTTGATGGCATCCGGGTAGTTTTTGATTTTAGGCTGGGTATCCAAAACCTCAAAGATGCGTTTGCCCGCAGCCAGCCCCTGTTGAATGTCTATATTCAAATGACTTATGGTGCGAATAGGCTGCATCAGGGAGAGCATGGCAAAAAGAAAAAGAAAGAATCTCCCCGGGTCTAAAGTTCCTGTGAGAATCTCTCTGCCGGTAAACCACAAAAGCAAAACCGCGGCAAAGACTCCCAGAATTTCGGTTAAAGGCGGAGCCAGAGAGCCAATCCGGGTGAGCTTGACCATAGTCTTGTAGTAATCTTTCGTGGTATCGGTGAATTTTTTGACCTCAAATCTCTCCATCACAAAAGCTTTCACCACCCGGATGCCGGAGATGGTCTCCTGCAACACCGATGTCATGGCTCCCATCTTCTCCTGGGTGATGACGCTGGATTTTTTCACCTTCTGCCCGAACTTTCCAATTATCAATATGGCAAAAGGAAAAAGCAAAAGGGCGATAAAGGCCAACTTCCAGCTTGCCCAGAATACTAAAAACAGATAAACTAAAACCAAAAATCCCTGGCGCAAAGCTTGAGCAAAACCGTTTGCCACTGCCCCTTTGACTAAGGTGATATCATTGGTGATTCGGGAAATTAAAACTCCGGTCCTCTGTCCATGAAAATATTCCAAAGGTAGAAGGTGAAAATGACTGTATAGCTTATTTCTCAGATCCATGATCACCCCGTGCTCCACCCTCACGATCAGAAAACTCTGGGCGTACCAGAACAGGTTTTTCACCAAAAAGATCAGGAATACCAGAATGCAGAATCGCCCTAATGTTTCCAGATAGGTCTTTCCCACGATAACCTGGTTGAATTTCCTTTTCAACGTTTCAGGCAACAATACCACCAGACTCTCTTTTTCCTGATCCGGCTTTTCCTCCTTTTCAAAGGCTTGCTGGGAGATCTCTCCCGGTTGAGAGAACAAAATCTTGGTAAAAGGAACTATCATGGTGATGGAAAAACCGCTCATTGCGGCAAAGAGCACCATGAATATCATGGCCGGGATCAGATATCTCAAATGGGGTTTGAGATGAGCCAACAGCCTGAAATAATCTTTCATACAGATCGTCCTTACTATTTTATCATTTGATTAGATGAGAATCTGTGGCTATTTTCTACCTAATCCTCCTCTTCTCCCCTCTCCATTTTCCACAGGATATGGAGAAGGGAATAAAGGGGGAAGAGTTTTTAAAATGTCAAGTTCAAATCACCGACTGTGATTTGACCATCTCCTGAAATACGTTTTTTACGCTTTCAACTGATATCGTTCCACCGGACGCCTTAAGGATTCGATGTATTTCTCCTTTTGGACCGAATTTTATCGGATCGGAGTCCAAAAACAGGGCTAAGGTGGGCGTTCCCGCCGCCACTGAAAGATGCATTGCTCCTGTATCGGGTGCGATAAATAGATTACACCTCTCAATTAAAGCAGACAAGACCGGAAGGGGAAACAGATCGGACACTATTTGATCACTGCTTCGGGCACAAATTCTCTGAATTGTTTTTTTCTCTTCGGGTCCCCAGACGAATACCACTTTGGCGCCGAAAGAATCTGTGATCCAATCAGCTAACTTCTGAAAATTCTCCACCTGCCATCCTTTTTTTCCTCTTCCTCCGATATGCATCCCAATCAGAAAATCACCAGTTCCAACCCCCTTTTCTTTCAGATACTCCTCCACCACAGCTTTTTTATCCGGATTAACTTCGACCTTGAGACCATTTGCTTGGAAGTCTCCCACCAGATGGCGCAAAAGATCAAGATGCATCTCCGAGGCGTGTTTACTAACAGGCGAAGGAGAAACCTCCAGATTCAGAAACAGATCGCTTTTGGGCTTCTTGTAACCGATTCTCACCCCCGCGCCGGAGAGAAGAACCAAAAAGGAATTGTTTAAGGAAAAGTTCTTTTCGTCGCTGGCATCAATTGCTAAGTCGAATTTTGACTTTCTTATTTTTCTTATAAAGAACAGCAGGGAAAGAGGATGAAAGATATATTGTCTTTTTTTGGCAACCAATATCCCATCCACCAAATTTGACTTGGAAAAAAGTGTATGAAAAGTTTTACTGGCTAAATACCAAACTTCAGCCTGGGGAAAGAATCGCCGGAGGGCTGAAAGAAGCGGTGTGGTGAGAATCAGATTTCCGATGCGATCGTCCTGTCTTACCACCAGGATCCTTTTGATCTGGCTGAGATCTACGTCTTCCCGCTTGAAGTTTTCCTCTCCTCCCGATCTTATAAGAAGTTTTAGCAGGAGGAACAGAATATCTTTTCCCTTATGTTCTATTTTTTTGAAAAGCACAGATTTCCTCTCAACGAGCTAAAAATCATATTAACACCAACTAAAAGAAAAGTCAATAATTTTGTCTCGGGGTCTAAAGGGGAAGAGGTAGCCGTCCCACCTCAGGCGGGATGGGGTGGGTGGGAAAAATGAAACCTCTAATGTTTTTTCTCTTGCTTGTATGTGTCAAAAATTTATCTTTTAAATAGAAAGTTATCCATTCAAAGGGAGAGAAGATGATCAATTCCTATGATTTCGGGGAAGTGGTAATCGACGGTAAAAGATACACCTCAGATGTGATAATCTATCCGAATCGGGTGAAGGATGACTGGTGGAGGAAGGAGGGTCACCAGTTGTGTATAGATGATCTGGAGGATGTGCTAAAGAGAGAGCCGGATGTGATCGTGGTGGGCACAGGCAGTCCGGGTCTGATGAAGGTTTTACCTGAGACAGAAAAACTGATCAACTCCAAAGAAGTGAGATTAATTATCCAGCCCACCAAGGAAGCCTGCCAAACCTATAACCAGCTTATCTCCTCTCAAAAAGTAGTAGCTCTTTTGCATCTCACTTGCTAAGTTTGTAAAAGTTGTCCCTTTCAGCTAAGCAGATACAAATAGTAGGAGGGCGAGGATGTTATTGAAGCGGATCTTTCAAAAGGTGAATATCGTCGATCCAGGCTGTGCCTTTGCCGTCTATAACTAAATTGAGTCTCACATTGTCTGGATTCTCTCCCTTTCTCAACAAAAAGAACGTCTCTTCCGTGGTCCAACCGGTGGTGCCGGTCAAAGGCGTCTGAAGATCACGGGAGAAGAACTCCCCTTTGCCAGGAAAATGACACCACATCTCCAAAAAGACCTGCCCTTCTACACCCTCGGTACGAACCTTAGCCTGGTAGAACAAGCGGGCATTCTCCACGTCCATGTCACCCAC
>LJUX01000067.1 GCA_001304155.1 candidate division Zixibacteria bacterium SM23_73_3
CCCGGTTCTCTGGAAGAGGCTATCAGGGAGCTTGAAAAAAGCCAGCTGGCAAAGGAAACTTTGGGCGAACACATCTTCCACTCCCTGATTGCCAACAAAAAGGTAGAATGGGACAGGTATCGCATTCACGTTGGCAACTATGAATTAGAGAAGTATTTGCCCTGGCTATAGATCTTTTACCTCTCCCCCTATATCCCCCTCTCCATTTCATGGAGAGGGGGATCGGGATGAGATCTCCAAAGAACCAATTTAACCAGGTCGCAAGATTCTTGTGGGCAGCACAAAACTGAATAAACTGGCAGGGTGGCGGCTGAAGGAGATGATGAAGAGGGGGGAGGTCTGCTCAGAAGAGATCATATCTTCGGTATTCGATCAGATAAAAAAAGCTAATCCGAACACAAATGCATATGTAACCCTGCTGAAAGAACAAGCGAAAGAGTCCGCCAAAAGAATAGATGATCGCCGAAGCAAAGGCGAGAATCTGGGAGCTTTGGCCGGTCTGCCTGTTGCCATCAAGGATAACATCTGCACCCGGGGTGTTCGCACCACCTGTGGCTCAAAGATTTTGTCGAATTTTGTTCCACCCTACGACGCTACGGTAGTCAGAAGGTTGAAAGAAGCGGATGCGGTGATAATAGGCAAAACCAACATGGATGAGTTTGCCATGGGATCATCCAATGAGACCTCTTTTTTCGGGTTGGTGAAGAATCCTTTTGATTCACAAAGAATTCCCGGGGGGTCAAGTGGGGGCTCTGCGGCAGCTGTGGCTCTACACATGGCTACGATGGCTCTGGGATCGGACACCGGAGGCTCTGTTAGACAACCTGCCAGCCTGTGTGGGGTGGTGGGGATGAAGCCCACCTACGGGCGGGTCTCCCGCTTTGGACTGGTCGCCTTCGCCTCTTCCCTGGATCAGATCGGACCCATAACCAAGGACGTTAAAGACTGTGCCCTGCTTTCCAGCCTGATCTGCAGTCACGATCCCAAAGATTCCACCTCACTGCCAGAAGCAGAATCAAACTTTACTGAATCTCTTGAGGGTGATGTCAAGTATATAAAGGTAGGTATTGCCGACGAATATTTCGGGCAAGGCCTGGATGAGGAGGTCAAAGAGGCGGTGATGAAAGGGATAACACTTTTGGAGAAGCTGGGAATGAAGGTGGAAAAAATTTCTTTACCCCATACGGATAAAGCTATCGCCACCTACTACGTTCTGGCAACCGCAGAGGCATCCTCCAATTTAGCTCGCTATGACGGGGTCAAGTACGGCTTTCGACCAGAAGAGGAGTTGGATTTATCCCAGATGTATAAGAAGACCAGAAGCGAAGGATTTGGCGCGGAGGTGAAAAGAAGAATTATCCTGGGCACCTATGTACTGTCTGCAGGTTATTACGAAGCCTATTATGCCAAGGCGCAGAAGGTCAGAACCATAATCAGAGAGGATTTTTCCAAGGCATTCGAGAAGGTGGACGTGATAATCACCCCCACATCTCCGACCACCGCTTTTAGGATCGGCGAGAAGATTGATGACCCTCTGACCATGTATCTTTCGGATATATACACCACTTCGGCTAACCTAGCTGGAATACCAGCCATCTCCGTCCCATGCGGGAAAGACTCAAAGGGCTTGCCCATCGGGCTTCAGATCATGGGAAAACCGCTGTCAGAAGATTTGATCTTTAAGGTGGCTTATGCCTTAGAACAAAATCTGTAATTTTTGGAATGTTTTTCAGCGCATAGCAGAGGCTTTATGCCTCTGAGCGGAGCCGTGAAGGCTCCGCTACGCGAGAGGAAAAGACAAAAGGATGTCGAGGGCTAGTATTATGTATGTAGGAACGGAAGACAGTAAATGGCAAGCACACATAGTTGATAAGTATAAAGAGTACTTTGCTCTGACTTCTTCTTTTCTGAAGTATGCGGAGAACTTGCAAGATGAATTTGTAAAGAGAAAGATAGATAGGGAAGAACTAGGAGCAGAAGGAATTGTACTTTCCTTTCTATTTGCTAAGAGCTATAAAACTACTAAAGCCGCTCTGTTATTGTGCAAAAGCGGTTACCCGGAAGACGCTTTGATTCTAGGGAGAGCTAGCTTCGAGGCAGCGCTCTGGGCTCTCTACATTTTTAAAGACAGGGAGAGTGCTGAGGAAAAGGCACAAGCGTTTATCAGATATGATGCGATTGATAGTAAAAGAGCATTGCATAAACTATTGGACGCCTATGAAGATAGAGATGAGTTTAGGGCAAAACTTCAAGAAGCGTTGAAGGAGGTCGAAAAAGGACTACCAAAGACAGAAGATGAATGCAAGAGAATTTGCAAGCTTGCGGACAAAACCGTGCTCGATCTTGCAAAGAACGCTAAGCTATTGCATTTATTATATCGTAGTTTCTATCGGGAAAGTTCTTCTTACACACACTCCAGGATTAGAAGTTCAAATTCGTATATTTTAGAATCAGATAGGCATATAGAGTTTTGGGTGGCCCCGACAGAAAAGGGCTTACGAAACAATCTTATTCATATGTGTCTTTTTTTGTGGTACTTGATGGATAGATTTAACTTCCTATTCGGGTTAGGAGCTGACGAGATACTGAGACAAAAGTGGGAAGAACTTGACTCCATTTGCAAAAAAACTGATCCGCAGGATTGAGACAAAAGAATGTCGAGCAGGCTTCGCCATGCACGACCTACAGATAATATAAAAACGCGTAGCAGAGGCTTTATGCCTCTGCACAAGCAAGGAGGTTTTTATGGATTACGGTGGATTGGTAAAAAGAGCTTTGGAGATAATGTGGAAGTTTAAATACCTGTGGATCTTCGGATTCTTTTTAGAATTCGGGTCGGGAGGTGGTGGTTGGGTTGGGAATCTGCCGGAGAAGATCAAACTGCCGGTCGGTGATTTTTTAAGTGGGGCACTTGTAGGGGCGATCATACTTCTGGTGCTGGTCGGTTTGGTGGTTTTTGTGCTCTTTCTGATTATGTATATCATCTCTCAGGGAGGACTCATTCATTGCGTCTGGAAAATACAGAGCGGAGAGAACCCTACCTTGCGAGACGGATGGAACGCTGGTGTTAAGAATTTCTGGAGGATTTTGGGAATCAGCATCATGATATTGATTTTCATCTTAGTATCTGCCCTATTTACCTTAGCACCCTTTATACTGCTACTGATCACTTTTAAAGCTCTGGGTATCATTTCTGCAATTATTCTATTCCCCTTATTCTTAGTTTTGTTCATTACTATAATTCTGATTAATCTATATGCTACCAGAACATGCATAATAGAAGGAAAAGGAGTCTTTGCTTCTCTGGCGGAGGGATGGGAGATGTTGAAAACCAATCTGGGACCATCCTTAGTTGTAGGATTAATTGGCATTGGCAGCACTATGGTTTATATATTTGGCTTCGTAGCCGTAGGTTTGCTCCTGGCATTACCTTTCATAGCTTTAGGTATCTTTAATCTATTCCTGGGAATTTTCCTGGGAGTGGTGGTTGGATTGATTTACATTGGTGTGCTCTCCGCCATTTGGGGAACCTATATCGATTCCCTATGGACTTTAGCTTATCTTGACATGAAGAAGTTACAGTTGCAGAATGTGGCTGTATGATAATTTGAGTAATAGCACGTAGCAGAGACTTCATGCCTCTGTGCGGTCGGACGACCGCCCCAGACGGGCCTGTCCAGGCGTCCGGGCCGAGCCGTGAAGGCTCGGCTACGCGGGAGGAAAACAGGCGTAGGTCCGAAATGTCCCCATTTGGGGACTTTCGGACAAAAGCAAATTTCTGTGCTCGTTGGGTTCCCCGACCGGACGATAAAGGCCTGCCAGGTCGGGGGACCTGGCAGGCACAAGAAAGGTGAGGGGGATAGAGCAATAATGGAATACGAAAGCATAATAGGTTTAGAGGTTCACGCTCAGCTTCTGACCGAGTCCAAGATATTCTGTGGCTGTTCCACCATATTCGGAAGCCCACCCAATACCCAGACCTGCCCGGTCTGTCTGGGCTTACCCGGCGTTTTGCCGGTTATCAACAGAAAGGCAGTGGAACATGGGATCAAGACGGTTCTGGCTGTAGGTGGAAAGGTGCATGCTGAAAGCATCTTTGCTCGCAAGAATTACTTCTATCCGGATCTTCCCAAGGGCTACCAGATCTCACAATACGAGAAGCCTCTGTCAACTGGCGGGTTTATTGAAATTGATACTGATTCGGTAAAGAAAAAAATTAAAATCAACCGCATTCACTTAGAAGAAGATGCCGGGAAGTCTATGCATCCCGATGATGAATCAGATGATGAGACCTCCGTGGATATGAACCGATGTGGAATTCCGTTGATAGAGATAGTCAGCGAACCGGATATTGCTTCACCAGAGGAAGCGTATCTTTATCTTACCAAGCTCAGACAGATACTACAATATCTGGGCATCTGCAGTGGAAACATGGAGGAGGGCGCTCTGCGGTGCGATGCCAACGTATCGGTTCGACCAATGGGAGTAGAAAAATTCGGGATCAACACCGAAGTCAAAAACATGAATTCCTTCCGGGGGGTGGAAAAAGCTTTGAGCTATGAGATAGAAAGACAGATTGAGATATTGGAAAAAGGCGGCACGGTGGTTAAGGAAACCCTGCTGTGGGATGAAAAGAAACAGATCTCATCTGTCATGAGAACCAAAGAGGAATCTCACGATTACAGATATTTCCCCGAGCCGGATCTGGTAACTTTGGCTGTATCTGAAGAATGGATAGACCAGATTAAAAGGAGCCTGCCTGAGCTTCCCGAGCAGAAAAAGCAAAGATTTGTTACCCAATACGAAATCCCGGAATATGATGCCGGGGTCTTGACATCTTCCAAAGAATTGGCAGATTATTATGAGGAATGCGTGAAATATCATCCTGAATCCAAGATGGTGAGCAACTGGGTGATGGGCGAGGTCTTGCGGGAATTGAAGGAGAGGAAGATCGGGATAAAGAATTTTAAGATCGCCCCAACAGATTTAACAGATTTATTAAGACTGATAGACGAAGGAATCATAAGTGGCAAGATGGCAAAGGAGATTTTTGCCGAGATGACTGAGACAGGAAAATCAGCATCAGAGATCATCTCGGAGAAGGGATTGGCTCAGATAACGGACGAAGAAGAATTGAGTCGGATCGTAGAAGAGGTGTTGACAGACAATCCTGAGAATGTTAAAATGTATCGTGCGGGAAAGGAGAAGCTTCTTGGCTTCTTTGTGGGGCAGGTGATGAAAAGGACCGAAGGGAAAGCCAATCCCAAATTGGTCAATGAGGTCTTGAAAGCGAAGCTGTCAGAAAACAGAGACGAGAAGTGAATTGGTCGTGTTACAGAAAAAAAACATCCGCAACCATGCGGATTCGGCGCCAATCTGTAGTCCTGAACGTAAGAATGCCGTTTTTAATCGTTATACACCATTGCCAAAGAACAATCTAAGGTAAGTGCTGTGAATATTCATCGTGAACCCATATATAAAAAAGATGAGGCAAAGTTCCTGCAGGAAATAGAAGCTTTGGCCAGGAAAGATAACCAGCTAAAATTCTCCCTGCTGCTGGAAAACATCGGTTCATGCCAACGTCTTGTTGATATCGGTTGTGGCTGGGGTCAGTTTCTGGCTATGGCTCAGGACTACGCAGCCGAGCTGTGGGGGGTGGACGAAAGCCCGGATCGCGTTAAGGACATTAAACAAGCCTGCCCCAAGGCAAACGTGGTGATTTGCCGAGCGGATAGGCTCAAGTTACCAGACGAGTATTTCGACGTTGCCGTAACATCTCAGATGCTCCACGAAGTCAAGCTTATCACCTTGACGCAGGAGAAGGAGAGGTAGTGGCCAGGCTGCCTGATGAGAAGATGCGGCAACTGGACGAGTTCGAAGGGAAGTTTGAGTATTACACAGCTTCTCACGAGCGCATTGATGTAAACCGGATCAGAATCTCGAGGCGCTGCCTGCAGGATTTTCTCACCAAGACCTGGTCGCTTGATTCACCCATGGAATCGATGGAAATGAACGAAACACATAATGTCTTTCAGAAAAAGGAGGCAATTGGCTTGATGGAATCGTCCGGCTTCAAGGTTCATGAGTGGATAGACTTCTCGGACATTCGTGACGAGCTGAAGGCTGCGGGCGGTGACCTGGTTGAAGGACAAGTGTGGAATAGGAAATTCCTATTGGTTGCGGTTGCGGAAGGCTGAAGCCTTCCGCAGCATGTTGAAACCTGCTTAGGGAGATGAATCAAATATGAAGAAATTAAACTTGGTAGTTTTGGCTTCCGGTGGCGGCACCAATCTGCAGGCAATAATCGACAGCATCGAGGCGGGGAAATTGGATGCTCAGGTCAGGGCGGTGATAAGCAACAACAGCAAATCGGGAGCCTTGGAGCGTGCACGAAACCACAACATTCCCGACATTCACTTAAGCCATAAACAATTTGCCACCCCGGAGGAGTTCGATCAGAAACTTCTCTCGATTTTAAAGGAGAAAGAAACCGATCTGGTGGTTCTGGCGGGATACATGAAGATGATCTCTCCCACGGTGATAAGGGAGTACAAAAACAAGATAATAAATATTCATCCCGCACTTCTGCCTGCTTTCGGAGGAAAGGGGATGTACGGCATCCATGTGCACGAGGCAGTGATAGAATCCGGCGTGAAGGTGAGCGGCGTGACCGTGCATACGGTGGATGAGGTCTACGATCACGGTCCCATCCTTTTCCAGAAGTGTGTGCCAGTTTCCAGTAACGATACGCCGGAAAGCCTACAGAAGAAGGTCTTGCCTCATGAGCATGAGGCTTATTCTGAGGTGATTCAGCTTTTTGCCGAAGGGAAAATCGAGATAAGGGATAATCGGGCGTATATAAAAGAATAAGCACTGGGGAGGGCTGAATGTCCTTCCCTATGATGGTCTATAATGTCCGTCTCATATAGTGGCGGGGATTTATTCCGCCACAAAAATTTCTTTTGGAACTAACAGGAAATCTTATAACTTTAAAGGCAAGTAATTCTGAAATCATCGGAGGTGTGATGGAACAGGGTTTAATGGAGACCAACATAAATGAATATCCCCTTTTTGCCAAAGGAAAGGTAAGAGACGTTTATAATCTGGACGACAAACTCTTAATCGTCGCCACCGATAGAATCTCGGCTTTCGATGTTGTCCTTCCCACCGGAATCCCCGGAAAAGGGAAAGTGCTCACCCAAATGTCTCTCTTCTGGTTTGACCTGGTGAAGAATGTAGCGGAAAATCATTTAATCACCGCCAATGTGGACCAATATCCGAATGACCTAAAAAAACACAGGGACGTTCTCGATGGGCGATCAATGCTGGTTAAGAAAGCCAAGCGGATTGACATCGAATGCGTGGTCAGGGGATACATAGCCGGTTCTTTGTGGAAGGAATATAAAAACAAGGCGGTCTCCCAGGGAAAATCAAATACCATTGAACTTTATGGGGTCCAGCTTCCCTCTAACCTCACCCAATCGCAAAGATTGCCCTATCCTGTCTTTACTCCAACCACCAAGGCGGAGGAGGGTCATGATGAGAGCCTGACTTTTGAACAGGTGAAAAAGATGGTTGGTGAGAAACAGGCTTTGGAATTAAGAAGCAAAAGCATACGGATATACAAGAAAGCGGCAGATTATGCGGAAAGACGGGGAATGATCATCGCAGATACAAAGTTTGAGTTTGGGATATTGGATGGTAAGTTGATTCTTATCGATGAGATATTCTCCTCAGATTCGTCGAGATTCTGGGATAAAAGGATTTACCGGAGGGGGCGACCTCAGGAAGCCTTTGACAAGCAAATTGTGCGAGATTATCTGGAGTCCATCCACTGGAACAAAAAACCTCCGGCACCCCCACTTCCCGAGGAGGTAGTTGCCAAAACGCTGGAAAAATATCAAGAAGCTTATCAGAGATTGGTTAAATAGATACCTCACCCCCTGATATCCCTCTCTCCCCCGCTTCTGGCGGGATTTTCAACATAAAATGGAGAGGGTTCACCCTGAAGGGGACTAAAGGGGAGAAGCAAGAAAGTACATTAAAGGAGAGATCGATCATGGCAAAAGAAAAATCTGGGCGAATAAAGATACGAAGGGCATTATTAAGCGTATCCGACAAAACGAATCTAATAGAAATTGCTAAGGTCTTATCCAACTTGGGGGTGGAGATCATCTCCACCGGAGGCACTCAGGCAGAACTCAAGAAAGCTAAGATAAAGTCGATATCCATCTCCTCCTTCACCGGTTTTCCTGAGATTTTGGGAGGTCGGGTAAAGACCCTTCATCCCAAAGTTTTCGGAGGCATACTGGCTAAAAGAGAGGATGAAGAACAAAAAAGGGAGATAACCGAGCAGGACATAAAATATATTGACCTGGTGGTGGTGAACCTGTATCCGTTTGGCAAGGTGATAAGCCAAGAAGAGGTCAAAGAGGAGGAGGCGATTGAGAATATCGACATCGGTGGTCCCAGCATGTTGAGAGCGGCGGCAAAAAACCACAACTCCGTGGCAGTGGTGGTAAATCCGCAAAGGTATAAGAAGATCATTCAGGAACTGGAAACAAATGACGGCTCGCTTTCTTTAGACACTCGTTTGAACTTAGCATCGGAAACCTTTCAGCACACCGCTTACTATGACAGCATGATAGCTAAGTATTTTAAAGACCTTATCCCGAAAATGGATGATGGTTTTCCGGAATATCTAACCTTGGGTTGGGAAAAGACGCAGGACTTAAGATACGGGGAAAATCCTCATCAGAAGGCGGCATTTTACAAGGATCCGGCATTCTGGGGCGCCAGCATCTCCCGATGTGAGATACTTTCCGGGAAAGAACTCTCCTATAACAACATCATCGATCTGGATGCGGCCCTATCAATGGTAGAGGATTTTTCAGAAAAGCCATTCGCAGCAATACTCAAACATACCAATCCATGCGGAGCCGCATGTGCGGATGGCCTGGACAAAGCATATGAGGATGCCTTAGCTTGCGATCCCGTCTCTGCCTTCGGATGCATAATCGGACTTAACCGGGTGGTGGATATGGAGACGGCGAAAAAAATTCACGATACGTTTTTTGTAGAATGCGTGCTTGCTCCCGGTTACGAGCAGGAGGCGCTTGAACTTTTGAAAAAGAAGAAAAACCGAAGATTTTTAGCTTGTCCCGATCTGTTGGACTTTAAGGAAAAAAGAGAAAATATGGTCAAGGTGATAAAGGGGGGTGCTCTGGTGCAGACGCCGGATCAGCATGAGATAAAGGAAAGCGATTTGAAGGTGGTGACAGAGGTCGCTCCCTTGCCTGAGCAGATAAGATCACTTCTTTTTGCCTGGAGAATGGTGAAGCACGTTAAATCCAATGCCATACTTCTGGCACAGGGTGAGAGAACCGTGGGAATCGGAGCCGGACAGATGAGCCGGGTGGATTCTTCCATAATTGCGGCACGGAAAGCAGGAGATAAAGCCAAAGGCTCAGTTTTAGCATCGGATGCCTTTTTTCCCATGAGGGATGGAGTGGACGCCGCCGCGAAGGCAGGGGTCGTGGCAATAATCCAACCAGGAGGATCAAAAGGGGATGAAGAGGTGATAAAGGCAGCCAACGAGCACAAAATAGCCATGGTCTTTACCGGAATAAGACATTTTCGGCATTCATAAAAATTGTTGATTTCGAGATAGGAATTGCTTATATATTAGCTGGAGTATTTGGATTGGAGTATCAAACTTTAGCTTGATCCGTTAAGTTTTTGAAACACTGTAGGTTCTTTTTGATCCAGCTGAAGCTGGACACTCCAGATTCCTAACATTTTCAGTCAAACGCCTTTTCCTCGGTAAAGCATGTTAAAAGAAAAGAAGATAATTATGGGAATAAGCGGGGGGATTGCCGCATACAAATCCTGCGAGATAGTCCGCAGGTTGAAGAAATTAGGTGCGCAGGTCATAGTGGTAATGACCGAAAACGCCCAAAAGTTTATCACCCCTTTAACCCTGGAGACCCTCTCGGAAAACGAAGTGGTCACTGAGATGTTCCCGGAAAAGAAAGTGGTTGGAGTCAGACACGTCAATTTGGCGCAGTGGGCGGATTTGATCTTGATCGCCCCAGCCACTGCTAACATGGTGGGAAAAATAAGAGCAGGAATAGCAGATGACATTCTTACCACGGTGGTCATATCCACTAAGTCTCCGGTCTTAATCGCTCCCTCCATGAACGTCAACATGTGGGAGAATCCCATCTTCCAGGAGAACATGGAATTTCTGAAAAACAAAGGATATATGTTCATTGAGCCGGAGACAGGTGATTTAGCTTGTGGCACGGGTAAAGGGAGACTGCCCGAGCCGGAAACTATCGTAAAACAAGTGGTTAGACTTTCGACCGGAAAGAAAGACTTAGAGGGAAAATCAATTTTAGTGACTGCGGGCAGAACCCAGGAACCTTTAGATCCGGTAAGATATCTCTCTAACCGCTCCAGTGGAAAGACGGGATATGCCATAGCCGAGGCGGCACAGAAAAGAGGAGCAAAAGTAACCCTGATAAGCGGTCCGTCGGATTTGCGTGTGCCGGCTGAAGTAAATTTCATTCGGGTAGAAAAAGCCAAAGAGATGTATTCTGCGGTCAGATCACATTTCGACAAAGCAGATGCATTGATTATGGCAGCCGCTGTCTCAGATTTTGTTCCCAGCATGGTGTCTCAGGATAAGATCAAAAGAAAAGAAGAGGAGATTTTGTTAAAACTTAAACCCAGCCTGGACATCCTAAAAGAGATGGGAAAACGAAAAAAGAAGAAAATTTTGGTGGGATTTTCTCTGGAGACGGAAGACGAGATAAAGAATTCAAAGAGAAAATTGGTGGAGAAGAACCTGGATTTGATCGTGGCCAACAATCCCAACGTTCCGGGTGCTGGCTTCGAAGTCGATACAAACCAGGTTATCTTGATCGACAGGCGAGGAAGGACAGAAAAGCTCCCTTTACTTCTCAAGAAGGAAGTGGCAGAAAAAGTATTGGACAAGGTAAGTGCTCTGCTGAAAAAAGCCAGAAGAGGATAGGAAAACGGATTTGCGGGGCGGGAAGCCCTTCAGGGTGTCCTTCGATCCCGAAGATCTCAGGATCGAGGGAAATCCTTCAGGATGAACCCCGCTTACGAGAGAATGGGTTAGTCCTCCGTAGGTCGGGCACCCTTGCCCGACCGATCCACATTGTCCAAAGAAACATGGCAATGGTAAATGATGAATATGAAAAAATGCTTCAAGCTTTCGCGCTGGCAAAAAACTTTCTCAGACAGCAAGTAGAGTTAGGATTCGACGAAGTTTACACTCAGGTGAAAACAAAAAAACCAACCGCAAAAAAAGAAGATGGACCTGTCCCGACAGGCTTAAGCGATTTTTATCACGAGATAAAGAATTGTAAAAAGTGCCATCTTTACCGAACCCGCACCAACTTCGTATTTGGAGTGGGAAATCCTGAAGCCAATCTTATGCTTATCGGGGAGGCGCCGGGAAAAGAAGAGGACTTACAAGGGGAGCCGTTTGTGGGAGCGGCAGGTAAGCTTTTGGATCGGATGCTTGCCGCCATCAATTTCAGTCGAGAAGACGTCTTTATCGCCAATATCTTAAAATGTCGTCCTCCGGAGAATCGTGATCCCAGGCCGGATGAGATCGAAACCTGTAAACCGTATCTTCTTGAACAGATTAAACTAATTCAGCCTAAGATCATCTGTGCTCTGGGCAGGATCTCGGCTCAGGTGCTTTTGCAGACCAAAAGCGCTTTAGGACAACTGAGAGGGGAATTTCATGATTTCAACGGGATAAAATTTTTGGTCACCTATCACCCGGCAGCACTTTTGAGATACCAGCAGTATAAAAGGCCAGCCTGGGAGGATTTGAAGCTTTTAAGAAAGGAGTATGACAAATTAAAGATTCTCGCAGGCTAAAGCCTGCGGCTACCAAGCATACATATTCAATCAACGGGGGAAAATGGTAGCCGCCCATTTGGGTGCACAGAAAGATCAGTGAAACCAGATAACGAATTGGATCAAATCACAACTGCGAAAGAGTCATCCGTTTAATCCGTTGACCAGATCGGAGAACCAGCCATGGCAGAGCGTAAGCATTCATCACAATCTGGAAGGGTCCCACCGCAGGCAATAGAAGTGGAGCAGGCGGTTTTGGGAGCCATGCTTCTGGAGAAGGAAGCTATCGGAAGGGCACTGGAGATAATAGACAAAGACTGTTTTTATCGGGACGATCATCAGAAGATATTTGACGTGCTGGTGGATTTGTATGACAAGAACCAGCCGGTGGATATCATAACTGTCTCAGAGGAGTTGACCAGTCGCAAACAGTTGGATGAGTTGGGAGGGAGGATGTATCTTCTGGAACTGACCGAAAAGATCGCCACCACCGCCAATATCGAATATCATTGCAATATCGTGTTGGAAAAATCCACCTTAAGGAAGTTGATCAACACCAGCGCTCAGATAGTCTCCCAGTGTTACGATTCCGCTCAGGATGTGGATGACCTTCTGGATAGGGCAGAACAGGGCATTTTCAGCATCTCGGAGAAGAGGATAAAGGAGGGATTTGTTCCATTGGGTGATCTTCTTCCTCACACCTTCGAGGAAATAGAGGGATATCAAAAAAAAGGTGGGTTGATCACCGGCATACCCACTGGTTTTTTTGAGCTGGATTACCTGACCGGCGGTCTTCAGAAATCCGACTTAATTGTGGTGGCCAGCCGTCCTTCCATGGGCAAAACGTCTCTTTGTCTCACCATAGCCGAGAGTGTGGCAATCGATGCGAAAATTCCGGTGGGCATCTTCAGCCTGGAGATGTCAAAAAATCAGGTGGTTCAGAGGATGCTTTGTAGTCGAGCCCGATTTTCCACCCATAAGATGAGAACCGGGAAAATAAGAGATGAGGATTACAGTAATTTGGCTATGGCGGTTGGTCCTTTAGCCGAGGCAAAAATATTCGTCGATGATACCCCCAGCATAGGGATTCTCCAGTTGCGTGCCAAATCTCGTCGGCTCAAAGCTCAGCACGATGTGGGGTTGATAATAGTGGACTACCTTCAGTTGATGCAGGGACCTCGAAGTGCAGAATCCAGACAGCAGGAGATCTCCACGATATCCCGCTCTCTTAAGGGATTAGCCAAGGAGCTGGACGTTCCGGTGATCGCCGTATCCCAGCTTTCCCGAAAGGTGGAGGATCGAGGCGGAGAGAAAAGACCTATGCTGGCTGATCTCAGGGAGTCTGGAGCGATCGAACAGGATGCGGACGTGGTGATGTTCATCTATCGGCCGGAACTTTACAAGATAGAGAAATTTCGAGACGAAACGCCCACCCTGGGTTTGGCGGAGATTATGCTGGAGAAACATCGAAACGGACCGACCGGTGATCTGCGCTTAACCTTCCTAAAGGACTGCGCCAGGTTTGCCAATCCGGAGTTCATCCGCCGGGAGGTTCCCTTCTAATGCAAACGCATTTGTATAGCATTCATACGAGAATATCTCAACACGAAGTACCCCCCTCTCCCTATCCCTCTTCCCCAAGGGGAGAGGGGAAGGGTACGGGGGTAGATTCCTATCAGAACTAAATGCCCTTTTGTTAGAAAAGAGGTGAGAGAAAACGCCATTTTCTCGAACTGAAAATATCTTTACCTTTGTGGGCAAAAAGACCCTCATCTTTTTTGAGGACGTGGGAAGTTTGGCTCTTTTGGTAAAGGATATTTTTCTGGGTTTACCCAAGGCGCTGAGTAGATTTCATCTCACCGCCGAACAGATGCTGATGATGGGAGTAAACTCCCTTCCTCTGGTGGCTATAGTTTCGGTCTTCACCGGAGCGGTCACCGCAGTTCAGGCAGTTTATCAGATATCAGAATACGTTCCTATGAGATATCTGGGCACGGCTGTGGGCAAGTCGGTGATGATAGAGCTGGCACCGGTTCTCACCGCCCTGGTGGTAGCAGGAAGGGTGGGGGCAGGAATCGCCGCAGAGCTGGGAACCATGAAGGTGACCGAACAGATCGATGCGCTCAAAACCTTAGCCTTAGATCCGGTCAAATATCTGGTAGTGCCCAGATTCGCGGCCGGATTGATAATGCTTCCGGTTCTTACCATCTTTTCTGATGCCATTGCTTTGGCTGGAGGATTGGGAATTTCTGCCACCACGCTGAACGTCCCCCCGCATGTGTTCTTGAATAGTCTGAAATCCTTTTTCAAGATGATGGACTTAGTGTCTGGACTTTCCAAGGCTTTCGTTTTCGGAAGCATTATCTCCATCATCGGATGTTATCAGGGATTTAAAACCACCGGCGGAGCAGAGGGCGTGGGCAGATCCGCCACCAAAGCAGTCGTGATATCATCAGTGTTGATATTGATAGCTGATTATATAGTGGCAAGTATACTTTTCGGTTAACGAAACGAAATTGTAGTTACCCAATTTATTGGGCTCGATAAATCGAGCAACTATCTCTCTGATATTGATAGCTAATTACATAGTGGCGACGATTCTGTTTGGGTGACCGAAAAGATCATTTATGGACTGTCTCCACATGGAGGAGATAATATCTTATGCCATTCATACTTTATAGATGGGTAGAAGAAAACAAGGATGTCCGTTCGTTTGAGCGCTTAAAAAACGTGGGCTTAGCTGGGAATGGGCCAATAGCATCAGTTTAGCGATGAGAAATGCAAAAGAGAACAAGTCCATGAGTTTCGCTACCTTCAAGGAGGAACAAAAGTTGGTACCTGGAAGTGGGGAAGAGTTGGAGTTGTCAATGGAGCTCTACTACGGCCTGATGCATTGGATTATTTAGTAAAAATGCTTGGGTGCAAACCTGAAGCAAAGAGGATTTGAAAACTTATTTATAAGTAATGTGCAAAGTAATGTAAAGTCATAAAGAATCTGAATACGGAGTCAGCCAGCTATGAGTAAACTAACATTGTTCGGAGAAGATAAGAAAAAGTTTATTAACTTAAAAGAAGCGGCTAATTGGGCTTCACAATACTTGAATCGCAAACTTACAATTTCTAATATTTCATATTTGCTCCAGTATGGAAGAATAAAAAAATATGGAAGTGATGGTAATCCATTGATTGACATGGAAGAACTAAAAGACTATTACGATTCTTATGACAAAGAGCAACAGTGGAAAAGGAAATTGGGTGAAGACCTTAATTGGCACTTGTCTTTTGTGGAATACACAGAATCGGAAAGGACAAAACACGTTCACAGGTTGCATCCATATAAGGGGAAATTTATCCCTCAATTAGTAGAATATTTTCTTGGTTCTCATACCAACAAATTCAAGCAACAAATATATTTTCATAAAGGTGATATTGTGCTGGATCCATTCTGCGGAAGTGGAACAACATTAGTCCAATCGAATGAATTGGGAATGCACGCTATTGGTATAGATATTTCTGTGTTTAATGCAATGATT
>LJUX01000068.1 GCA_001304155.1 candidate division Zixibacteria bacterium SM23_73_3
ATTGCCACAAAGACAGGTTGGCTCTGGTTAATCAAGGCGACCTTGGATACTTCGAGGTGCTTTAAGGCATACAGGTAAATCGGCCGCACCAGCACCGGCCCGGCAAAGACGAGGATAATTAGCGCCCACCAGACCGAGCGCGCCCCTTCAAACGAAGTCCCCACAATCGGCACCGCAATCCAGAAGAAGACAGCAGTTATCACGTTGCGCAGAAAGCTGATGGTCAACGGATCGACGTAACGGACGGCTATCTTGGCAAAAAACTCAGCGGTCCCAAAACAGACGGCGCTGAACAGCACGACCCAAAAAGCGAGTGAATACTCCGCCCTGAAGGTGAACTTCATCAATACTATTCCACCCAGTACCAGAAAACCTCCCAATGCCTCGCCCCATGAGAACCTTTCTCCTAAAATCGCAATGCCCAGGGAAATGGTGACTAAGGTCTCGAAGCGATTGAGGAAGGAGGCCAGCGTGGGGTCCATCATTTTGATTCCAATCCAATGAGCCCAGATTGCCACGCAGGCCAGAACGCTGAAAGCAATGGTCCAACCCCAGGCCCTTCGATCCATCCTAGCGATTCGCTTCCACCTTTTGCCCGGAATCATAGCCAGTCCCAGCACAACCGTACCCGCAGGAAAGATGATAGCGTTCAATGCCAGAGGTGAGATACTGTAAAGCACAAATTTGCCGGTGACGATCAGCACCGCCCCCATCATGGCAGATAGCGAGGCATAGAAATAACCCATGGACGGGTTGGAGCCATCCTGTTGTGGGGGATTTTGCATAGTTCGTTGTGTTTAAAGCGTGCTTCGGGCTCGATCCTTCAGCCCCTCGGTTTCACTCGAGGTGGTGAGCGTGTCGAACCACAGGCTCAGGATGATTCCATGAATCGAGCCCTTACAAGAGTGGGGACTGTAGGGGCGCCATTTATGGCGCCCGCTTATTCGGCGGGCAAGATGCCCACCCTACGAAGGGACATTCTCTAATCGGTTAGCTACCGACCGGCTCGTATCCCATCCAGGGTGGTCTTTGCCTCGGGAGCCTTGGTGAAGAACTCGATCAGCTTGTCGCATGCATAATCATCGCAATAGGCGCAGTTTTCGACCTTTTGCTCTTTACCGCACTTCCGTATCTCACAGACCTTACAATAGTTGAAAAGCCTCTCACTGTCAATCAGGCAGCCATCGCAGTTGATGTCCTCGGGTTTGAGATTGGCTTTGAACTCTTTGTTCCACTTTTGAGCCACCTTTTTTCTCTCTTCATCGTCATCCTTCTTTGTGGCGATAAATGCGGGACATTCGCTACAATCCAGCCCGCAAAAACCAATCATCTTTTCCATGACTATTCCTCCTTAAGTTTGATTAACCAAAATTATAGGGACACGTAATCCGCTCAATCCGTTGACTTTTGAATTCCATACTCTTGCATCAGACGCAGCGTATTTCGATGAATTCCCAAAATCTCAGCACTCTTGTTCAAGTTCCAATTGGTCTTTTTTAAAACCCTCAAGATATGATCCTTTTCCATATCTTTAAGTGAATGCGAAGCGGGTGGAACATACTCAAGAGATTTATCCGACACCAATCCCAAATAGGGCAAATCACCTTTATCTATCGCATCGGTTCTGGAGAGAACCACTCCTCTTTCGATTACGTTCTCCAGCTCTCGAATGTTTCCGGGCCAATCATAATTCATAATTATGTCTTTCACCTCCGGAGTGATCCCTTTGACAGATCTCCCGCATCTCTGGTTAGCTTTTTTAATAAAGTGATCCACTAAAAGCAGAATATCTTCTTTTCTTTCCCGCAATGGTGGAATGAATATGGAGATCACATTCAACCGATAGTATAGATCTTCTCTGAAACTCTTCTCTCTGATCTTTTTCTCCAGGTCTTGATTGGTGGCTGAGATGATTCGCACGTCCGCTTTTAAAGTTTCCTTGCCTCCTAATCTTTCGAATTCCTGCGATTCAATCACCCTTAGAAGCTTGGCCTGTGTTTCCATTGGAATATCTCCCACCTCATCCAAAAACAGGGTTCCCCCATCAGCCAGTTCAAATCGCCCCTCTCTCTTTTTGATCGCTCCGGTAAAGGCGCCCCTCTCATGCCCGAAAAGCTCCGATTCCAAAAGAGTCTCCGGCAAAGCCGCACAGGAGACAGGAAGAAATCTTTTATCTGCTCTTTCACTCAAACCATGAACAGCTCTTGCCACCAACTCTTTTCCAGTCCCGCTTTCACCTCTTATTAAAACAGTCGTTTTCGTTTTCGCCACCCGGGAAACCGTGCTTAATACCCCCCTAATCTCTTTGCTATCCCCGATTATCTGAACATCTTTATATTTCTCCTCCAATTCTTCCTTTAAATACTTGTTCTCCATTAGAAGATGATAGCTTTCTAAGGCTTTCTTAACGTTCAGCTTTAACTCTTCAAGGTTAATTGGCTTATTTACATAATGATATGCCCCCAGCTTCATGGCTTCAACTGCAGATTCCACCGAGCCATAGGCGGTCATCATAATCACCTGAATTTCCGGATTCAACTCTTTAAGCTTCTTCAAAAGCTCGATTCCATCCATTCCGGGCATCTTCAGATCAATTAAAGCCACCTCGAAATTTTTGTCCTGACAGATGGTTATTGCATCCGGACCCGATTCCGCAGTCGTGACACTGAAACCCTGCTTTTTTAAGAAGCCGGCCAACTGCTGTCTCTGGGATTCTTCGTCATCCACTATTAGAATTCGATAAAGTGCCATAACTAATCCTGTAATTTGTTAAATGTAAGTTAACTCGGTTCGCTTCATACGATCGGCAATTTTATGGTGAAAATAGTTCCTTTGCGTAGCTCACTTTTCACTTCGATTCTTCCTTTATGATCGGAGATGATTCGATAGGCAATAGAGAGCCCCAGTCCGGTTCCCTTTTCTTTGGTGGAAAAGTATGGCTGAAATATCTTGGAGAGCTTTTCCTTTGGAATTCCACTCCCTGAATCCTTGATTTCCAACACTATGTTTCTTTGTGAATCATCCAGATAAGAGCGAACACTTAATTTCCCACTTGCGGGGGTTGCTTGAATCCCATTTAACATTATGTTCAAAAGGGCCTTTTTCAACTCCCCTGGGTCGATTTTTGTCTCGGGAAGAGTGTCAATCTCTCTGGTAAGCTGAATCTCTTTTTGCTTCGCCTCAATTTCCGCCAGGTTCACCACCCCATTTAAGAATTTGCTCATATCTGTGGGGACTAAGTTCAGCTTCTGCGCTTTAGCCAGGCTCAAAAACTGATTTATTATATTGTCCAATCTTTTGATCTCATCCAAGATAATCTTGGTGAAGGATGTATATTCCTCCTGATCCTTCTGGGGAACAAATTCAGACTTCAGTCTCTGAGCAGTAATGGAGATGGCATTTAAGGGATTTCTTATCTCATGAGCAACGCCTGCGGCTAAATTTCCTAAAGCGGAAAGCCTTTCTGCTCTTTTTGCTTCCTCTTCATATTTTTTTAACTCGGTGATATCGTGGATCACGGCGACGGCTCCCTTAAATTTTTTATCTTCATCGAAAAGGCAGGAAGTGCCGATTATCAATACTTTGTCTTCACCGGAAAGGGTGCGAAATTCATTCTCCACGTCTCGTGTGGTTCTTTTCTTCTGAAGAGCCTGGTTTAAAAGACAGGGATCGTCTGGAAAAATGGAATTATAATCCTGCGCAATAGCATGATCTTTGCTTATACCGAAAATATCCTCAGCCAAACGATTCAGCATAACGATTCTGCCCTCATCATCCACCGCCACCACCGCGCTGTGCATGGCTTCAAGCACGTTTCCGGTGAGGGTTTTGATCTCCCTATATGATCTGTCCAGAATAGAATAATTTTGATTGATGATCACGATTCCGATGGTCAAAAGCCCCAGAAAGAACAGAATAATGGAGAAGAAGATCATCTGCTTTTGATAGGTGGAAGCTACCTTCTTATAGCCTTTCAGAGAAAGACCGATTCTAAAAATCCCGGACGGAATCTCTTCGGACTTAAAAGATTTCACCACCTCCAGGACCTCCTCACCTTCAAAAGAGGTGATTCTGCTTTTGGCCACCTCTTCTGACAGAGTGCTCTGTAGAAAAGGGTCTTCTTCAATTTTCAACATTCTTTCAACCTTTTTGGAAGCTAATACTATACCTTCCATGGATTGCAGGAGGATGTAATCTACTCCGCTTTGCTGGCTGATCTTCTGAATCAGGTAGCCGATTCCTATCTCTTTTTTGAAGCTCTCCATATACGAAGCGGAGGCAACCACCACCACAGCACCTGCCTCTTTTGATCTTCTCAACGCAGCAGCATAGCTTTTTTCTGCCAGAAGAGTTTTAGCCTCAATGCCAAATACCACCTCCTCCTCTTCTCCTTCAAGGATGCTTGTAATAGAAGGGATAACCGATGTGGTTGAATCCTGATATATATCTTTCTCCAACGGATGACTGCTGTATTTTAGATTCATCTTTTGGTCTAAGATGTCAATTCGGGACAGATTACTTTTTCTGACCACGCTCTCCAGTTTTGAGTTGCTCACTTTTCCATCTTTTTCCATTTGATCTACCAAATTGGCGATATCCCCAAGCCTCTCCCCTATCAGTTCTTCTATCAGAGCATTTGCCTGGACAGTATTCTGGCTTGCCAGAATCAAGCTCTCCAAAAGAGCCATTCCCTCTTTTTCCATCACTCGTAGCATATTGGATTTGCTCTTTTGGATCCCAAAAACTGCAATCAAAAAGAGAAGCAAAGCCAAAAGCAGGGTGATTATGACCACGTATCTTAATCTTATATTAACCAGAAATTTCGCAGTTGGAAAAAAAGCCATATTTTCTCCCTCGGATGAATCCTTTGATGAAGTCAATTTATGGGGAAACTACATGGGTGTCAAGAAATAAACGGCTGGTCTCCCTCCTCCTTCGACTTAGGCTCGCAGGCTGAAGCTGAGGTTTGGATAAGAGACTAAAAGAAATTCAAAAATCAAAGGGGAAAAAACAAAATTGCAGTTTAAAATTAAAATTTAAAGAAAATAAAGACGTAGGACTCAGAGGTAATTTTGAATTTTTAATTGCTTGGTTGAATTTTTCTTTTTGCATTTTCAATTTTTTAAAAGTGCGAATCTTACTTTTTGATTTGCCAGCAGTCTGGTATAATTTAGACTATCCCGACCATCAGTAGGAGAAGCGTAATGCTGAGGCCGATTAAGATGGTCACGGTGAGCCAGGCTAAGATATTAAAACCTCTACCGTTGGTATACGACCCCATGATCTTTTTGTTATTTATGAGTATCAATATGAAGATAAGAATTACGGGAAGAACTATGCCGTTTATCACCTGGGAGATGAACATTATGGGGATAAGCGGCAGATTGGGCCAGAGCACCACTCCTGCTCCCAAAAATATTAAAAGAGAGTATAACCCATAGAACTGAGGAGCTTCGGAGAATTTTTTGTCCACCCCCTGTTCCCAGCCCATTCCCTCACAGACCACATATGCGGTGGAAAGGGGTAATATGGATGCGGCAAAAAGCGACGCATTCAAAAGACCAAAAGCAAAAAGATAGGAACAATACTTACCCGCCAAAGGTGCCAATGCCAAAGCCGCATCTTTTGCCGTTTCGATCCTGATTCCTGCTTTGGAAAGAGTGGCCGCGCAAGCCACTATTATAAAAAGAGCCACCAAATTCACCATGAAACTTCCGAATATAACATCCGCTCTGGAGTATTTATAATTCTTCAACTTAATGTTTTTCTCCACCACCGCAGACTGCAGATAAAACTGCATCCAGGGGGCGATGGTGGTTCCGATCAACCCAATCAACATGCCAAAACTTCCGGCAGAAAACTCCAACCCGGGAGTCAATACGCTGTCTTTTACTGCATTCCAATCCGGCTTAGCCAGAAAACCCGATATAATGTAGCTGACATAAACAAGGCAAGCCACCAGAAAAACCTTCTCCACTGATTTGTAAGTCCCTTTAACCACCAGCATCCAGACGAGGAAAGCCCCCACAGGAACGGAGATATATTTGGAGACACCGAATATCTCTAAGCTGGCGGCTATTCCGGCGAACTCCGCTATGGTGTTTCCGAAATTGGTGAAGATCAAAGCTACCAGCAGATAAAAAGTTATCTTTACACCGAAATGTTCCCTTATTAGATCAGACAACCCTTTGCCCGTGACCACCCCCATGCGGGCACTCATCTCCTGGATTATGATAAGCGCTAACGTAATGGGGATAAGTGACCATATCAGGGAATATCCAAAATGTGCCCCGGCAATGGAATAGGTGGCAATCCCGCCAGCATCGTTATCCACGTTGGAGGTGATGATTCCCGGACCTATCACCGCCAGAAGAATAAGTGCGCTTCTCCATCGAGATTTTGATAACAGACCTTTAGTCATAAGAGAAAAGATAAATAGATAACAGACCCCAGTCAGCAGATAGCAGAGTTTCGATCTTTTTCGATATCAAGGGTGAATCCGAATCTGGTGTCTGGTATCTGAAATCTTTCGCTCCTTTTATTCGCCAAATTCAGGGAAGATCGCTTCTACACCGTCCCTTAAGGTTATTATTCCTTTCATCCTGTTTTGCTCATCCACCACCGGGATGGTCAAAAACTTATATTTCCTGAAAGTTTCAGCCACCTGTTCGACCGAATCGTCGACTTTCAATTTGACAATATCTTGGTTCATAAAACTGCTGATTTTCGTTTCCGCTGGATTAAAAATCAATTGGCGCAGGGTTACTACTCCAATCAATTTTTCCTGTTCATCTGTCACATAGATATATGAGATATTATCCAGAGGATTATCTGATTGTTTGAAGGTTTCCATGACTCTCTTCACACTGTCCGTCTGCAAACAGGAAATGAAATCGGGCGTCATTATGCCACCGGCGGTCTCTTCTTTAAATTTTAAAAGCTCCTCCAGCTCCTCTCTTTTATCCTCTTCTAAAGCCTCAATTATCTCCTGCTTTTTTTCTTGCGGCAAATCCTGAAGTAGATCGACGGCCTCATCCGGTTCCATCTCCTCTATGATGTCTGAGGCACGCTCCTCAGACAAGCCTTCAATTATGGATGTTCTTGTCTTATCATCCACTTCTTCCAATGTATCTGCCTGGGTCTCCACATCCAGAGATCCGAATACATAGGATCGTTCGTGCTTATCCAACTCTTCCAAAATGTCTGCCAGATCGGGCGGATGAATTTCGGAGAGTTTACGGTGTGTTACGTTGAGCTTCAAAGCTTTCTTTTTGGGATCATGCGACAGGGGTTGAATGTATTTCCAGGACAAAAGTTTATTCGGGATCTGATAGGCAAAAAGCCAGTTAGTAAGGGCGTCCACGTATCTGATCCAGCCCAGACGGCGCAATATCCCTCTTATGCCAAAATCCACATGCACCACCCTGAGCTGTTCTTCAGCCAACAGAAGATGAAGATCATTTACCCTCTCCACTTTCGCTCCATAGGTGTCTACCACTTGGTTATCTAATATCTCATCTTTCAGAAGTATCTCTCCCTCTTCTATCTGCAGATCTACAGTCCGGTTTTCCGAATCTCTCTTCAATCTTATGACATTCCCGTTGATACTCTCCACTGCGTGCCAGGAAAACGAGACAAGCCTTTTTTGCCCTTTTTGCAGGACGCGAACTGAAACTACCGGAGGAAAAAGTTCCCCCAGTTTGACCCGCAAATCCACCACCTTGCCGACAATCTTTCCCGCAGAGCTGATTACCCTTCGCTTCAAAATCTCCGAAAGAAAGACAAACATCTTCAGAGTTTCCTGTGGATTGTTGTTTTTCATGTCAAACAGAAGGTTTTTACTTTAAGGAGAAAACAATCCTTACTTAAAATGGGATCATCCCAACTTCCAGGTAGAATTCAAATCTGATAAAATCCGCTTCCAAACCAAAAAAGCAATCTAACCGATTAGTTTCTTAATGCCCAAGAGTATGATAAGCACGGGCCAGAATCGGACAATATCGTCTCTTACATAGCCAAGATTATGAAGCAAGATCAAGACCCCGACCATTATCAATACCAATCCCCAAAATATCTTATTTCCCTTTTTAAGTCTTTCAGAATCAGACAAACTAAACCTCCTTTTGTATTTTTAAGTGAACGCAAAATATGATGATCACAGATACTTGTCAATTAAAAAAGATAAATCGGCATCGTATAATCCAAGCTTGTCTTCCGACGAAAAACGAAAGATGAAAATGGCGATCATGCTTTTTTAAAGCAGCGCTTTCATGGATGTTGGATTAAATTTTATTCAAGAATTGCCGTAGTTTTATTAAAGGGGGTTTAAAGGGTTGAATTGTTTCCCCACTCTACAGGATGATAGAGGTAATCGATTATTCTTTTTGCCGAGATCGGCTATAACACATTATAGGATGTATGCCCTTGATAAAAAATTTGACTTTATCCGATTCGACATTATATTGGAAATCGCCTCGAAGGCAGAAAACGAATTTTTACACGCATATTTAGGAGGAGATCATGGCAACGGAAATGGATGTCACCATAGATAATATCAAGGAAAGATTGGGCAAGTTAAGGGAGTATCTTTGATCTGGAAGGAAAAGAGAAAAGGATCGACGAGCTGGAAAAAATCTCACGAGAGCCTGGATTCTGGAACGATAACCAAAAAGCTCAATTGGTTTTGAAAGAGATCAGCGAACTCAAGAAGTGGTCCGAAAGATGGCAACAATTTTCCCAAAAAACTGAGGATGCTGTCCTTCTGAAAAAATTGGCTGAAGAGGAAAAAGATGCTCAGGCAGAAGAGGAGGCATTTGTCAGCTTAACTGAACTGAAAAAAGAGCTTGACGAATTTGAGTTTCAGACAGTTCTTTCCGGTGAAGATGATGCCAAAAATACCATCCTTGCCATTCATTCGGGAGCAGGAGGAACAGAATCTCAGGATTGGGCGCAGATGCTTCTGCGCATGTATACCAGGTGGGTGGAAAGAAAAGGATTCAAATACGAAACCATCGATTTTTTGGCAGGCGAAGAGGCGGGAATAAAAAGCGTCACCTTGGAGATAACCGGGGAGTACGCCTACGGATATCTGAAAGCTGAAAGTGGGGTTCACCGTCTGGTGCGTATCTCCCCTTTTGACGCCAACAAAAGAAGACATACCTCATTCGCCTCGGTATTCGTGTTTCCAGAGATCGAAGACAATATCACCGTAGAGATAAATGATGACGATATACGGTTAGAGACTTTCCGCGCCTCCGGTGCCGGCGGTCAGCACGTGAACAAGGTCTCCTCTGCGGTCAGGATAACCCACATGCCCACTGGAATCGTAGTTCAGTGTCAATCCGAGCGCTCTCAGTTCAGGAATAAAGAGAATGCCCTGAAGGTTCTCAAATCGCGACTATATCAGTTTTATAAGGAAAAAGAGGAAAAAAAGCAGGAGAAGTTGGAAAGTAAAAAGAAGAAGATCGAATGGGGAAGCCAGATCAGATCTTATGTGTTTCATCCCTACAATATGGTTAAAGATCATCGCACTAACGTGGAGACTTCGGATGTTCAGGCGGTGATGGATGGTGAGATCGACCAGTTTATTCAAGGCTATTTAAGCTATAAAGAAAGCGGAAAACATAGCAAAGGATAGAAACTGTGCACAGGCGCATCTCGTCCATAAGGATCCTTACAGCTGTAGCTTTTTTACTGTTGGCTATCTCAACAGCAATACCCCAAGATTTGAAAATTGTCAAGGAAAAGCGGACCTTCTATGTCTTGTTCCCAGATAGTAGCAAGGTTAAGATCGTTAAAGACCAAGGATGCGGAGCACGTGACGTGGCTGTCCTTTCCCCTGATTCTAAATATGTATTCTATACAGATTGTACCGGGATAGGTTTCGAGTCGTCGGGAAAAGACCTTTTCTATTGCAAGCCGGATGGCACCGAAAGAACCTTCTTACACAAGACATATGGAAGTGTCAGTAACATTGCCTGGGTTAACAGAGATCGACATCTTTACCTTTTGTTTTATGAATTATACGCTGGTGAAGTCGAGGGTTTTGTCGATGTTTATGACTTCGAAAACCGAAGGATGATCCTAAGGATAGAAGCAAGGGGATTGCAGAGAATCGGAGACACCGAGTGCTTTGAAATCGAGAAGGAGCTGAAGAGACCCCCAGTCCACTCGACTATTTGCTTGGATTCGCTTCTTGCTCTGAGCAACCCTGACGAGTACGAACTCCGAGTGTACCACGGATATGGTTTTCCGAACGTCCTTTATCTGTCCATTAGGAGAGAACCCTTTCTTAATCCCGATGTCTACTGGGACCAGATTCCGGAGTATGCCGAGATATATTACGGTGGCCTCGGACAGTGTTTTCCTTCGCGCTGGAAACGGCGGACAGTTCACTGCGTCAACATGGATTCCAAAAGCTGGGTGGGCGTGTTAAACAACAAAACGAACGTGTTTCAGTTTTCAGATTCGATGACAGTGGGAGAATATAAGTATAACTTCGCCTGGTCTGATTGTGATCGTTTTCTGGCATTCGTCAAGAATCTACCTGACAATTACCAGGAAATCGTCGTGCTGGAGTTCTTGGGAGATACAAGTTACGTGGTAAAGGAGGAAGTAAAGCTTAAGGAAGAAAGGGAGGTTGAGCTTGTGGGTTGGTCAATTCGAAAGGGCGGATTCGAATATATGTTAGGAAAAAAGGAGTTTCTCAAAATTCACGAATAGCGAGGCAGATTCTATGATTTGTTGGAAATGCGGACAAAGCGTGGAGACGCCTGAAAAGATTCATCGGAAGGATACCTGTCCTCACTGCGACTCTGACTTACGTTGTTGTTTCAATTGCGAATTCTACAACAAGGAAGCTTATCATCAATGCAAGGAACCACAAGCGGAGTGGGTGAGATACAAGGAGAGGGGAAACTTTTGTGATTATTTCCGTCCTAAAAGCGCATTTTTCCGGAAGGACCA
>LJUX01000069.1 GCA_001304155.1 candidate division Zixibacteria bacterium SM23_73_3
TCCATCGTCAGGTTCAACATCCTTAATCACCTCCTCTAAAGGAGGCGATTATAACCTGACATTCCTTATTTGCAAACTACTGACATTATTATATTGCGAAGACACAATTAAATTCTGCGTTGTATTAGTACCTTAGTCCTGACACCTTTTAAAGCGTCAGGAGTCGAGATCCTGACGCAATTAAAAAACCCGAGCTCCCAGATCGGTGATTTTTTGAAGAATTTGAGTAATGACAGGAAAGAACAAAGTCACAAAAAGTCGCCGAAGAAACCAACCGGGAGTGCATCAGCTTGCTGATGCGGGTTTAGAAACTGCTTTAGCTTGACCAAAGAAAGCTAGGCAAAACTGATCTCAGGAGAGATATCAGAACAGCCGGGACAACAGCCACATTGGTAACATTCCGCCTATATTGAAAAGGGCATGAATAATGATTGCCGGAATTAAACTCTCTGTTTTCTCTCGATAATAACCAGCAATAATTCCCAATAGTGATGCAAATACTATCACAGATGGACCAATTTTGTTTATGGCAACTATGTGCATCATTCCAAAATATAACCCGCTAAAAAGAACCGGCAGGCTCAGACGCAACTTCTTTGACAAATTGAAACCGTATCTTGTTAAAGGTGCAAGAAAACTTTGAAGTAGCCCTCGTGTGAAAATCTCTTCGCAAATGCTGGCATAAATCCAAACAAATATTATAGCTTGAAGCTGAGAAAGTCCAGAAACTTCCTTAACTTCTGTTCCGGAACGGGAGGCGATAAAACCCATAACAGACAAGATCGCCATCGGAATAGCCCACAGGAATATTTTGCCAGTTAGTCGAAATTTCCCTTTTGTAAAACCATAATCTCTGAGTTTTCCCTTTGTTAAAATAAGGGCTATCAAAACAGATAGTATCCACATAAAGGTATGAGTGATAGATGCTCTCATCCAGGGAAGAGAGGTCTCTGTTATTGGGAAGATATGGGGCGCGTTCAACGCAATAACTGAAATAGCCACTCCAAGAAATAAAGCCTCAAGTAATCTTAAGTAAGCAGGAAGTTTTTGATTTTTCATTTTTTCCTCCTTTATCTTCTTACTTACCGGTAGGTAATTTACGAAGCAAAAAAATTTCACTTCATTAACATCTTCCAGATATTATTAAACATTTGTTCGCTGATCTTTTCTATGTTTACAGATTTGTCTAAATAGCTAATTAACCCGGTTCCCTCTATCAGCGCGTGGATTTGAAATGCGTAGATTTCACAATTAATATCACCTCGGATCTCCCCCCCCTTTTGTGCCTTCAGTAGTCTGTCTTTTAGAAACTTGCGAGTTAGAAGAAATCCGCCCTCTATCCTTTTTTGAATTGTGGGGTCTTTTTTACTTGCGGTTAAAAAAAGCTCCAAAAAGCTATATGTAGTTTTCCGTTTTTGCTTTCCTAACAGGACGTCAGCCACTTCCTTAAATGATTCTAAGGATTGGAAAAAGGCTTTAAGTAAATCTTTCAGAGTTTTACAGGACCCAAAGCGGGATTTGCTCCATTTACCCATCTCTTCAAAAAAGAATGACAGAACCCCATGAAATAGCTCATCTTTATTCTTAAAATGATGATAAATAGCCGGCTTGGTGATTCCCACTTCGCGAGCAATATGATTTAATGAGGTTTTTTCATAACCATTCTGCAGAAAGAGTCTTAACGCCGCCTTAACGATTTTTTCTTTTGTATCCAAAATGTTCCTTTTCTCCTTACCTACCGTTCAGTAAGTAATATATACGATCGGTTATAATATGTCAAGTATTTTCTTAGAAGTCTCTGAAAAAGTGCGAAGGAGTAGTGGGGCAAGGTGACCCCAGACGTGAGCGTCCGCTCGACCGACGAAAAATCAATGAGTTACATTCTCGTAGGCAGGGCTCTCCCGCCTCTGGCGGGATCTGCCTATGGCATGACCAGCCATCTAAAAGGAATTTTCAAGAGACCGCATACAATTTACCTGACATAGCACCGTTGCATGTTTACTTGACATCCCTTCAAATGGGCCTTAAATTGCAAAAAGTGTTGGACAAATCAAACTGAATAGAATAGGAAGCTTTTATGTTTGCCCAGGTGGCTTTGCCCCTACCGTTATCCGAGCCATTCACGTATCGGATACCCTCACATCTTGAGGGAAAACTGGATCTGGGATTCAGGGTGTTGGTGCCTCTGAGAAAAAGGATTGTGACCGGATTCGTGGTGGGGCTAAGCGCGACCTCCGACGTTTCAAATATCAAAGAGATCAAAGACCTTCTGGATCCCTATCCTCTTTTCTCAGGAGAAATGCTCGAGCTCACCCAATGGGTCTCTGAGTATTATCTTTGCTCCTGGGGTGAAGCTTTAAGGGCGGCTCTTCCGTCTGAGCTTATGCTCAAAAGTGAAATGTACGTCAAAAGAAGGGTCGAGGGCCAAGGATCAAGGATCAAGGGTCAAGGGTCAAGACTTCATCCGTGGTCTACGAAAAAGCTTTCTCCAAAGCAAAAGAGAATTCTGGAGGTGTTGAAAGATGGCAAGGAGAGGAGGCTTTCCTGGCTGTCCAGAACTCTTAAGGCAAAGGGGCTCTATGCCGAGCTATATAACCTTAGCAAAAAAGGAGAGATTGAAATCGATGAGCGGCTGGCAAAACCCGGGGTGAGAATTCAACATGAGAAAGTAGTCAGGCTGAAGAATTTTGACAATACTTCTGAGAATCTGGAACTATTACAATCCGCGATTTCGGTTTTAAAAAAGAAATCTCAAGCGCAGGCAAAGTGTCTCGAATTGTTTTTGGAAAATAGGGGAGAGTTATCTTGGAAAACGCTCACCAGTCAATACAAAATCAGCGCATCGTCGATTAGGGGATTGGAGAAGAGGGGTTTGATTGAATTCTTCTCAGCGGAGAAAATACGAGAAAGCGATTGGGGCTTAGATCTGCCGGAAACACAACCAGTGTCTCTAAATAAAGAACAGAAGGAAATACTGGAGAAGATAAAGGAAGCTTTAAACAAGCAGGTTTATTCCCCTTTCCTGATTCACGGAGTCACCGGAAGTGGCAAGACCCAGGTCTACATCGAAGCTATCAGACAAGTTTTGAAAGAGGGAGGGCAGGCGTTGATTCTGGTGCCGGAGATATCTCTAACTCCCCAAATCATATCCAGGTTCAAAGCTAACTTCGGTGAAAAGGTGGGATGTCTTCATTCTCGGATGTCGGCAGGGGAGAGGTTTGACACCTGGAGGAGGGTGAGAAATGGTGAGCTTCCTATTGTAGTAGGAGCCAGGTCCGCCGTTTTTTCACCATTCCAAAATTTAGGATTGATCGTGGTGGATGAAGAGCACGTTGCTTCCTACAAACAGGATGACCCGGCCCCCAGATATAACGCCAGAGACGTTGCTGTGATGAGAGCCAAGTTAAATAAAGTCGTAGTTATTTTAGGCTCAGCCACCCCCAGCCTGGAATCCTATTACAATGCCCAGAATGGAAAGTATACTCTGTGTGAGTTAAAGGAAAGGGTTGAGAAACAAAAACTTCCACCGGTTAAGATCGTTGATTTGACCCAGGAAAGGAGAAGCGGGAACCGAAATTTTCTCTCCTCCTGCCTATCCTCACTTCTAAAGGAGAGGATAGACAAAAGGGAGCAGGTGCTTTTGTTTTTGAATCGTCGGGGCTTTTCCACCTTGGTCAAATGTCAGGATTGCGGCTTTGTGGAAAAATGTCCCCGCTGTGATATAACTTTAACCTTTCATCGAACCGACTTCTCCTTGAGATGTCATTACTGCAATTTTCATAAGAGCGCGCCGGATCTTTGCCCCAAGTGCCGGGGCTTCAGATTCACATATAAGGGAACTGGAACTCAAAAGATTGAGGATGAACTTAAAAAAACCTTTCCGTCTGCTTTGATGGAGCGAATGGATTTAGATACCACGGTCAAGAAGGGGGCTCACAAAAGACTGCTTTCCGATTTTGGCAAAAAAAAGTTTGGCATTCTTGTGGGGACTCAGATGATCACCAAAGGTCTGGATTTTCCGGATGTGACACTGGTGGGGGTGATCTCCGCTGATTTAGGCTTGGATCTTCCCGATTTTCGTTCAAAGGAGAGAACCTTTCAACTGCTTGCTCAGGTGGCAGGCAGAGCAGGAAGAGGCGAGCGGGAAGGGGAAGTGGTGGTTCAAACTTATTATCCCCGGGAATGGACCATTAAACTTGCCGCCTCGCACGATTTTGAGGAATTCTTTCAAAGAGAGTTAGAACAACGCAGGGAGTTAGGTTATCCCCCCTTCAATCATCTGATCTTGGTGGTTTTCTCCGGCAGAAGCTTGAAGGCGGTCACCACCTACGCACAAAAATTCTCTTCTATGCTGGAAAGAAGGATTAAATCGAGAAGGCAAAAAAGTGTGGAAATTTTAGGTCCGGCACCAGCGCCACTGTCGAAGATAAAAAATCAACATCGCTGGCAGCTGTTGATAAAGACAAAAAACATCACCAGGGTGAGCAGTTTGATCAAAAAGATTTTAGAAGAAGAGAAAAATGCAAAAAAGAAAGAGGCTGTTCGTATAATTGTTAATGTGGACCCCATGGATATGCTTTAAGGCAACCGCACACTTACACCCAACCTTTCTTTTGGTTTGTCCGTAAAAATAGTTTTCTGGCTGATCAAGTTTGAGAAGAAAAATCCGAAGTTTCTACTGGGAGATCAAATTTGGGAGAACTCTTTAAAGAGGTGAAGATTGATGATAACGGTTGAGGATGTTAAAAAGAACGAACTGGCAAAGCTTTTGATTAAAAAATCTGACGAAATTTTAGGGGTAATCGGGTATACCGAGCATGGCGAAAGACATGCCAGCTTAGCCGCCAGCATCGCTTATAACATCATGGACAGGTTGAAATATCCGGAGAAGCAGGCGCATTTAGCCTCTATTGCCGCCTATTTACACGATATCGGAAACGTGATCAATCGGGATTACCATGCCCAGACCGGAGCCATCTTAGCTCACTTGATCCTTTCGGAGATGAAGATGCCTACAGACGACATCATGGAGATAATAGCCGCCATTGGAAATCATGACGAGAAGGATGGTCAACCGGTGTCGGATGTCTGTGCGGCGGCGATCTTGGCAGATAAGTCGGATGTGCATAGTTCCCGGGTGCGCACTTTGGAGATGATCAAACAGGACATCCACGATAGGGTGAACTATGCGGCAAAAAGCTCATTTCTAAGGGTGGAGGAAGAAAAAAAGCTTATCACCTTAGTGATTAAGATCGATACCTCCATCTCTCAGGTGATGGAATATTTTGAGATCTTTTTGTCTCGAATGCTGGTCTGTCGAAGAGCGGCAGAGTTTCTGGGACTTAAATTTCAACTGGAGATAAATGGACAAAGGCTGTTATAAAACAGGGTCAAGGGTCAAGAAGCAAGGGTCAAGAAGAGCCCTCTTATTCGTGTCGGCAAGGACTACTAAACCATATAAACCTTTCCACCTTATGTCTTCCTCTCTACTATGTCGAGAGGGGGAAGCAGAGGGTGAGGTAAAAGGAACTGAAAGATGAAGAGAAAGCTAACCTATAAGAGCACTGGAGTGGATATTTCTGCCGGGGATCGGGCCACACTGAGAATCAAAAACTTAGCCAAGTCGACTTTCACCCCTAATGTTTTGAAAGAGATCGGAAGCTTTGGCGGATTTTTTTCTTTAAGAAAAAACGAGCACAAATCTCCGGTTTTGGTTTCCAGCGTGGATTCTGTGGGGACTAAATTGAAAGTGGCGTTCATGATGAGAAAACACGACACCGTGGGCGAGGATTTAGTCAACCACTGCATAAACGACATATTAGTGCACGGGGCAAAACCTTTGTTCTTTCTTGATTACATTGGCACCGGAAAACTTTTTCCTGATGTAATAGAACAGATTGTCAAAGGCTTGTCCAGAGCATGTAAAAAAGCGGGGTGTGCTCTTATCGGAGGCGAGACTGCGGAGCTACCTGAGTTTTACAAAAAGGGGGAATATGATCTGGCTGGGTGTATTGTGGGGGTGGTGGAGAAAAAGAAAATCATCGATGGTTTGGGCATTCGTCCGGGCGATCAGATAATCGGTTTGAAATCGAGCGGTCTCCATACCAATGGATATTCGCTGGCGCGTAACGTGTTCTTCAAAAGAGGACGTTTAGGGGTGAATTCCTACGTCAAGGAATTGAAAACCACGGTGGGAAAAGAGCTTTTAAAGGTGCATCGGTGCTACGCACCATCAATTTTCCCGCTTGTGGAAAGATTCAAGATTAAAGGAATTGCACACATCACCGGGGGAGGGATCGAAGGAAATCTAAAACGCATCCTGCCTGCAAATTGCGGCGCCAGAATTCTTGCCAGCTCATGGAGAGTCCCGCCGGTATTCAAAGTCATTCAGGGATGGGGGAACATAGACAACCAGGAGATGTTCAAGGTATTCAATATGGGAATAGGTCTGATTCTGGTTGTGCCGAAGATTGAGACGAATAGAATTTTAAACCGTCTTTCCTTGCTGAAGGAGACTGCTTATCGGATCGGTGAGGTAACTTCTGGAAAAGGCGAAGTGAAATTGCTCAGACTCTGAAGCTGCTTCTGCTGAACCGCAGTTTGGAGTGTCTGCCTTCAGGCAGACCTTTTGATCTTTGGTCAAGCTGAAGCTTTACACTCCAGAGTTTGTTTGTCAGCCAGCCATCGCGTTCGGTTGACCTACATATCTATAAAATAGACGGGCAGGATGCCCGCCCTAACCCAGTGGGCCGGTATTGACAAATTTTTCATCAGGATCCTATGGATACGGTCTGGAGCCGAGGGTGAACCCCCGGTGAGGCAGCGCTCACTTTAAGATACATGGAAAAAATCCAAATTTAGACCTAAGATGATTATCTCATATAACCGGGGGCAAGTTAAATATTAGCCTAACCAACATAAAACTTCATCCTCTCCTATCATTTTTTGTTCTTCTTTCAACCTCTCTTATCTCCATCACCACCAGCCTCACCCGGATAGATGCTTTCTCCCCTTTTACTCAGAATAATTACACAAAAGTTCCCGTTTCTCCAAACGCCCATCCCAAAAATTCATTGACTTTGTGAAATTTTTAACTAACTTTGCGTAAGGCTTTTGATTTTTAGGTGAGCTTAAGGACAATTTAGCCCATCTTCTGGATGAAAACTAATGTATCGCATTGAGAGTCATCCTATTTTGGAAGTAGAGGGGGAGGCTAAGATCCCTTTCTATTTCAACGGGAGGAGGCTTCTGGCAAAAGAAGAGGAGGTGATTTCCTCCGCGCTCTTTGCATATGGCATAAAAGTCTTCGGTCATCATTCCAAGGATGGAAGCCCCCAGGGTATTTTCTGTGCCAACGGGCAGTGTGCCCAGTGCCTGGTGATAGCAGATGGGGTTCCGGTCAAAGGATGCATGATCCAGGTTCGAGAAGGCATGAGAGTCACCACATGCGACGGCATCCCGGAGCTTCCTGCCAGTGATGTTCCTCCAGGTGAATTTAAACCTATCAGGATCATAGACACCGACGTTTTGATCATTGGAGGCGGTCCTGCAGGAATCACCGCGGCTTTGGAGTTAGCCCCGCATGACATAGACATTTTAATCGTTGATGACAAACATCGACTGGGGGGGAAGCTGGTTTTGCAAACTCACTCCTTCTTCGGCACGGTGGCAGATTGTTTTGCCGGAACCAGAGGGATTGACATCGCCACAAAGCTTGACTCGGAGATAGAGGAACATTCCAACATCCGGGTGATGCTTAACACCACCGCGGTGGCATGTTACCAAGATAAAAAGATTGGGGTAGTAGATGATGCCGGATACCTTTTGATAAACCCCAAAAAGCTTTTGATCGCCGCGGGTGCAAGAGAAAAGGCTTTATCCTTCCCCGGCTGCGATCTGCCCGGGGTATATGGTGCAGGTGCCTTTCAGACTCTGGTAAACCGGGATTTAGTCCGTCCCTCGCAGAAGCTGTTCATCGTAGGGGGAGGAAATGTGGGTCTCATTGCCGCATATCACGCCATTCAGGCGGGCATCGGTGTGGTGGGGCTGGTGGAAGCCTTGCCCCAGGTGGGAGGATACAAAGTCCATCAGGACAAGATAAAAAGATTAGGCGTGCCGGTGTGGACCTCTCATACGGTCAAATGTGCCTATGGAAAAGATAGAGTGGAGTCAGTGACTGTAGTTCAAGTTGACAAAAACTTTTCTGAGATTCCCGGAACTGAGAAAACCTTCGAAGCAGATACTTTATTGGTGGCGGTGGGGTTAAATCCAGTGAATGAACTTTTTGATCAAGCTAAAAAGTTCGGCATGGACGTTTACTGTGCCGGGGATGCCTTGGAGATTGCTGAAGCGTCAGCGGCGATTTTCTCCGGAAAGATAGCAGGCAGACAGATCGCCCAATCTCTGGGTAAAGAGGTATCGGTTCCTGCAGAATGGCAGAGAAGATGGGAGATTTTGAAAAGCAAGCCAGGGGAAACATATTCTTTAGAAATAAAAACTCCAGAGTCTGGAGTTTTCCCCATCATAAGATGCGTACAGGAGATCCCGTGTGATCCCTGTATATATATATGCCCCAAGGAAATGATCAAAATAAAGGGGGACCCAATATTTGGTCTCCCAGAGGTGGTCGGTGATGAATGTACTGGCTGTACCCTGTGTGTGGCTGTCTGCCCCGGCTTAGCCATAACCATGGTGGATTTGAGAGAAGAGGGTTCGGATGGCTTGGTTATAGTTCCCTTTGAGCTTCTGGAATTTGAAATTAATGTGGGAGAACAGGTGGATGCCGTGGATATGGACGGCAACTTTGTGACCAAAGCCAAAGTGGAAAAGATAGCCAAAAGAAAAGCTTATGATAGAACCATTCTGGTTACGTTAAGGATGCCCAAAGACAAAACTACTCTGGTGACTGGATTCAGAGTTCAAGATCCCAAGCTTAGTGAGCCAATCCACCTCCCATCACCCTCCTGCGTAGATGATGAAACCATTATCTGCAGATGTGAGCGGGTGATGGCTAAGGAGATAAGGGAGCTGATTCGGCAGGGCGTAAGAGATATGAATCAGCTCAAAGTCTTAAGATGCGGGATGGGTGCCTGCGGCGGTAAGACCTGTCAATCTTTAATTATGAGACTCTTTCAGCAGGAAGACGTGGATTTATGCGAGGTGATCCCATTTACTCAAAGACCTCTGGTGGCTGAGGTCAAGGTGGGCATGCTGGCAGGAGAAAAATCAGAAGATGAATAGATGAAAAGTAAGCTTGAGGGTTTGTTGAAAAAGCTACGCTCTGGGCGGGATGACGGAGACCCGTCTGGAAATTCCCGCCCCTATGGGAAACATTACTTATCATCCATAGGGCA
>LJUX01000012.1 GCA_001304155.1 candidate division Zixibacteria bacterium SM23_73_3
TTGAAAAGACTTGAGTACAGGGGATATGATTCCGCAGGTATGGCGGTGCTCGAGGAGGAGGGGCTAATATTTGAGAAGTGCGCTGGCAAGATAAGTGCGCTTAAGGCTCTGCTTCAGGACAAAGAGTTCAACAGCACCACCGGGATGGCTCATACCAGATGGGCAACTCATGGAGAACCAACAGACGAAAACGCTCATCCCCACCTGGATTGTAAGGGAAATATTGCGGTGGTGCATAATGGCATCATAGAAAATTATCGCAGTTTAAGGGAACTTCTCATCCAAAAGGGACACAAGTTCACCTCGGATACCGATACAGAAATTCTGGCTCACCTAATCGAGGAATACTATGACGGCGATCTTTTGGAAGCCACTCAGGCGGCATTATCCCAGGTGGAGGGGACCTATGGCATTGCAGTAATCTGCAAGGACAATCCCCACCAGATAGTGGCCGCACGCCACGGGAGTCCGCTGCTAATAGGCACGGGAAAGGGTGAAAATTTCGTGGCATCAGACGTAGCCGCTATCCTCAGGCACACCAATCGGGTGGTTTATCTGGAGGATCGGGAGGTGGCTTTAATCGACCCGGATAGTTTTATCATCTCCACCGTGGACAAAACCGAGGTTACCCCTCAGATTCAGGAGATATCCTGGACTTTAGATCAGATAGAAAAAGGAGGATTTCCTCATTTCATGCTCAAGGAGATCTTCGAACAGCCCACCACCCTGCGAAATGCCATCCGGGGACGATTGAATTATGAAGAGGGAACCGCCCGCTTAAATGGACTCAATTTGCAGTATGAGGAATTGCATCTTATAGATCGCATAATTCTCTCCGCCTGTGGCACTGCCTGGCATGCGGCTCTGGTGGGCGAATATATGATAGAGGATGCCGCCTTAATACCAGTGGAAGTGGAATATGCCTCCGAGTTTCGATATAGAAGTCCCATCGTCAATGAGGGAACTATCGTCTTCGTGATAAGCCAATCCGGGGAGACCACGGATACGCAGGCAGCACTCAGAGAGGCTAAAAGGAAAGGGGCAACGGTTCTGGGCATCTGTAATGTGGTGGGAAGCACCATAGCCCGAGAAACTGATGGCGGGGTCTATATCCACGCCGGTCCGGAAATTGGAGTAGCCTCCACCAAAGCCTTCACCTCTCAGATGATGATCCTATCTTTGTTCTCTTTGCTTCTGGCTCGAATGAGGACCATGTCTTTGGAAAGGGGAAGAGAGATCATCGACGCCATCAAAAAGATTCCGGAGCAGGTGGAGCAGATTCTCCAAAACGACTCTCAAATCAAAAGCATCGCCGAGAAATATTATCAGAAGAATAATTTTCTGTATTTAGGCCGGGGCTTTAATTTCCCCATTGCCCTGGAGGGTGCTTTGAAGCTGAAGGAGATCTCCTATATTCATGCCGAAGGTTATCCCGCCGCAGAGATGAAGCATGGCCCCATAGCTTTGATAGATGAGAGCATGCCGGTGGTGGTGATAGCCCTCAAGGATAAGGTGCATGACAAGGTTTTATCCAACATAGCGGAGATCAAGGCGCGCAAGGGGAAGGTGATTGCGGTTGCCACCAAAGGAGATGAAGAGATTGCGGACAAGGTGGATCATGTGATATACATTCCTCACACTTTAGAACTTCTAACCCCTATCCTCTCGGTGATTCCTCTCCAGCTTTTGGCTTATCACATGGCGGTCATGCGAGGCTGTAACGTGGATCAACCCAGAAACCTAGCTAAAAGCGTAACAGTTGAATGAAGGTTTTTACCCCGATCAACATTTTTGGTCTACGCTATATTGAGAGGGGCAGACTTATACGATCTTCCACACAATGGATGAAGCTAAAACTCCATACCTATTGCTCGGAGATATCAAGATTGAAATAGAGAAAATCTTTTACTGTTATTAACTTTCCAACTTACTCTTTCATTTGCTCTTCTAATTGCCTTAGGTTTTGAATGGCAACCGAATCCTCCGGTGAAAACATTAGAATATTTTCCCACACCTTTTTTGCTTTTTCATAATTCTTCTTTTCCATATATATTGATCCCAAGAGATGATAAGCTTTTGTATCATTCGGTACTAATTCCAATATCCGCAGAGCGCATTTCTCTGCCTGATCCAATTTTCCCTTTAGAAGCGAGATACTACCTAAATCATAAAGAAATCCCACGTTATTTTTCAGCCAAGGTAAAGCATGTTCCAGATAAAACAAGGCTTTATCTAAATCCCCTTTAATCTGATAAATCTTACCCAAAAGCCAATTGGGTCTTACATAGTGAGGTGCTACGTTAAGGCTGGATTCCAAATAAGGGATAGCGTCATCAAGCTTACCTCTATCATAATATCGCGAAGCTAAGTTATAATAATTAAGTGGATTTTGAGGATCTTTCTGTATTGCGTTTTTATAAAGTTCGTCCACCTCTTGCTCCAATCCAGCGAATTTCAATATTCGTGCGATTTTAAAAGTATTGTAGCCGGTCTCATCCACCGGATGAGGATCGTTTCCCTGAATCAACAGGTAACGTTCCACCGATCTTTGGTGATGAGCATTAACCAATACCCAGGGAATAGTGTGGAAAAGACTGAACCAGATGAAGACCAGCCCCCAGGCTTTAACTCTTTTTCCTGCAGACACTTTTGGGTGAGGATCGGTGGACTGTGGACTGTGGACTGTGGACTGTTTTTCACCCCACCTTAAAAAAAGGAGTACCCCCAGCAACCCAAAGAAAGGGGCAGGAGCCGATCTCAAGTCCCAGTCAGCGCTCCCCAGGGTAAAATTAACAACGAACAGATAGATTAAGGCAAAAAACGAGGCAAAGATTAGAAAAATGATCAATCTATCTTTGAATTTAATCCTAAAGAAAAGGAAAAAAATTAAAAGAGAGATACCCAGAGGAGAAAGCAAAAGAAGCTGGTTTACAAACTCGGAGATATGTGCCAGGGAGAACATGCCGAAAGGATAACTTGCGGGAGCTTTTAAAGGCAGGATGAAAATACCTTTGCCAGTTTTCTCTAAACTGGTGGCAACTCCGTAAACCCAGAAAAGGATGATAATTGAGGAGATAATTAACCCCATCAGGGTGGGAGTGCTTAACTTACGTCTGGCCTTTGAACTTTCTTTTCTTAAGCGAACTTTTCGCTTCCTTGCAGATTCCGGCGGTGCGGTTGCATCTTTGATGCCGGGGGTGGAGATTTTATCTGCTCTAATCCCACTACCACCTACCCATAGAAGGTAAATAAACGCGGGGGCAAAAATCAAAGAGGTGATATGTAAACCGATACTTATTACAAAGAATAAAAGCGCCGGAAGTATGCTGGTCTTGCCTGATAAATACAGGGCGGCAAAGTATATATAAGCTAAAAGCACCACCTGAAGGATGGAGTAGCTCTCCACATACCCGAAGAAAAGCTCAATCGACCCCAAAGAAATTAAGAAGAAAAAGACCAAAACCTTTCCCAGGTCAGTTTTGCCCAAAAGGGAGGATAACTTCAATGCAAGAAAGACGAAAACACCCCCACACAGAATGCTTATGATCGAATAGGTCAGCTCTGGAGTCCAGGTGGGGATGAGTTTGGTCATCACCCGATATATCACCAGGTGAATGAATCCGTCCAGCCACTCCTGGAGATGAAGCTTCCCCTTTGGCAAATCTATGATGCGAAAATAACCATCCCCCAAAAGATGGAATCTGGTTCGGAAAATCCAGAAAATGGGAAGAGAAAGAAAGCTCAAGATAAGAAAGGTTTTGTTCTCTCCCCATCCAACAAATGGTTTCTTGATCTTTTTAGCCAAAGCCTCAAATTTTTCATAGAGATATTCTGCAACACCGGGGATCAAAATGGTTAAAGTGACTAAAGTCAAAATCCACCCTATCCAGTCGGGAAAGAAATGATAAAAATGAACTCCCCACATATAGGTGGGAGCTATGTACATGGTGAGCAGATGGGACAGGATCAGAATAGCCGTCCAGGGAAGGAAAACACGCACAAAGAGTTTCCCAGAGATTTCTCTTTTGGGCACCTTGGTTTTCGTAACGATCTTCTTCATATCAAATTAGTATAATTGCATGTTCGCCAACTCGTCGCCTGTAATATATCACCATATATATGCCTGTCAAGGTAGAACACAAAAATGTCGCGAAGATACAGCCAAAGATGTAGGGGTGGAGCTTTAGCCCCACCCGTCATAAGGACCGGCCTGAAGGTTTGGTCGAAAAAGTCAAAACTTTTGTCTCCTCCCTCCGGCAAAGGATTCTCCTGTTGTGTCGAGATATTGATATCCCTACACAACACGACTTCGGGTTCTGCAATTTGCCTTATTTAATTTCGCTTGACAAGTCCACCAAATTTGGATATATAGTCAACGTCTGAAATCAGTTAACTTTCGATCGTTGGAGCACTTGATGATAACCTCAAACAATAACTTCCTCAGACCAGCATATTTAGAGGTCGATCTGGATGCTGTCGCCTTTAACGTAAAAAATATCAAAAAGAGATTGGGAGAGGGTGTGGGGATGTTGGCGGTGGTGAAGGCGGATGGCTACGGACATGGAGCCTACCCGGTATCTCGCGTGGTTTTGGAAAACGGTGCCGACTCTTTAGGCGTGGCTATCTTAGAGGAGGGAATCGAACTCAGAGAGAAGGCAGTAAAAGCTCCCATTGTTAATCTGTATCCTGAGCCGCACCAGCGGGCAAAAAAGATCGTGGAATACGATATAGAGCAGGTAGTCACCGATCTGAAACTGGTGAAAAATCTCTCGAAAGAAGCTTTAAAACAAAACAAGTCCTGCAATGTCTACATCGAAATTGATACCGGGCTGGGTCGTTATGGCGTGCTGCCTGAAGATACAAGAGCGTTAGCAAAAAAAATAAAAACTCTCCCCAACATTCGCCTGAAAGGCGTCTTGTCCCAATTCTCCACCGCGGATGCGAGGAAAAAGGATTTCGCGTATAAACAGTTGAGGGTTTTCAAGAACACTTTGGATGACCTCAAAGCTCATTCAAATCACATTCCCATCACCTCGATTGCCAACTCCGGCGCGGTGCTGGACATACCTGCCAGCTATTTTAATCATGTAAGAGTGGGACATCTGCTTTATGGACTTTATCCCTCTTCTGAAACCTCGGAGTCAATCCGGGTGAAACCAGCCATGAGCCTGAAAAGCAGGGTGGTGTTCATAAAAGAGGTGGGGAAGGGAACTCCCATCAGTTACGGCAAAACCTATGTGGCCAGAAAGAAAACCAAGATTGCCACCATCCCTTTGGGATATGCGGATGGATACAGCCGACTGCTTTCCAACAAAGGGGAAGTCTTGATCAGAGGAAAGAGGGCAAAGGTGGTGGGACGGGTGTGTATGGATGCATTCATGGTGGATGTAAGCCACATAGCGGGTGTGAAGGTGGGGGATAAGGTGGTGGTGATGGGAAAACAGGGAAAGGACGAGATCACCGCACATGATCTGGGCAGGTGGACTAACACCTTCGCCTATGAGATAATGACCCGCATGGGGAAAAGATTGCCCATCGTTTATAGCCAGAGATCAAAAGGGCACTAGGTGTATCTGCTTTCAATTTTGAGATCACAAATTGTGACCTCAAAGTTGGTTCGGGGTGCCCTTCAGGGTGTCCTTCGATTCCGAAGATCCTCCTTCGACCCTGAGGTCTCACTTCGTGCCGAGCGCACTCAGTGCGAGGCAGAACCGAAGGGCAGGATGAAGTGCAGGATCGAGGGAAATCCTTCAGGATGAACCCTCACCCCGAACCAGAGATGTTGCGGGATAAGGTACACCTCAACATCACACTATACACAGAGATTGAAAACCTCTCTCCCTTAGTCCCCTTCAGGGTGAACCCCTCTCCACAAGTGTGGAGAGGGGGAAATAGGGGGTGAGGTAAAGAAACTATGCGCCTGACCTATCACACCATCGATCTTAAGCTCAAGCACCCCTTTCGAATATCCCGTTCTGTAACCGAACTTAAGAAGAATGTTATTGTCCAGATAGATGAGGGTGTTGGCGAAGCGGCGCCTTCCCAGTATTATGGGGAAAACGCAGACACGGTGATCGAATTTTTGGAAAAGGTCAAAGGTCAGCTTGGCGACGATCCCTTTCAAATAGAGTCCATCCTTTCCAATCTGGACAAAAAAGTCTCCGGGAACTTCTCTGCCAAAGCGGCAATTGATATGGCGCTTTATGATCTGGTGGCAAAAAGACTCAACCTTCCTCTTTACAAGCTTTTGGGATTGGATGGAAAAGCACCTCTGGTCACTTCGTACACTATCGGAATCGACACACCTGAGAAGATGAAGGAAAAAACCAAACAGGCGAAGGACTTTTTAGTCTACAAGGTCAAGGTGGGGGTGGAAAACGACGTGGAGATGGTGAAGGCAGTGAGAGAGGTAACCGATGCCAATATCAGAGTGGACGCCAATGCCGGATGGAGCGCCGAAGAAGCTTTGGAGAAAATCGATCAACTAAAAGAGTATCGAATCGAGTTTGTGGAACAGCCCGTAGATCCAAAGGATAAAGCCGGGTTGAAAAAGTTAAAAGAGAAGGCGGGGATTCCAATAATAATCGATGAGCAACTGATGACCTCAAAAGACATACCGGACTTTGTCGGGCTTTGTGACGGGATAAACATAAAACTGGCAAAATGCGGGGGAATCCGGGAGGCTTTGAGGATGATCCATGTGGCAAGGGCACATGGCTTGAAAGTAATGCTGGGCTGTATGATCGAAAGCTCAGTGGGAATTGCAGCAGCAGCTCACCTGGGATCGCTGGCTGATTTCCTGGACCTGGATGGCAACCTGCTGGTCAGTAACGATCCTTATGAGGGATTGAGATTGGATAAAGGGAAGTATTATCTTTCCGATCTGCCGGGACTGGGCATTGTCGCAAAACAGAAGTAGGATTTGAGGACGCGTAGGCAAGCCTTTACGGCTTGCCAAGCTACGCGGAATGAATATCTAATGAAGAGCAGAGATTCTTCCAAGTATTAGAGGAAAATGTGAAAAGAAAAAAGCTGAAATTCTTTTTTTGTTTATTTTCTTTTCTGATTCTTTATACCGGGACAGAGATCAAAGCAAAAGACAGCGCACTTCCTGAAATCTCGGTGATCTATCCCAGGAAAGGAGCGCAGATTGGCGCCTCCGATTCCACATTTATCTTCGGATCGGTTACTCCGAAATCTGAGCTGACCATAAATGGATATAAGGTGAAAATCCATCCAAACGGCGGGTTTTTGGCTTTTCTGCCCCTTGAACCAGGGGATTTCACCTTCAGGCTGTCGGCTGAAAACAAAGCGGGGGTTTCAGTCGAAAGCGTCTCTGTAAAGGTGCCCTCACCGATTTTTTCCGTTCCGAAAGACAGCTTTTGTATCATTTCAAACAGCATTCAACCAAAGCAGGATTTAATCCTCACTCCGGGGGACGTGCTGGAGACTAGTTTCAGAGGAACACCAAATTGTCAGGCAGGCTTTTCTATTGAAGGTCTGGTGAAGGATGTTTCCATGATCGAATCGCCTCTCAGGACTCCTCCTTTTCAGGTAAAGTATCCGGGGGAAAAGCATGAGGCACCGACTTCGCCTCTGCTTGGGGGGGTATACACCGGCAGTTATACCATTAAAAACTCAGATAAAATTGAGCAAGCTAAGATCATCTTTAAGTTGACCAAGAAAATCGGTGAAGATAGTGTTTACATTGTAGCATCATCCCCTGGCAAGATTACTATAAGAGAAGACCTGATTCCTCAGGTGGTGGAGTTTGTCGGCACATCGGTGATCGCTCGATCCGGTCCCAGGTTAGGATACACTCTCCTGCACCAACCACCGGGAATTAAGGCGGTCGCCACCGGGAAAAGGGGCGAGTGGGTGAGGTTGAGATTGGCTTACGGAGAAAATGCCTGGGTTCATCAGGATAGCATAAAATATCTACCTTTAGGAACTCCCCTTCCAATGAGCATCCTTACCACCATCAAGACTAAAAAGCTTTTGAGTAAAACCCAGGTTATGCTTTTTCTTCAAGAAAAACTACCCTTCAGGATAGAACAGCAAACAGAACCACCTGCGCTTATTTTGACAATCTTCGGAGTGACCTCAAACACCGACTGGATAAGATATGACTCTGAGGATAGAGTAATCAGAGAAATCACATGGTACCAGCCCAAAGACAATGTTTACCAACTTAAAATTTTTTTGAACCAGAAACAACAGTGGGGATACAATGTTTTTTATGATAAGAATAATTTAATCCTTGAGATAAAACATCAGCCCAGGCTAAGGAAAAAGCTGCAGGGCTTGCGTATCTGTCTGGACCCAGGACATTCACCTGATCCAGGGGCGGTTGGTCCCACGGGATTGCAGGAGAAGGTGGTCAATCTGGAAATCGCCAAAAAGCTAAAAAAGATGTTGGAAAAAAACGGGGCAGAGGTGGTGATGACCAGATCTGGCATGGAGAGTGTGGCTCTTTATGATCGTCCTGAGATAGCCATCCAAAAGGCCTGTGACATCCTGATCAGCATTCACAATAATGCCCTGCCTGATGGGGTGAATCCCTTTTACAACAACGGCACCGCTACCTACTACTATCATCCTCAGTCGCTGGCTTTGGCAAGAGAGATTCAGTTAGAGCTTTTAGAGAGACTCAAGCTCCCTGACTTCGGCATCTATTACGGAAATCTGGTGCTCACCCGGCCGAGTCAACTCCCAACAGTATTGGTGGAATGTGCCTTTATGATGATTCCGGAACAAGAGGAGTTTTTAAAAACTGATAAGTTTCAGAAGAAATGTGCCCAAGCCATTTATCACGGTGTACTCAAGTTCATAGAGAAGGCTAAAAAGTGATCAAAGGTGAGAAAGAAAATTATAGCCTCATAATTCTGTTTAACCGTCATGAAGTCGAAGGGTGTGCCACGCATTTTGTCCGCAGATTTGAACTATCAAGGTAAATACCTTACGAGTTTTTAACGTTTATAAGCTTTTCAAAAACGTTCCCTCTCCTGGATGTCGTCTGATCTTTTTTCATGAAAAGTGTATGATTTATATTTGATATCTCCAGACCTGTCCTCATATTCATTTGACAAAGGTTTTCACTACCTCTATATTCTTGACTGTGATAGAGCTTAAAGATGTTTCATACGAATACAAACTGGATGAGAGCCGATCTGTTTTAGCATTAGATAACATCAATTTGCAACTGAGGAAAGGGGTGTCTGTAGCCATCATCGGCTCTAATGGATCGGGCAAGACCACCTTAGCCAAGCTTTTGAACGCATTGATTCTGCCTGAGACCGGAAAGGTATGCGTGGACAGTTTAAATACCCAGGACAAAAATGCACAGAGATTGATTCGTCAGAAGGTGGGAATGGTCTTTCAAAACCCGGACAATCAGATAATCTCCACCTCGGTGGAAAGAGAAATCGCCTTCGGCTTGGAGAATTTAGCTTTGCCTTATCAGGAAATGAAAACAAGGGTAAAGTGGGCCCTTGAATATTTCCATCTGAAAAAATACAGAACTCATCCCCCGCATAAATTGTCCGGTGGAGAAAAACAAAGGGTGGCTTTAGCCGCCGTCCTTTCCATGCAACCCCAATACCTGATTTTAGATGAGCCCACCTCCCTTCTGGACCCACAGGGAAAAAGAGAAGTGCTTTCCTTAATTTGTAAGTTATCAGAAGAGAAGAAGGTAACAGTAATTCACATTACCCAGTTTCCGGAGGAAGCGGTAACTGCAGATAGAGTTCTGGTAATGCATCAAGGAAAAATAATGCTGGACGATCCTCCCGGCCAGATATTTAAGCAAAAAGACTTGCTGGAAAAGATCGGACTTAAGTTGCCTTTTGCGGTCAAGGTAGCCTCTGCGCTGAAACAGAGAGAATGGCTCTCTTCCGATGAATGCTTAAATTTGGATCATTTGGTGAATGAGATCGTCCGGAATGTTGAAGGTGGCAAAATGAAACTGCCTGATATCACCGCAGACAGCGGCAAGCGGACCGCTGGCCACAGCCCGTGGTCGGCAGTCGGCCAATCCCCACAGATTTCAATGCAGGAGACAGGTTATCTTTACGATCAGGGTCTGCCCACCGAAAGAAAGGCATTAGACCGAATAAATTTGCAAATAAAAAAAGGTGAATTTATCGGTTTGATCGGGCCAACCGGATCAGGAAAGAGCACCCTGGTTCAACACTTAAATGGGCTTCTTTTCCCCACCTCCGGAGAAGTTTGTATCCAGGGAGAAAATCTAAAAGATAAGAATGTTGACTTAAAAAAGATCAGACAGAAGGTGGGACTGGTTTTTCAGTTTCCGGAATTGCAGTTGTTCGAGGACACGGTGTATCATGACATCGCTTTTGGTCCGAAGAACTTAGGGCTTTCCGGTAAAGAAATAGACATTCGGGTGAGAGAATCGATGCAGAAGGTAGGGCTGGATTTTGAGCAATTTGCCTTCCGTTCCCCTTTTTCCTTAAGTGGTGGTGAGCAAAGAAAGGTTGCCATTGCCGGGATTCTGGCATTAAGGCCAGAGGTCTTAATTTTAGATGAGCCCACCTGCGGACTGGATGGCAAAAGCACTCAGGAGATAAAACAGCTTCTTGAGGAATTGAACTCCGCAGGAGTGACCATAATCTTAATTTCCCACAATGTGGATTTGATCGCCCCGTTGGCGCAAAAGATCATTCTCCTGGATCAGGGTAAGTTGCTCGCCTTCTGTGACAAGGAGGATTTCTTCAAAGATACTGATAGCATAAGAGCAGTGGGACTTGAACTTCCTCAGATGGTTGAGTTGATCTGGAAGCTGAAAGAAAAAGGTATTAGAATTGAAAAGGAGGTTTTCACCGAAGAGGAATTGTTGGCGATTTTTGATTCATAGCGGTGTAGAATAAACCCATTAAGAAATTGAGTTTTCTGTGTTCCTGCAGGATGTTTTCGTCCATTGGGAATATAGACATTTTGTCATTCTAAGGCAGCGCCAGCGGGGTTATAAAATCTCGCCTTCGGTATCGTATGTTGGTCAAAGACCCTGCTTGGCTAACGTTTCTATCTCCATTTCTTGTCGATAGAAAGGAGAAATTGATGACCGGGCTTGGGGTGATGAGGTACGCAAGACTTGGTTTAAGAGGATTACAAAACATTATCTTAAAAAGACCGCTGTCTATTTCTTTTGAAATCACTCACGCTTGTAGCGCCAACTGCGAACACTGCAATTGGGGTGGTAAGGTCCAGGAGACGCATCTTTCACCGGCTGAGTACGGTGAGATTTGCCGCGAACTCAAGCCGGTCATCGCCCACCTTTCAGGAGGTGAACCGATGTTAAGAACGGACATCTGCGACATAGCGGCTGCAATGTCAAACCCCAACGGCGCACCGATTGTGCAAATAGTAACTCACGGCGCAAAACTTACGGTAAAGAAGTATGAGGAACTTCGTAAGGCGGGTATCGACCGTTTCTGCATATCGTTGGATTTCCCGGATGAGCGTCAGGACGAATGGCGCCACATTCCGGGCCTTTTTAACAAGCTCAGCACAAATCTGCCCAAAATCGCAACCTTTAAAAGAGAAGACATTCTTGTTAATTGCTGTATAACGGGAGCTAACGCCCTTGTGCTGCCGGACATAGTCCGAACCACAACTTCATGGGGCATAGGGGCTAATTTCTCTGCATACACTTCCCTTCGGACGAACGACCCTAAGTTTCTGGTAAGCGATGAAGATCTTGCAAACGGACTTCGCCAGTCGATAGAGGAGGTCATATCCCTCAAGAGGAGCGGATACAAGGTGCTTACTTCTAAAAGAATACTCTGGGGTTATTACAACTTCCTTGTCAATGGCGAAACCCCAAAGTGCCAGGCTGGATACCGTTTCCTGGTGGTGAATCCGGATGGGAGATTTACTCCCTGCGCTATGGTCAAAAAGTATTTCCGCTCGCAGAAGCAGATGGTCAGGGAGTTCAGCCGCAACAATACCTGTCAGGAGTGTTACATCTGCACCAGAGCAGATACCGAGAAGACTGTTAGAGACCTGCTCATGGATAACCTCGGGTATTTTTTACGCAAAGACCGACAGATTCAAGGTAGTGCTCGTTGATAAGCGCTGTTTGCCGGCAAGCAAGGTGGCATAGACTGTAGGTCAAGCCTTCAGTAATATGGATTTGATCGCTCAACTGGCGCAAAAAATCATACTTATCGAAAAGAAAGTTTTCTCAGAAGAAGAGTTTTTAGCGTTTTTTGACAAGCCCCATTCAAGCAATTAAGTTTCACCAGTAACTTCGCTGGCTGCTGGTCTTCTCCCACCTCTGGCGGGTGCCTGGTGATGAACCAACAGCTTGCTAATCTGTGAAACCCTTCTGTTGGTGAAGGGTACCAACAGATGGCGAAAGGAACCTACAGGTAAAGAGAGAATTGAAGAGTTAATAAATAAGGGATTGCAACCTGTAGGGGCGATTCATGAATCGCCCCTACAACTTCTTTCAGCATTACAAGTGGTTTCCTGGTTCTTCTCGCAGGTTGTTGCGGGGTACCCTTCGGCTTGAATCCTCAGGGCAAGCTCTTACCCCGCAACATGAAAGGTCGAGGGTGAGGGCTTGTCCTAAAGTCGTCCTTTGGCCGGACTGAAGGGCACCATCTACCAACAGGATAGTCCTCCTAATATTCTTTAGTCTGTTATCGATGCATCAATTTTGAATTTGATTTCCGAGTCAGCAGACTCACGATAATTATAGAGAAAAGCGACAGAAAAAAGCTGGGGATCAGTTCATAGAGAGAGTTTTTCAGCGCAGGCACATTATACCAGATCAACACGGTGACGGTTCCCACGACCATGCCGGAGAAGACCCCCCATTTGGTCACTTTCTTCCACCACAGGGTGGTCAAAAGCGCAGGACCAAAGCTCGCCCCCAAACCAGCCCAGGCATAAAGCACCAGCCAGTAAACCAAAGACTGGGCACTCAATGCCAGAAGAAAAGCAATCAAACCGATGATCAAAGTTGCCACCCGGCTGATCAGCACCAATCTCTTCTCCGGTGCATCCTTTTTCATCATCTGCTGATATACGTCCCTTGAAACCGCAGATGTGCTTACCAAAAGCTGGGAGTCAGCGGTGGACATCATGGCGGCGATGGCTCCAGAGATTAAAATTCCTGCCAGTCCTGCCGGGACTAAAGCTTTGGTCATGTATGGCATAATCTGCTCCTGATCGGCGAAGATATCTCCAAAAAGCCCCAGCCCGATTATTCCAACAAACACCGCACCCCAGAAGGCCAAGAGCGCCCAGCATATGGCGATCAAAGTCCCCTGCCGCAATTTCCGCGGATCCTTAATCGCCATGAACCTGGTCACCAGATGAGGCTGCCCCATATAGCCCAGTCCGATTCCCAGCCCACCTAAAATAGATGCGATCAGGGGAAAACCCTCTTTTCCACCCCCCACCAGAAGAAGCCCGGGATCAATGTTTTTAAGCGCAAAGGACAACTTGTCTATTCCTCCCAACTCGATCAATCCCACTATGGGAAGCAATACTAAGGTAAAGACCATGATGGTCCCCTGCAGAAGATCGGTCCATGCCACGGCGAAGAATCCGCCCATGATGGTGTAAATGATGATGATGAAAGCTCCGATCAGCATGCCCTCAAGCTGGGTAATTCCGAAGATGGTATTGAGCACCTTTCCCGCCGCCAGAAATTGTGCGGAAACATATATGGTGAAGAAAAATATGATGATCATTGTGGAGACCATGCGCAGAAGATGAGTCTTATCGGAAAATCTATTTTCAAAGAGATCGGGGAGGGTCAAAGCACCGTGTTTCTCCGTTTGCGTTCTGAGCCGTTGGGAGATGAACGTCCAGGAGAAGAGTATTCCGGCAACGCACCCGATGGCAGGCCAGATGGCATTAAATCCAGAAGCTAAGGCTAAGCCCGGCAAGCCTATCAAAAGCCAGGCACTCTCTCCGGAGGCTCTTTCGCTGAAGGAGACCAGCCAGGGACCCAACCTCCTGCCCGCCAGGACAAAATCAGCGATGGTCTTATTATACCTGAAGGTCAGCGACCCTTTGATCATCAACAGAATCAGATAAGCTAAAAATCCTATTAGGATAGGATCCATCTATCCCTCCCTTTTTTTGCCCGAAACGATATAGAATATGATGGTAACGGCGAAAAGTACAATAGGTGGAACCATCACCCAGAACTTGGTCCAGAATGGCATCCTCATCCCTCCTTTTAAAGTTGGGGCAAGTATAGCAAAGAACGTTAAAGAAAGCAAACAAAAAGACCACTCCATTTCCACCCTCAGAGCAAATGCAATCCCTATATCTGAGTCCGAAACACAGGTATGCAGATGTTCTCACAAGGGTAGAAGTTGAATCTTCGATCATAAAGAAGCTGAGGTGCTTATTTCCTTAACCCCCTCGTTTTGGCTGATCCTTACCGCAATTTTTGAAGTTAACGTAAGTTGTTGTGTGGTAAATTTGTATGTTGATTGATAAGGATGTGCCCCTCGCCAGAACTGGAATCCCCAAAGGAGCAACATAACGAAAAAAAGACTTGACTTTATGATAAAACAATCTATAAATTAGTCGATATAGAAGAAAGCACCGTAGACAAACATGGAAGTTGGGTGATAACTGGTATATATAGAGGTCCCAAAATTAATTTTTCTGAAGCCAGATTAAAAATAGCGATCAATCCTAAATAATATCATCTTAAAAAAGGAGGAGAGGTATGCGCTCCAGTAAGTATCTTCTGTGCTTTTCGCTTGTGGTGGCGGTTGTTTTCTTTTTGAGCTCAACCCAGCCATCTGAAGCCCAGATACCGGGGATGCCCAAGCTATATGGCGAATTTAAGACGCCTGAGGTGGGTGCCTATGTGACCTACAAGGTAATCAACATTAAGAACAAGGTGGAAAGGATCACCAAACTGTCCATCGTGGGCATCGAGAAATCAGAGGGCGGGGTTGCAAAGATTCTTGAGGAGGGTGAGATCAAGAAAGTCGTAGAAGGCGGCAAGGTTCAGCCAATCTTAAAGCCGAAAGGAGAGGATTTGTATTGGTATGAGGTGGAGGAGACCGACCCCAAGACAGGCTATGTGGCTATCATGAAGATGCTCATCTCCGGTAATCCCCAGGATATCGGAATCATCCACCGGATGATCGTCAAATCCGCCAAAGAGCCAGCTTCGGAGTTGCCGCAGGCATTCGTCCAGATGATAAATCAAACCCCGGCCCAGGAGACCGAAGCTAATAAACCGAAGATAAAAAATCTGGGAACAGAAAAGGTGAAGATCAAAAGTGAGACCTTGGAGTGCGCCCATCTCCAGTACATCTCCCCGGACAAGACCACTGCTGAGGTATGGACCAACGCCAAAGTTCCACTTCTTGGCATGGTGAAAAGCACCACCCCAGAGATAACCATGGAACTTCTTGAGTATGGCACGGATGCGGTTTCAGCCATCGAAGAAAAACCGGAAGTTTTGGAAATGAAGTAACAGGATAGCTCGCCCATAAGATGGTCTGTTATTCAAAAGAATAATTTCAGAGGTGGTGGCTTTAAGGCCACCACCTTTTGTTTATGTGGATGACAAAATGAAACTGATGAAAAGATACCCTCAGTGTTTTGTCTGTGGAGACAAAAACCATTTCGGCTTAAATGTGGCCTTTTACCAAAAAGATGACAAGGTGGTGGCAGAATATACCGCCGGGTCTCACTTCCAGGGATACAGAGACATTCTGCACGGAGGGATACTCTCTGCCCTTTTGGACGAAGTGATGATACGATCGGTCCTGGCCCAAGGGGTTTTTAGCTTAACCAGCGAGATAAAGGTAAGGTTCAAGAAACCGGTCAAGATCGGAGATAAACTCTCTCTGGAAGGAAGGATGATTGAGGATAAAGGCAGAATACTTATGGCTGAGGGAAAGATTTCCAATCAAGAAAACCAGGTGGTAGCCGAAGGAGAGGCAACATTCTTTAGAGCCAGAGGAGAGATGGAGAGGTTTTTAGCCCAGGATCTGGAATAAGATTTAAAGAGTCAGAAGTTGTAATACCGTCCCTTTTTTTAATTCTTAAAATCTAACCCCAAAATCATGTGGCCAAATCCAACTCTCTTTTGTAACTGCGAACGCATTCAAGGACTTACAGCTTGCCTGCCCGCTTTTTATTAACAGACCCTCTTGTTCGTGTTAGTTCTAAAGGAGAACTAATTCAGGATCACATTTTCCTTAAAACTATCTGATAACCATCGTAAAATAGTTGATGCCACTTAAATTTGGCGAATAAGAAGAACAGATGAAAACCAAATACTTGATCGGGATAGCCATTATTGTAATATTTGTGGTCTTCGGAGCACTGTCCTTCAGAGAAACCTTGACCCCTTATGTTACCTTTAAGGAAGCGAGAGAATCCGGCGCCACAGTTCAGGTGATCGGCGAAATTGTCTTTTCCCAAGCTAAATATGATGTAGACACCCACCAGCTTCAATTCCCCATAATTGCCGAAAACCAGGAAAGGATGATGGTGGTATACAATGGAACAAAACCTGCTAATTTTGAACAAGCCGATCAGGTGGTGATTATCGGTAGATACGAAAATGGAGTTTTCGTGGCTGACCAGCTTCTGGTAAAATGTCCCTCCAAATACCAGGGATCTGACCCCAATGATTCATCCCAAAGTTCTCATCCTGACTTCATCCCCAAGGGTGATTGACGACCTCTTGGTCAAGCAGTTCTTGAGGATGTGCTTGACCCACAGAACTTAAATCCTGCAGCACGCACCCCTGCCTTTCAGGTTGGGGGTTGAACCCCCACCACTTTAGCGGACAGGGGTACCACCCTCCTCCGAGTAAAATAATCCTGGAGGGGCAATTCATGAATTGCCTCTCCAGGCTATACTGAGAGAAAGTTATCCCCCAATAAACAAAAATATTCAAAAACAACAGATTATTTTATTGTCCGCAGTAAATCGTTGTAGGTGACAAATATTATCAAAAGGATCAAAAAGGCAAGCCCGATCTGCTGCATGGTGGCGCGTTGTTTCAAGCTTAAAGGAGAGCCTTTGATTTTCTCTATGCTTAAAAACAGGAGGTGACCGCCATCCAATACCGGAATGGGCAAAATGTTTATCAAAGACAAATTGACCGACAGAAGAGCCATGAAAGAAAGAAGGCTGACAAATCCTGTCTTTGCGGTCTCTCCTGCGGCTTGAGCGATGAAAAGCGGACCGCCCAGAAGTTTTACCGAGGCGGTGCCGGTGATCAGTCCCACTATAAATTTTATCGATTCCACCAGAATAAAGATCGCCATGTTCACTGCCTCCCAAAAAGCTTTAAAAAAGCCCACCTTTATTGTGGTATAGTTGGGACCTATGCCGATCTTTCCCACCTCCATCATCTCACCTTTTTCATCCATAACTCTGTCTTTGAAGGTGGTAATCTGGGAGGCGAACTCTTTGCCATCTCTTTCCCATTTCACTTCAACTGGTTTCTCCACATGTTGATAGATGATTTGCGCCATCTCCCGAAAGGTGGTCACTTCAACTCCATTAATGGAGATGATGGTATCACCCGGCTTTATTCCCGCCTCATCCGCCGGTCCGCCGGCTGCCACCAACCCCACCTGAGCAGTTTCATCATGGATTTCCTGCATCCCCCTAAAGAAGATTATCCCCCAGAAGATAAAGATGGCTAAGATGAGATTCATCACCGGACCTGCGGCAACCACTAAAGCTCGAATGCCCACCGGCTTGGACATAAACTCAAAAGGCTTACCTTCTATCTTGGTCTCATCCGGGTCCTCCCCCGCCATCTTTACATAGCCTCCCAGGGGAATCCAGGAGATGCAATACTCTGTATCGCCGATCTTTTTCCCTATCATCTTGGGCGGGAACCCCAAAGAGAATTTTTCCACCCTGATTCCTGATTTCTTGGCCACCAAAAAATGACCCAACTCGTGAAAGAAGATCAGGATTCCCAAAACGAATATGGTGGCAATTAGCGTGGTCATCTTTTTATTTCACTTTCGCAACAGAGTTCTTTTGCGGTTTGTCTTGCCCATTTGTCTGCATTCAAAATATCGTCCAGTTGAGGATTGAGTTTCACCTGATGCTGTTTCAAAGTCTTTTGTACGATCTTTTGGATATCGGTGAAACCAATCCCACAAGCCAGGAATGCCTCCACCGCCACCTCATTTGCCGCATTTAAAACTGCAGGCGCTGTTCCACCCATTTCCAAGGCTTTATAAGCCAGCCCCAAGCAGGGGAATTTCTCTGTGTCCGGCTCAAGAAAAGTCAGCTGACCGGTTTTGGTCAGATCTAAAGAAGTATTATTGCTGAAAACTCGCTGAGGATAAAGCAGAGCATACTGGATGGGAAGCTTCATGTTCGGGAGACTCATCTGGGCGATTACCGATCCGTCCACAAATTCCACCATGGAATGGATTATGGATTGGGGATGAATCATTACCTCTATTCGATCAGATGGGATTCCGAAAAGCCAGTGTGCCTCGATAACCTCCAGACCTTTGTTCATCAACGTGGCAGAATCTATGGTGATCTTTTTCCCCATCTCCCAGATGGGATGAGACAAAGCTTCCTTAACCGTAATTTGTTTCAGTTCTTCTCTGCTCTTCCTTAAGAATGGTCCGCCGGAGGCGGTCAAAATCAGCCTTCCTACCTCCTCCTTCTTTCCACTCAAGAGGCACTGTTGAATGGCGGAATGCTCACTGTCAATGGGCAGAACCTCCCTACCCTTCTCTTTGGCTTTACCGATCAAAAGTTCGCCTGCCATCACCAGCGATTCCTTGTTGGCAATTGCTAAGTTTTTTCCTGACTTCACTGTTTCCAGGCTGGGCAAAAGTCCCACTGATCCGACCAAAGCATTTATCACCAAATCGACTTCTGGATGAGAGGCGAGTCTTTTCAGACCATCCATGCCCCAGAGTATTTCTGTATCGTAATTTTGCGGAAAGCGTTGAAAACTCTCTTCATCAGTAACCACCGCCATCTTGGGCCTGAATCGCTTGATCTGTTCTTCCAGCAATCGAATGTTTGTGTTGGCGGAAAGACCAAGTACGGAGAATCTATCCGCAAAATTAGACAACACCTCCAAGGTGTTTTTGCCAATCGATCCGGTTGAACCCAAAATCACCACGTTTTTCATGGAAACCTTTCCTTTCAACACAAATATAAGGTCAAGCGTAACCTCACGCAAGCCTTATTTCCGCTCGAACGTACCTGGCTGTATCTCGGTCTATTTACGGTTTTATGTGCTTTGTTGTTGTCATTTGATTTGTGCCATAAGACCATATCCGTCTCAACTTGCGCAATCCTGCGTGCAAAGCTTTTTGCCAAGAATATGCTTGATAAACTTAAAAATTTAAGCTATTATGAATCTGCAAAAGACAAAAGGATTTATCCTTAAGGAGCAAGCATGACCAAAAAAAAGAGGATTGGAATCCTAACCGGGGGAGGGGATTGTCCCGGATTGAATCCCGCTATACGGGCAGTTGCCAAAACCGCCTTCTTTTGCCACGGTGGTGAGGTGATCGGTTTCTTAGACGGTTTCGAGGGATTGATCAAGAACCGGACAAAAAAACTCTCCTGGGAGGATGTCTCCGGAATTTTGACTCAGGGCGGAACCATACTGGGCACTTCCAATCGGGCCAATCCCTTCGCCTATGGAGAAAAGAAAAAAGATGTCTCAAGACAGGCTTTGAGAAACTTTAGCCGGCTAAAGCTGGATGCCTTAATTTGCATAGGTGGAGACGGAACTTTGCATATAGCTCACAAATTACACCAGATGGGAGTCCCCGTTGTGGGGATACCCAAGACCATAGACAACGATGTGGATGCAACCGATTTCACCATCGGCTTCGACTCAGCCGTAGCAGTGGCCACAGAATCTGTCGACAACATTCACAGCACGGCCGAGTCTCACCATCGGGTGATGATGGTGGAGGTGATGGGAAGATATACCGGCTGGTTAGCCTTGTATGCTGGGGTGGCCGGGGGAGGGGATGTGATTCTCATCCCCGAGATTCCCTTCGATATCAAAAAAGTTTGCCGGGAGCTTCAAAGGAGAAGCAAAATCGGAAAGAGATTTAGCATCGTGGTGGTGGCAGAAGGGGTTAAACTTGCTGATTCGAAATTGGTGATTAAAAGAAAGGTAAAGAGCAGCACTGATCCCATCAGGCTGGGTGGGGTAAGCTATAGAATTGCAGAGCAAATTGAGAATCTCACGGATCTGGAGACCCGGGTGATCATCTTAGGGCATCTTCAGCGGGGAGGAAAACCGACCGACTTCGATCGCATCCTGGCTACACAATTTGGCAAAAAGGCGGTAGATTTAGTCATGGAAGAAAAATTCGGTTGTATGACCAGCCTGCAGGGAGGAGCGATCACCTCCGTCCCCATCCGATCCGGCATTGCCAGACAGAAGATGGTGACACCGGATTTCCCCTTGATTGAAGCTGCTAAAGCCGTAGGAACGTGCTTTGGAGACTGAAACAAAAAATTCTTTCAAGGCTTATATTTTAAGATTGAAAATCAGGTTATAAACTTCTATATTTTCAAACATTGCCCATCTGTAGTTGCTCGATTTATCGAGCCCCAAAAATGTCCAGTAAATTGGGCAATTACAGAAGATCGATTTCACCAACGGCTAAGAGAGAAAAAAGGAATACCCCTTTATGGATAAAAACAAAATAGCGGTGATCCTGTCCACTGAAGCGGAGATAAAATTCAGTCGCGAGTTGGGACTTTTAGAGGCGACCACATTAGGGGTGGGGGCCATGATAGGGGCGGGAATCTTTATCTTAAGCGGCATGGCGGCAGGCATTGCCGGTCCGGCGGCCATCGTCTCTTATGTCCTGTGCGGAATGATGACTCTGTTTACCGCCCTCTCCTATTCCGAGCTCTCCTCCTCCATTCCCTTAGCCGGAGGCGGTTATACCTTCGTTCATCAGGGATTGGGTGGCTATATAGCATTCTTATGCGGTTGGGCGCTGATCTTCGGAAGCGTGGTGGCTTGCGCTCTTTATGCTCTTGGCTTCGCTGAACACTTTAATCCACTTCTGAATCTGGTGATAAAGATTTCACCTCACATCAAGTTCAGCGCTTTTGCCATCGCTTTGCTACTGTTGTTGGTCAACATAAAAGGGACTAAAGAAAGCGGAAAAACCCAGAATTTCTTCACCATCACCAAAGTAGCCATGCTTATTATCTTCATAGGATTGTGCATTCCTCACGTGAAAGTGGGAAATTTTAAACCGTTTGCTCCATTTGGACTTACCGGCATAATCTCTGCCACCGCTTTGATTTATATATCCTTTTTTGGTTTTGAGCTGATCTCCAGCGCCTCCGAGGAGATCAGAAAACCGAAAAAAACCGTTCCCAAGGCGATTTTGCTTTCACTTTTTATCCCCATGTTGATCTATGTGGGGGTGGTTTTGGTTTCGGTGGGAATCTTAGATTATCAAATCCTGGGAACTTCTGCCGCCCCTCTGGTTTTGATCGCAGGCAAAGTTTTGGGAAGTTATGGACTTCTCTTTGTTTTGATCGCCGGACTTTTAGCCACCATCTCCGCTTTAAATGCCACCGTTCTGGCGGCGGCGCGTCAGACCTATGCTATGGGCAGGGACGGATATCTGCCAAGCAAAATCTTCAGACTGCATCCCAAGTTCAAAACACCTTACACGGCAGTTGCCGCCGTCGGCGTGGTGATCCTTTTGTTCACTCTCTCCGGCGAGGTGGAATTTGTAGCGCATCTGGCAAATTTCTGCTATCTGTTTGCTCTTATCCTGGTGAATCTCTCGGTGATCATGATGCGTAAGAAGGAGCCCCGGCTCAAACGTCCCTTCAAACTGCCCTGGCATCCGATAATTCCCCTCCTTGCCATCGCCTGCAACGTTTTGATCTTGGCTTTCATGCGCCCTCAAACCTACCTTCTGGGTGCTGGCTGGTTGGGTTTGGGGAGTCTGGTTTATTTAGTTTATTCCAAAGAGCAGAAGGAGACGGTGGAAAAACATAGGCGGTTGAAGGAGATTCTGCAAAGGCAGGAGCGGAAGGAATACAAGATTTTGGTCCCTGTAGCCAATCCCGGCACGTTGGGAATGCTTATGATGACCGCCTGTGCCATCGCCAAAAAATTCGACGGGGAGGTGATCGGCCTAAGCGTGGTGGAGGTTCCCCATCGAACGCCTTTAAGAAAGGGGCTGGCGGATTTTTCCCAGCAGAGGCTTCTTTTATCCCGGGCAGAAAACATCGCCCGGCAGGAGAGGGTGAAATTTGACAAGCTGATTAAACTCTCCCACCGCCTCTCATACGGCATCCTAGAGACGGCGGAGGAGGAGGATTGCAACTTCATCATCATGGGACGTTCCAAACCGGAGAAGACCTTAGAAAAGATTTTGACCACGGTGATGGATATTGTGCTTAAAGAGGCGCCCTGCAATGTGGCCATCGTGTGCGGTGAAAAAATGGATCAGGTCAAGCGAATTATAATAACCGCCACAGACAATGTTAACTCTCAATTGGCGGCTGAGTTGAGTCCGGCTCTGGTGGAAAAGTTTAAAGCTGATCTTTTGCTGGTGCATGCCATTCCCAAAGATTCTGGTCTCGAAGAGGAGACTCAAGCAAAGGCATGGATCGACTCCTTCACCGAGAGAGCAAACTTAAAGGTTAGAGGCGAACGAAAAATCCTTAAAGCGGAAAAACCGGCAGAAGCCATTGCAGGTCAGATTCAGGAGGGGGACCTTTTGCTCATGGGGGAGAGTAAGGGAGGAACTTTAGAACAGCTTCTCTTTACCTCCGTTCCAGAGGAGGTGGAGGAGCAGATATCTCAACCAATAATAGTATTCAAGAAATTTCAACCCAGGGAGAGGTCATGGCCAGAAAGGATAATCGCCGGCAAAAAGATACGGATCAAATAAGAAATTTAACTAAAAAGATTTTACTTAACGTTAACTCTACGACTTTAAAAAGAAAGATAATTTAGTGCAAACGCAAAAGATAAAATGTCATTACGGGCCTAGCCCAGTCCCGCCGTTGGCGGGACCACGCCCTGCAGGCTCGCAGCGACAATGAAAAAACATTTGGTGCGTGCGTATTAGTTAAAAAATGATTCCGTAAAAGACTGAATGGAAATCTTTGAATTTTTTTCACCTCCCACATGCAACTGAAAAGATAAAAGGAGAAAAATGGATCCCAAACAGTTGTTTCTGGAACCGTTAAAATCAACCGGCGAGAAGATAATCAACCTGCTTCCCTCTCTGGCAGGAGCTTTGGTGATATTGCTTTTGGGTTGGCTGGTCGCAAAAATCCTGAAAGCCGCTTTAATTAAGCTTTTGGTGGCGGTGCGATTTGAAAAATTCAGCCAGAGGTCCGGACTGCCGAAATTCTTGTCCCGCGGAGACATCAAACACTCCCTGGCTGACATCTTGGGAACTGTATTCTTCTGGATTGTATTTCTGTTTTTCATCGATCTTGCTGCCGACGTGCTGGAACTAAGCTTGATCGAGGATCTGATAAACAGCATAATATCATTCATTCCCAATCTGATTGCGGCTATTTTGATAATTGTCATCGGTGTGCTTCTATCCTCCTTTTTCAAAGGAATGGTGAAGGCTGCGGCATCAAATTATGATTTGGCTCATCGGGAATTTCTTGCCAAGATGGTGCAATATCTTATAATATTCTTTACCCTGGCAATTGCCTTAGAGCAGTTGGGGGTGGCCACCCAGATTCTGATAGGCGCGGTTTTAATAATCATCGCCGCCATGGCATTTGGCTTCGCTCTGGCATTCGGCCTGGGGAGCAAAGATGTGGCAGGCAAAATAGTAAAAAAGATGCTTGAGTCGGAAAAAACTGCGGAGGCAAGTTCAAACAGGATTTTAGATCCTTCCGAAAAGAAAAACCTCGATAAAAAAGGCGATTAAAATTAACCAAGACACATAACCTGTTATTCGGACAAAAGAAGGAGCGTGGTAAAAATGGCACAAAATCTTAAATTTGAGGAGCTCCCGATTGAAAAACTCCGCTGGCGCTGTCCGGTGGAGAAGCTGGATCTAAAAACCAGCGATGACGTAGAGCCGTGTGATTGGATCATTGGGCAGGATCGGGCAGTGAAGGCGATCAAACTGGGATTGGATATCAAAAGCATCGGTTACAACATCTTTGTGACCGGCTTCGTGGGCACCGGCAGGATGACGGCCATTAAGCATCTTCTGGAAAAGCTGAAGAAAAAAGACAGTATTCCGGACGACAAGTGTTACGTGAACAACTTCAAGAATCCGGACCTGCCCAGAGCGATATGCCTTCCTGCCGGAGAAGGGAAGCTCTTCAGAAAGGACATGGAAAATCTCATGCTTTCTTTGAAGAAAAACATACCCTCCGTGTTTGAAAGCGAAGCTTACAAGGAGAAAAGAAAGGAATTTATCAAGGAGTCCGAGGAGGGACAAAAGGCTATCTTGGCGGAATTTGAGAAGGAGGTGAAAAAAGAAAGTTTTGCTTTAGTACAGATTCAGATCGGACCCTATGTCAAGCCGGACATTCAGCCAGTAATTGAGGGCAAGCCCATAAGTCTGGCAAAACTGGAAAAGCAGGTCAAGGAAGGAAATTTTCCCAAAGAGAAGTTCACCAGCCTACAGACCAGATACGAAGCCTTGGCAAAACTGATGGAGGATGTTTTCAAAGAGGGAAAAGAGATCGTCAAAGAGTTAGAAAAGGCTTTGGATGCTCTGGATAAGGAGGTAATCGTTCCCCTGATTAGGGAGTTGATCAAGGAGATTAAGGCAAAGTACGAAAACGAAAAAGTCCAAACCTATCTGGATGAGGTGGAAGAAAGTCTGATCGATAATTTAGACAGGTTCAAACCAACAAAAGAGAAGGCGCCGGAGGGGCCTCTGGCCGGATTTCCCTTTGTCAAACCCGAAGACGAATTCTTAGAATACCGGGTGAACGTGGTAGTGGACAATTCTGAAACCAAGACCGTGCCCATAATAATTGAAACCAACCCCACCTACAAAAATCTGTTTGGAACCATTGAGAGGGTGGCGGATCGCGGTGGCATGTGGAGGACGGATTTCACCAGGATAAAGGCGGGATCATATCTTAAAGCAAATGGAGGGTATCTGGTTTTAAATGCACTGGATCTCTTGATCGAACCGGGATCATGGCAGGCTCTCAAGCGGGCTTTGAAATATGGGCGGGTGGAAATTGGAGCTTATGATCCCTTTTATCTTCTGGGCACCTCGGCTATGAAGCCAGAGCCAATCGAAACCAAGGTGGATGTGGTGCTGATAGGGACCAGCTATATTTACCATCTGCTTTATCATTTAGACGAGGATTTCAAAAAGATCTTCAAGGTAAAAGCGGATTTCGATTCGGTAATGCCTAAGGACGAACAGAATATTCATCAATATGCTTGCTTCATAAAGAAGATCTGTGATGAAGACAAACTTCTGCCATTTGATAAAAGCGGTGTGGGGGGAGTGGTGGAATTTGGAGTGAGGGTGGCGGGAAGTCAGAAAAAACTGTCCACCCGCTTTACTATAATTGCCGATCTGATCCGGGAGGCAAGTTATTGGGCAACAAACGCAGACAGTAAGGTGGTGAAGCACCAACATGTGGAAAAAGCCATCGAGGAATGGATAAAGCGGGTAAATCTGGTGGAGGATAAGATCCAGGAGATGATCGAGGATGGCACCATAATGATAGATTCTGAAGGAGAGGTGAGCGGACAGATAAACGGACTTTCGGTTTATGATATGGGTGAATACGCCTTTGGTAAGCCCACCCGCATAACCGCCAGAACCTCCATGGGAAGAGCCGGGGTGATAAACATAGAAAGGGAAGCCGATCTCTCCGGTCGCACCCACAACAAAGGAGTGCTCATCCTTGGCGGTTACCTCAGAGGAAAATATGCTCAGGATAAACCCTTAACCGTGAGTGCCAGCATATGCTTTGAGCAATCATATTCCGGAGTAGAAGGAGACAGTGCCTCCTCCACCGAAGTGTATGCCATCCTTTCCAGCTTATCCGGACTCCCCTTAAAGCAGGATGTGGCGGTCACCGGATCAATAAATCAAAAAGGAGAAATCCAGCCCATCGGCGGGGTGAATGAAAAAATAGAAGGCTTTTATCATGTCTGCAAAGCCTTTGGCTTGACCGGCACCCAGGGGGTGATGATCCCTCATCAAAATGTTAAGGATCTGATGTTAAAAAACGAGGTTGTCCAAGCGGTAAAACAAGGCAAATTCCACATCTATCCGGTAAAGACCATCGATCAGGGAATTGAGATTCTCACCGGGGTCAAAGCAGGAGAAAGAAAAGAGGATGGCACTTTTGAGGAGGGAAGCGTAAATTTCTTGGTAGACAAGCAATTAAGACAGTATGCCGAGGATTTGAAAAGATTTGGAGCAGAAGAAGCACGTAAAGAGGAAAAATCGTAAACTGCAGGAATTCGTCGCAAAGGCCTGAATGTCTCTGGATTGGGCTGGGGTTTAACCCTTGCCCGAACAGAGTATCTCATAGAGAGGGAACTCTGAACGCGATTATTCTTCCACCCGATTGATCTCGAAGACCACCGGGTTATCGGGATCAGGACAACAGAGACGGCACATCCCTTCTTTCTCCTCCCAGGGAATGTTGCCGCCGAATCTCAAAGCGGTGATGAAGGGGAGCAGGGAGTGAAATGCCCAGTGGCAAAAATCTGGTGGTGGAAGATGCTCAAAAACGAACTCATCCCCCACCTTGAGGCCAAGAGGGCACTTGCCCTTTTCCAAAATCCTTATCACCTTCACCTTGATATTGTATTTTTTCATCTTAATACATTCAATATGAACAACCACAAGAGCGATCCGACAAGGTGTCCAATCTACGAAAGATATGCGCATCCGTAGGCAGGGCTTCCAGCCCTGCCGGGGCCATTCTGGTAGGTCGGATATGTCCATCCTCCGGCGAGACTATCCGTCCCCACCCTCTTTTCCCCCTCTCCATGGAGAGGGGGATCAAGGGGGAGAGGTTTTAAGTCTTTCTCTCTTTCTTTTTAGCCGCGGGAAACAGAATGTTATTCAGTATCAACCTGTATCCGGGAGAGCTTTTATGCAGGCTTAAGTCTGTGGGAGGGTCTCCCACCATATGCCGGTAGTCCTCAGGATCGTGCCCCCCATAAAAAGTCCAGGTGCCTCGTCCGAAGTTGCCGTGGATGTATTTCACCTCATCTTTTCCCTCGGTCTCTCCCATAATAGTGACATATTTTTTCAAAAGGCTTTTTCTAAAAGCTGTGTTCTGCCCCATAAATCCATTCACCACCGAGACATGATTCTGCACCAGCATGGTGGGCACCGGGTCCAGCTTGGCGGAGAAATCGAATAGTGTGAAATAATCGGACTCTAAGCCCAACCGGGCGGCGGTCTTGTCCGGCCCGGTATCTATGTCGGAATGCTCATACTTGTAAGCATCGGTGGAGACTTTAAAATCTGTGAAAGCGAAAGCCTTGGAATAATCCAGCCTCTCCTGACAGTCCGGATCCACCGGGTCTCCATCCAGCTCCTGGGGAACGATATCCACACCCTCGGCCGCCAAGGCGATATCCAGAGTCTCGGTGGCAGAGCACATGGCAAAGACAAAACCTCCCCGGGCTATATAATCTTTGATGGCCCGGGCAACCGTCTTCTTCTCCTCTGGCACTTTCTTGAATCCCAGCTTCTTTGCCATCAGCTCACAGGTAGCCACCTCCTGCTTATACCACAGGGCATTTCTGAAGGAGCCATAGAACTTTCCATACTGCCCGGTGAAATCCTCATGATGCAGATGAAGCCAGTCATATTTCTCGAGTTCACCTCTCAAAACCTCTTCGTCCCACAGGGTAGTATAGGGTATCTCCGCATAGGTCAAAGCCAAAGTCACTGCATCATCCCAGGGTTCTTTGTTGGGAGGCGTGTAGATGGCGATAGCCGGCGCCTTCTCCAAAAGCACCACCTCCATGTTGCTCTCCTCAATCTCTCTGTAAATGGACGCCGCCCGGGAAAGGTCGATTACGCTGAACCCCACCCCACTCAACCTGCAATCGTCAGCCACCTCCTCGCCAAAGTCGGTCATGAAAGAGCCACCGCGATAGTTTAGGAGCCACTCCACGTTCTGTCCCTGTTCTAAGGTCCGGTAGGCCACCCCGTAAGCTTTCAGATGATCGGTCTGGCCAAGATCCATATAGATCAAAATCTTGTCCGCATGAGAGAGGGAAAAAGGAAGAAGCAAAAAGGAAAGCGTAAATATTATCTTTTTTATCCGACTGTTTTTCACCGCATCTCCGATTTAAGTAAAACAACACCGTGACATCGTTCTAAGATAAGGATACGAATGGGGATTTGGAGAAGATAACAAAAAAACAATAACCGATGACTGACATCAAATAATTGCCCCGACTGATTGCCACGACCTTCAGGTCGTGGATAATGTGGAATATGAAAAACTCCCACTCTCAAATGGGCTTCAGCTCACAAAAATGTTGAAGTCCCCCTGAGCAGGGGGATTTAGGGGGTTCTCTATTTGGTAACTGACGCCCCCCTCTGGGGCAACTGACGCCTATGTTTTGATTTTGTAGCCGCAATCTTTAGATTGCGCCAATCTTGTTTATTAAAGGATATCGAATACCCTCTTTTTGTGCCCGCCAGGTCCCCCGACCTGG
>LJUX01000013.1 GCA_001304155.1 candidate division Zixibacteria bacterium SM23_73_3
CGGCTTCTTCGCTTGTTGGATCAATCCTAATTTGAGAGATTGTGCCTTGCCAAGTTCCCACCGTTCGCATATCCATCGAATAAGTTACAAAGTTATCCCCCGAATTGATTAAGAAATGTTTCACCTTCGCTCCATTCCACTCATTGTCCGCTAAGGTTGTAAAGTAAATTGAAGCCACGTTCCCAGAGCTTACCCTCATTCTCAGATTAACAGTATAATACACTGCGGCGTCAATCCCGAGATCTGCCCAATAGACCATATGTGGATCAATACCTGTCGCAGACGCTCTCAACAATCCATCAGAGACCTCAAGTACAGACAAATCACACCAAGGAATCCATCCTTCCCTGTCTCCCTCAGTGTTGAACTCCCACGTTAACATCGGATTTTCAGTGGAATGAATGGAATAGATAATATCTCTCGTATCTTGGTAATAACCTGCGATAAGCCACGAGGTTACCTCAACTGTGCCCAGCGGAGCGATGTCAAAAAAGGGCAAGTTGATAAAAGTATTTGTTCCAGCGAAGTAAGGAAACAGCAATGCGGCAAAGTCAGGGAAATGAGTGGTACTGTACAAAGTAAGTCCCATCCCACTACCATCGACGAACGCTGCCCAATACTCAGTTGATTTAAACACTAAGGTTGAACCCGGAGACGAAGGCACACTCTTTTCAGTTAAGCTATCATAAGACCATGGATTACCCCCCTCGTAAGTAAATAGCCTGCAGAAATCCCTGTTTACATAGACACAAGGAAATGATTCAACTGTTATTGTGTGGTGATCTGTTCCGAGGTGCGTCACCTTCCATTTCACCTTCACCGCCTGTCCTTCGAGAGAAGTCCACTGTTCAAAGTAGACATCTGACAAAACTCCTTGATCACTCCCTCCACCTTTGTTATCCGGATTGTATTCCAGTGGCTGAGTCTTTGTATACATAGAGTCTGTTGATGCTGAGTAGAATAAAACAGAGCTAGGATGGTTGTATTTATCACCGGCTTGAGTGGGATTCCAACCCCAATTGGGGTCAGTACCGTCAGTGCCTGGATATATGTCACTTCCATCATACAGGCTGAGTTGAAGAAGACGACCTGTGTCATGTTTATTAACCAAGTTCACACCTTCATAGATGATCTCACTAATTACACCCCCCCAATCCAAATTGAGTCCCACTCTAACTGTGTCATTATCCAGATACACGGTTCCAAGCTCCACAATTACGTATTGGGTGTTTGGTAATTGAACGCTATCTCCTATTGGGTAATTGATTGCATATACTTTAATGCTGTGAGCGCCGGGTGATAAAGCAGGCATGGACCAATCAAACCCATGATAGTCACCCTGAACTTCAGGAATGACTTGTGGAAGCTCAGGATAGTACCCATCGGCTAACGCTTGTCCAGCGTAAACATCGTCAATATAAATACAGACACATATAGGATCAGTCTCCGCATCCGGGTCATATGCCCAGCCCCAGACGCCGCCGATAGTTGCTAGACATACGGAACCAAAAGGATCAGCTGCCCAAATCACTTTAGGAGACATCCAAACCAAAGATGTCAAAACAATCATCACCAATAAAAAAGCTAAGTTTTTCTTGTTTAATGTCATCTGCTTACTTCCCTATAATGTTCAAGCAATAACTCCTACTTTTGCTGGTCAGGGGTACCTTTACCCCTCACCTTTTTATGTTTCGGGGTGTGAGTATCCCGAAACGACAAATCAACTACTTTTCCTCTCGCGTAGCGGTCATCTGACCGCACAGAGGCATGAAGCCTCTGCTACGCATTCTTATATTATCTGTAGGTCGGATATGTCCCCAAATGGGGACTAACCGACAATCAATGGTCCTCGAATTTTGTCCGAAAGTCCTAAAGGACATTTCGGACCTACTCTTAACCTTTTTATGTTTCGGGGTGAGGGTTCATCCTGAAGGGATTCACCCTGAAGGGCACCCCGAAACAACTGATCTTGACCCTTGACCCTAAATTAACGGTGGTTCTACATATTCCCCAAACACCTCCCGCAGAACGTCGCAGATCTCCCCTTCGGTGGTGTAACAACGCACACAATCTATTAAGGCGGGCATGGTGTTTTCCGTGCCTTCAGCGACTTTCTTTAAATTCTCCAATGACCTTTTCACTTTGTCATTATCCCTTTTTTCCCGAACTTTCTTAAGATTGTTCACCTGTTCTTTTTCTACCTCCGGATCGATCTTTAGGATGGGAATCTCCACCTTCTCATCCTCTAAGACAAATTCATTTATGCCCACCACTATTCTTTCCTTATTTTCTATCTGTTTTTGATACCGATAAGCCGCCTCGGCGATCTCCCTTTGGAAGTAGCCCTCCTCGATGCATTTTAAAACCCCTCCCCGTCTTTCGATCTCATCGAAATATTTCTCCGCCTCCTGCTCCATCTTGTTGGTCAAAGACTCCACAAAGTAGGAACCTGCCAGAGGGTCGATGGTATTCGCCACTCCGGTCTCATGGGCGATTAACTGTTGGGTCCGCAAGGCGATGTGAACCGCCTTCTCCGAGGGAAGAGCGTAAGTCTCATCCATGGAGTTGGTGTGAAGGCTCTGGGTGCCCCCCAGAACACCGGCTAATGCTTCAAAAGCGGTGCGGATGATGTTGTTCTCCGGCTGTTGGGCGGTGAGACTGCATCCGGCAGTCTGGGTGTGAAATCTCAAAAGCCAGGATTCTGGCTTTTTGGCTTTGTATTTCTCTCGCATGTGTCTTGCCCAGATGCGGCGAGCCGCCCGGTATTTGGCGATCTCTTCGAAGAAATCCAGATGGGAATTGAAGAAATGCGAAAGCCGAGGAGCAAAATCGTCTACGTCCAATCCTGCCTTGATTGCTGCCTCCACATAGGCAAAACCATCTGCCAGGGTGAAGGCTAACTCCTGCACCGCGGTGGAGCCCGCCTCTCTTATGTGATAGCCGGATATGGAGATGGTGTTCCACTTGGGCACATGCTGAGTGCAGAAGGCGATTAAGTCGGTGATCAATCTCATATGCGGTTCCGGTGGAAAGATCCATTCCTTCTGGGCGATGTATTCTTTTAGAATATCATTTTGCAGGGTTCCGGTAAGCTTCTCTGAAGGGACCCTCTGTTTTTCGCCCACGGCGATATACATGGCTAAGAGGATGGATGCCGGGGCATTGATGGTCATGGAGGTGGAGATCTTATCCAAACTGATCCCATCAAAGATTATCTCCATATCCTGAAGTGAATCGACCGCCACCCCGCAGATTCCTACCTCCCCCACGGAGAGTGGTTGATCCGAATCCCATCCCATCAAGGTAGGCAGATCAAAAGCCACCGACAGACCGGTCTGACCTCTATTCAAAAGAAAGTGGTATCTTTGGTTGGTCTGGCGAGGGGTGCCCATGCCGGAAAACTGCCGCATGGTCCACAGCCGTCCCCGATACATATTTGCCCTTACCCCCCTGGTGTATGGATATTCTCCGGGAAAGCCTATGTCCCGATTATAGTCTACACTCTCAGTATCCAGGGGTGTGTAAAGCTCCTTTACCGGTTCACCGGAGACGGTGATAAATTTTCTTTCTGCAGGAGATTTCGCTTGTTTTAACCCCTCCTCCCATTTCTTTTGGCGCTGAGCAATTTCATTCGATTTGGTTTGGTTAGACATAAAATCACCTCTTTTGTTTTCAAAAATCTGTCTGTAATTCAAGTAAATTTTTTAAGAAATTTAAAAGTGGCATTGAAAAAGTCAAATCTTGCTTTTGGTCTTGAAAGGATTTATCATGCTGAATTGCTTATGTTGATATCGTCTAAGATCCTCTCTCCGGCTGAATATGGGTCACCCTCCCCTCGAAAAACTTTCTCTGCCATTTCATCTAAATTCAGAGAGGTGAGAATCTTTTCCCCGATAAGTTCTCTTATCTTAAGCTCGATGATCTTTTTTATATCTGATTTTATCTGGCTTTTTCTGTGTTTTTCAAAAATGTGGTTGTTTATTATGAATTCTTTATGCTCAGAGATATTGGATAGCAAAAGATCAATTCTCTTGTTATTCACCGCTTCGGTGGAGATTATGGGATATTCCCACTCTCCTTTTTTTCTGCGGACGTCTAAAATCATGTCCAGCTCGGAGACGATCCTATTTGCCCCTTCTCTATCAGATTTATTGACCACGAAAATATCTGCAATCTCCATCAATCCGGCTTTCATGGCCTGGATGGAATCGCCCGATTCCGGCACCAGCACCACCACGGTGGTATCACAGGCATTGACCACGTCCAGCTCCACCTGTCCCACCCCCACGGTCTCGATCAGAATAAAATCTTTACCAAAAGCATCCATAACCAAAGCTACCTCCTTGGTGGTGGTGGCCAATCCTCCGTATGATCCTCTGGTGGCCATACTGCGGATGAAAACTCCCTTTTGGCTGGTCAGATCCTGCATGCGGATGCGATCTCCCAAGAGGGCACCGCCGGTGAAGGGACTGGTGGGATCGACCGCAATTATTCCCACCCTTTGGTTATTTTTGACCAACAAAGAGGTAAGCTTGTCCACTATGGTGCTCTTCCCCACTCCTGGAGGGCCGGTAAATCCTACCCGATATGCCTTTCCAGCTTTAGGGTAAAGTTGAGACAAAATCCTCCTGTAATCGGGAGACTGATTCTCCACATAGGAGATTACCTTGGAGAGCGCCATCCTGTCGCCTTTGTGGAATCTTTCAAGGATATTCATGTAAGTTTCAAAAGGATTCTTCGTGGTTTACAACTTACTGTTTTCCTAAAAAAGAACTTAGACTGTTTGCTCTGAGATTCTCAAGTCTTTTATCCTGAGCTGAATTTTATAGGTATCGTTCCAGAAGTTGGTCTCCACCACATACGCCAGATCAATGCGGATTCCCTTCATGGAGAGGAGTTTTGACATATCTCCCATCCCGAAACCTATGCAGTCAAAGACCGGACCTTCTTTTTTCACCCGCAAACGGAGATGATTGTTACCCACCACATGCGGTTCACCCCAGATATGCAAGTCTCGCGTCGAAAAGACCGGCCGCATATTCTGGGGACCAAAGGGTGCGAAAATGTCCAGCACACCGACCAGTTCCGGATTAATCTGTTCTAACTCCAACTCGGAATCGATTGACAGTCGAGGAATTAAATCATCTCTGGAAAGCTTCTTATCCGATACTTTTTTGAACTTCTCCCGGAAGGGATGGATCTTCTCTGGCAAAATGGAAAGCCCAGCCGCATATTTATGACCACCGTATTGAACCAGATATTCTTCACATTCCCTTAAAGCCTCATACAGATGGAATCCGGGAATGCTTCGGGCAGAGCCCTTTCCTTCAGCCCCATCAATGGCGATCATGATGGTGGGGCGGTGGAACCTTTCCACCAGGCGAGAGGCAACAATTCCGATAACCCCTTGATGCCAGCCAGAGGAAGCTAAAACTATGGCTTTGTCGGTAGCTAAATCCGCATCCTGTCCGATCAGATCGAGGGCTTCCTTTAGAGTGATCTCGTCGATGTCTCTTCTACGTCGATTCTCATCGTCTAAAATCCGGGCCATCTCAGAAGCTTTAGACTCATCCCGGGTGGTAAGTAGTTTGATAGCCAGATCGGCATCTCCCAATCTGCCTATTGCATTTATTCGGGGAGCCAAGATAAAGACCACCTGCCCGGTTCCAATCTTTTGACCTAATATTCCGGAGACGAATATAAGAGACTTCAGACCGGGTTTGGTGGTTTTGGCTATCTGAGCCATTCCAAATTTAGTGAATATTCTATTCTCACCTACTAAAGGGACGATGTCGGCGGCGGTTCCCAAAGCCACCAGATCCAGGTGATCCTGCAGCTCACTCTCCTCCTGCCCCAATCTTCTGTAAATAGCTTGAGCAAATTTGAAAGCCACTCCTACTCCGGAGAGTTCACCTCCCGGGTAGCCTTCCTCTATGATCTTGGGATTTATGATGGCACAAGCATTGGGCAAAATCTCTTTGGGCTCGTGATGATCGGTAATGATGGTGTCGATTCCTTTGCTTTTAGCAAAGGTAACCTCCTCCACTGCGGTGATTCCACAGTCGACTGAAATGATCAACCTCACTCCCCGCTTTTCCGACTCCTGGATGCCTTCCTTTGATAGACCGTAGCCTTCATTCAAACGATTAGGCAGGTAATAGGTAACCTCTGCCCCTAACTTGTTCAATACCAGAAACAAAAGAGAGGTGGAGGTTATTCCGTCCACGTCATAATCGCCAAAGATCATGATCTTCTCCCTCTCCTTCAAGGCACGGATGACTCTTTCCACCCCTTTTTGCATGCCCGACAGAAGAAATGGATCCAGAAGGTTATCCAGCGAAGGAGATAAGAACCCTTCGGCTTTGCTTATTGTATCCAGACCCCGGGTGACCAGAATTCTGGTGGCCACCTGAGGCAGAGAAAACTCTGATGACAGTTGGTTCACCGCACGCTGATCTGGCTCAGGTAGCAATTCCCATTTTAGCTTCATCTACATCTTTCCTATCACTGAGACACAAACTTATATAGCACCGCCCCCAATCCAGACGGCGCTTTGTAAATGTTCACCAGCTCAAGCCTTAAGTCTTCTGGGACTTTTGATCGATCATTTAGCGGCTCCAAAAGAAAGGACAGGTCGTCTCGCCATGAAGCTTCCTTTCCCAGACTTACAAGTAGATGGCTCACCTTGTTTTTTTCAGCGAACCAGACTATCCTTTCATATGGAACAAAGGGGACGGTAAAGACCGGCCGGTTGCAGTAGAAGAGGAATGAATCTCCGGAAAGAAACATCACCACTGCATCCTGTGGCAGGATCTGATCTGCCCACAATCCTAACTTTTTGAACTCCTCTGATTCCAACTTCAAATTCCCAAAGATCTTTTGATGATTTTCCGCCATTTCGTTTGCCTTAACCAAGGAGAAAACCGACAGAATCGCTACGAATAAAAGAACCACGAAAGACCCGAGGGTAAAACTCTGAGCGGGTCTTGTACCTTTGGAAAGTTCAGCTACCGCCTTTCGAATATTTAAAATCCCTCCCACCGACAGCAAGATCAAAAGGGGAGAGTAAGGTTCAAGAAGTCGCCCAGCGGGGATGAAAAAAATGGGCATGGTGAGTAGGGGAGAGAATGCACATAAGAGGAAAACTCTTTTTTTCCATCCTTCTTTGTCCACCTTCCAGGAAAATATATAGAACAAAGACAAAAAAAGAAAGGGTAAGAAGAAGAGATTTATCTTTTTTACACCATTCCAAGCGTTTCTGAAATAGTTGCTAAAAAAACCGGGAGAAGTAACAAAGCTTATGATGTTCTCCTCGCCCAGAAGCACCTTTCCCTTGATTTCACCCTCCTCAGTCAATCCGCCCAGCACCTCAGCAAAAGCTTTTCTTTGCTGAAGATAGTTCAATCCCTTGGAGTAAGCTTTCTGCTTGAGAATATTATGAGCTGTTTTTCCACTCAAAATCCAGTGCCCGGTTTGGGAATGCATGAAATTGATGTAAGGGAAGGCCAAAATGAGAAAACTCACCAGAGAGATCAAAAGCATAACAAAAGAATGCGATTTTTTGCTGGTCCTATTTTTTATCTGAATTATCACAAACAACAAAACTATAGCAACGAAAGCCACCAAAAACTCCGGACGGGTAAGATAACAAACTCCACCGAAGATTCCGAAGAGGGAGGCGTAAAGAAACGATCTTTTTGAGATGAAAAGCCATGCGCAAAAGAGGGTGGTCAAAAGAAAAAATGTATAGGTGGCTTCAGATAAAGGAACCCCCGAGATCACCACAAGGGCGGGAAAAAAGATCATTAAGACTGAACCCAAGTAAGCCGACTTATAATCGAAGACATTTCTTGCCAAAAAGAAAAAAGGCACCACCACCAGGCTTCCCAGAAATAAAGAGACCGCAGAAGTGGCGGTTTCCAAAGTTCCCACCACAATTGAGAAAATGAATATCATAAACGGATATAACGGCGACCATACCACCGACCACCAGTGAAGGCCCTGTCCGTTTATGATACCCCAGGAGATCTTGGCATATATGGCCGCATCTCCAGTAAGCGGAGCTTCAAAATATTTGAGAAGAGAGAGTCGTATGAAAAAGGCGGTCAGAAATAAAATACCCAGAATGGTCAGGCTGACCCATCTTTTTTTGAGGAGATTGTCTACCTTTTGGGAGACTGAATCGACTTCGGTTTTTTTATCCTTTTGAGAGTAGCTGGCCTTAGTTTTCTTTTTTTTCTTCATGGGCTGGACTTTGCGATCTTTTGCCAAGGACTACAGGTGATCTTTAAACCGAGTTTGCCGCGCGTAGCTGAGGCTTTATGCCTCAGTTACACTAAAATACACTCTCTGCTCTCGAAAAGCAAAGAAATCTTTTTGACTTTTTTTAAGTATCTGTGGTCTCTGAATATCTAAAACCTGCAGGGGGAAGTTTTTAAACTTTTTGAAAGACTTCACTCGGCCGGGATAAATTCCCGCTCCCACGCTTCCAACAACCCCACTCATAGAGCAGGGCATTCGGCCTTGCTCCGTCTTTTCAGGTGTTCTGGGATTTGTCTTCTTTTTAACGCAGAGTTTTTTAACGGAGCCAATAAAAGAAATTGCCAGAGCAGAAAATAAGCCGAGTTCTGTTCCCTTCGATCCCGCCGTCGGCGGGACTCGGGACGATGATCATCTATCTGGGTCCTTTGTTGCCAAAGGACTCAAGCGACCTACCCGGAAGTTACCCTTTGCCTTCGGCTCAGGACGAATCCCTGGTCTTAAGGTTAGGGACGAGGCGGGCAACCTCTTTCTTCCTTACTTGGTCTTGCTCTCAGGTGGGGTTTGCCCGGACCCGTGTTACCACGGGTACGGGTGGTCTCTTACACCACCTTTTCACCCTTAGCCAAATGGCCGGTCTGTTTTCTGTGGCACTTTCCGTCCCTTCAGGATTAACCCTGACGGGCCCACGCGTTACGTGGCACCTTGCCCTGGAGAGCTCGGACTTTCCTCCTCCCCCGCCAAAGGTGGGGGAAGCGATCATCTATTCTGCTCTGGCAACTCTAACTCACCTTTGCATAACCTCTCTTTTAAACTGAAGCCAACCAATAAAGATACGCTTTTTTCTGTCAAAACGAGAGTTTGATCTTCGTAACCTCAAGTACTCTGCTCGTTCGTCACCGAATCATCCTGGATGGACAAGATGTCTTTTATCAACAATGTTCGCTAGCTGGCACTTCAAAAGCCTTCCTTCTCGATAATGGCAACGCACCATGATTGTTCCGAACCGAAAAAACGTTTGACTCGCCAGCCAGTGCCGTCCAAAATGTTCTGCATCTCATTTTCTGACACCAACAGGTAATCAAACCAGGGGGTCGCATATTTTTTGTACCTAACCCGCAGCCTTACTTGCCCGGACATTCTGCCCCTCTTTCTGTTGAATTTGTGATATTCAAAATGGGCAGGTTCATCAGTTTTGTATGGGTCCATGCTCTCTGCTATAATCCTCGCCCTCTGGGGGGTGATTTTGTGGAATCTTTTCAGCAGTCGCTTTGCGCTGTTGAAACTCCCGAATAGTCCAAAGTTGTTGCCCAACATGAGCAGAGTGTCAAATTTTCCTATTCGTGAACTAACCTGGGTAATAGATACCAACTTTGCTTTTTTGAGACCCCTAAGTTTACAGACTTTTATTGCCAGAGGGGATACATCTATTCCTAAAACATCAAATCCCCTTTTCTGAAGATAGAGACAGTGCCTTCCAGCCCCACAGCCTATATCCAATACCTTGCCTCTCACATATCGCATCGCCTTCTTTTCGTGCGGCGGCCAATCCTTAAATTTGGAAAAATATACCTTGGGCGCATTTGTAGGAGTAATGAAGCCATCATCTCTTTCTGCAATTTCAAAGCCGCCCTTACCTTTAAGGTAGTCGTACATTGCGTAACCGTGTGCGTCCTGGTAATCTTTCATGAGTTCATCTCTTCCAGAGCTTGACAATTTCAAGTGATTTGCTTATCTCCGAATGGGGCGGGCATCTGTGAGCGACCAAGGAGACCTGTAGTTGCTCAATTCATTGAGCTTTCTTTTGGCTCGATAAATCGAGCCACTACAAATCCCATATATTTTTGATGCATCGGCATTAGTAAATACCGATGTTTTTAGCTTCGGTAATTCTTCATGATAAATCGGCGAAAATCATAAACATCTACTCCATTTCGCCTTTCTCTTTTAACTTGATTAGATATTTAAGATCTTGCAAGTCTTGCGGACGACCTGTGGCTTTTTTCATCTCGATAAGATCATCTAAAGAAGCGAAATACACCGGGGCCTCACTAAAATTTGCGTCTACTTTATTATTCCAGATTTTCTCAAAGTTTGTACCTTTTACAAATGGATGAATATTCGTATGAATGCTTACGGATCTGTTTCCACCTCATACTGGCGAATCAAAAGCTTCTTTTGCAATAGGTCGTCCACAGAGACGTCCGACATATCATAGCCGAATGCTTTTAGCGCCTCTAAAGTTCTCTCTGCATTCTGTCGCTCTGGTCTGATGAAGAAGGTATGCACGGATATATCCGTGTACCGGCATGGCCGTAGCCCCGATTATGACGAAATCAACTCTATGTTCTCTTAACAATCTGAGTAGGTCTTCTGTGTCCATTTCTTTCCAGAAGCTCAATTAGCTCTTTGGTTTTCTTAAGCATCAACTGAAATCTCTCTTGGAGGCTCAGAGACAAAAGCCAGGATAGCTCAAACTCAATCTCCTGCTCTTCATTGTGGTTATCCAACTTTAGTACCGGAGACATTGCTCGCTTCCTTCAAGATTTAATGCATCAACATTTTCGTTACGTCACATCTTCTAAACCTGAGGTACTGTCAGGAGAAGCACTTGACAGAACACAAGAATATTTAGAGGCGATTCATGAATCGCCCCTACAGGGCTATTGAAAATCCTGGCTTATCTGATAATTGGGTGCTTCTTTTGTGATTATCACGTCATGGGGGTGGCTTTCTCTCAAGCTCGCATAGGTGATGATCATAAACTCTGACTTTTGGGAAAGCTCTTTTATGTTCTTTGCCCCGCAAATTCCCATACCCGCTCTGAGCCCCCCCACCAGTTGATACACTGATTCAGAAAAATTTCCTTTATAGGGAACTCGTCCTTCTATCCCTTCCGGCACAAGTTTTTTCGCTTCCAGTTGATGCTCCTGGAAATATCTTTCCTTTCCACCCTTTTTCATGGCTTCGATGGAACCCATGCCTCGATACAGCTTGAAAGTTCTTCCCTCAAAAAGTATGGTCTCTCCCGGGCTCTCTTCGGTGCCGGCGAAGATGCTCCCGATCATCACTGCAGTTGCCCCAGCCGCTAAGGCTTTGGCAACGTCTCCGGAATATCTTATCCCTCCGTCCGCAATTATGGGGACATCATGTTTGGAAGCGGCTTCGGCGCAATCCAAAATTGCGGTGATCTGGGGAACTCCTGCTCCGATCACCACCCGGGTGGTGCAGATAGAGCCGGGACCAACCCCTACTTTAACACAATCGGCTCCTGCCCGGATTAGATCTTCAGTCCCTTCCTTGGTGCCAACATTGCCAGCTGCCAGGATAAGTTCGGGGAATTTGCTTTTGATCTTTTTGACCGCCTCCATCACCCCTGTTGAATGCCCGTGGGAGGAATCGATCACCAGAAGGTCCACTCCGGCATCCACCAAGGCGGAAGCCCGAGCCAACATATCCTTTGCCACCCCCACCGCCGCCCCCACTCTCAATCTGCCTCGTGAGTCCTTGCAGGAATTGGGGTACTGGATGTTCTTCATGATGTCCTTGACCGTGATCATCCCTTTTAGGTTTTTCTTTTTGTCCACGATCAAAAGCTTCTCAATTCTGTTCTTGTGCAAAATCTCCTTGGCTTGTTCTAAGGTGGTTCCCTCCGGCACGGTGATTAACTTCTTTTTGGTCATCACCTCACCGATTTTCTTGCTCAACTCCTTCTCAAATCTCAAGTCCCGATTGGTCAGTATGCCCAGAAGTTTCCCCTTTTTGGTGACCGGGATGCCGGAGATGGAGAATCTCCTCATCACCTCCAGAGCTTCCCCAATCATCCTGTCCGGCGGCATGGTGACCGGATCAACGATCATCCCGCTTTCCGATCTTTTCACCTTATCCACCTCAGACGTTTGTTTTGCGATGCTCATGTTTTTGTGAATCACGCCGATACCCCCCTCGCGAGCTAAAGCGATAGCTAAGCGGGACTCAGTCACCGTGTCCATGGCTGCACTCAGGATGGGGATGTTCAGCTTGATCCCTTTGGTGATGTAAGTGGAAACGTCAACCTCTTTGGGAAGGACATCAGATTTTCGGGGAACTAACAGGACATCGTCAAAGGTTAAACCAGGGTTTTTTCTTATTTTGTTTTTCATTTCATTCCGTCTTTTTTAAGTTGAATCATCCTGACTCATCAGTCCAGATCAATATCCTTCCGCAATTATCACAGGTATAGATTATCTCTCCCTTTCTTATCTCCTGGATCATCTGGGGAGGGATACCCTTGTAGCAAGCTCCACATGCTCTCTTTCTTATGGTGACCACCACCTGATTACCCCTTCCCCTTTTCACTCTCTCATAAGTGGCTAAAAGCCTTTTATCGATCCTTACCGTGATATTTTTTCGGTCGCCCTCCTTGATCTTGATCTTATCCTCGATGGAATTAAGCTCCTCTCTTAAGTGAACCAACTGGGTGGCGTTATTTTCTTCCACTTCCTCTAATTTCTGCTTGTATTGTTTTATCTTCTCTTTCAGATCATCCATATGGGTGAGGATTTTCAATATCTCCTCCTCGGTCTCGGAGATCCTCACTTTGCGGTTAGCTATCTCGCTGGTTAAGGCGTCATATTCCTTGTTGGTCTTAATGATAAGCATCTGTTTTTGAAATTTTGCCAGCTCTTGATTGAAGGTGGCTAACTCCATGTCCAATTTGCTGTGAAGTAGATTCTGTTCTTTAAGCTCCTGTTCTGAAGCTTCGAGCGCTTTCTTAGTCTCCTCCGTCTCCCTCTCCAGGTTATTTATCATCTCCGGAAGATAGTCTTTGGACCTGTCCAGCTCTCCCAGATCATAGTCGATATTCTGGAGCTTCAAAAGCATCTCCATTTCTTTTTCAATAACCATTCGATTTCTCCTCGGTATAAAAAACAAAAAAGTGCACAAACTTTTTGTGCACTTTACGACCCGCTTTTTCCTCTTTTAATTGTCAATAACTCTGAGAATATTCTTTTCAAGTTTTCCTCACCCCCACAACACTCTTCCTTCTCCATCAACTCTCCTTGAGTTTTAGGTATTTCATGTCAGCTTCATCCTTTACGCTTAAGTTGCCGTTTTTTGCTCTTTATGGTGGGCAATACTGGATTCGAACCAGTGACCTTTCGGATGTGAACCGAACGCTCTAACCAACTGAGCTAATCGCCCTATCAATTTTCTAATTCCACCTTGAGGTTTATACGATTCCTCAAAGTTCTTAACTTTTTAATATATCACCAATGACCAAATTTGTCAATATTTAAAATCTATCACGCAAAAATTTTTGATTTGTTGGAGTTGTGCACAAAATCCCCCTACCATTACTCAAAAAAAGAGAAATCCCGAATCTTCGATTCCCACTCCAACTCCCCAAAATCCCTCGCTTCTCTCTTACTCTCTGATCAATAATACGTTCACTGCCTTTACGATAACTTTTACTGTATCACCTTCCTTGATACCTAAATCGTTAAGCGAGTCTATGGTCATAACCGAGCTCATCTTTGAACCGGCTGGAATATCAAGTCTGACCTGACACATCATCGCGCCTCTCTTGACCTCCACCACCTTGCCGACTAACTGGTTTCTGGCTCCATACTTCATGGTAAGACCTCCTTTCAAAGAGTGAAACTTAGGGTGAAGGGAATATAACAAAAGACGGTGGGAGATGCAACAGTCTCTTGGTGCATAGACACCAGGAAGTGCCGACGCAAATTGGCTTCGGGAATTGGCATTCCCGATGCAACACAAATCCTTCCTACTTCACATATGGTATATGCGTCTCACTCCAGATAAACACTGTCTCAGGACTAAGGATATGAAACTCCCAATTGCCAGAAGATGAAACTCCAGATATCGGTGTATTCCTCTATCACTTTGGAAAGAGGAGTTCCGGCATGACCGGCTTTGGTGTCAAAGCGTAAAATTATGGGGGCGTCTGACGATGTGGCCGCCTGCAATCGGGCAGTCATCTTCAGCGCGTGCATGGGATCAACCCGGCTATCTGAGTCTGCGGTCAAAATCATTGTAGCGGGATAGGGCGTTCCATCGACCACCCGGTGGTAGGGAGAGTAGTCAAAGAGCCACTGGAACTGGACCGAATCTTCCGGCGATCCGTATTCGGGAATCCAAAACTTGGCGATTAAGAAATTGTGATACCTTACCATGTCCAGAAGAGGATTCCAGCAGACTACCGCACGGAAGAGATCAGGTCTTTGGGTCATGGCGGCTCCCACCAGAAGTCCACCATTGCTTCCCCCCTTGATAACCAGCCTGGAGGTATTGGTATAGTTATTGGAGATCAGCCATTCGGCTGCAGCAATGAAATCATCAAAGGTATTCTGCTTATTTCCCAACATACCTGCCTTATGCCACTCTTCGCCATATTCTGATCCTCCCCTCAGATTTGCAGCGGCAAACACTCCCCCGTTTTCCAACCACAAAAAGGTGCTTCGCTGAAAACTTGGGGTCAAGGCGCTGTTGAATCCCCCGTATCCGGTTAATAGAGTGGGATTTTCGCCGTTTAGTTTCAATCCCTTCTTGTGGACCAAAAACATCGATACTTTTGTCCCGTCCTTCGACTCATACCACACCTGTTTTACCTGATAGGGTGAGGTATCGATGTCCGATTTTACCTGGTCAAAGACGGAAAGCTTATCTGTTTTGAGATCGTAATGACATATGGTTGGTGGTACAAAGTAGGAGTGAAAGCCGAACAAAACCTCCGAACCGTCCCATTCTCCGTTGAGCCCATAGACGGAGCCTAAGGTGGACAGCTCGATATCTTTGAGATGCTCGCCGGATAGAGAAAATATCTTCAGTCTGGAGGAGGCGTTCTGCATGTATTGAGCCACCAGCCACTTACCCACCACCAGCACCATCTGTAGCACTGACTCATTCTCCGGGATAAGCTCCTCCCAGTTTTCCATGGTTGGTTCTTTCAAATTTACCTTAAAAAAGCGATAGTTGGGCGCCTCGTAGTTAGTGTGCAGATATAGATTGTTCTCAACAATTTGTCCATTGAACAGCGCCCCCTTTTCCACCGCCACCGGGATAAATCCATCCTGTTTCACCGATTCGGGTGAACGGTTAAGGGGCTGGAAATACACATCGGACTTATCCCAGCCCATGAAGGTGGAAAGCAAAAGATTGTGATCGTCCGACGAAAAGGTTATGCTTGACCACTCGGTCATGTCCCTTCCTTCACCAAATATTTTTGGGTCCTTCTCCGGGTCCGTTCCCAGCACATGATAAAAGACGTGCCGGTGATAGTTTTCCTCATCCTGTGGGACCGTTCCTGGTGCGGGCAAACGGGTGTAGTAAAATCCAGTGTTGTCTTCCTTCCAGGAGAGATCGGTATATCGGGTTTTTGTGATCATGTCAGGCAGTTTCTCGCCGCTCTCCACGTTCATAATATGGAGAGTGCTCTGCTCCGTCCCCTCCCGAGAAATACCATAGGCCAGTAGTTTGCCGTCATCTGAAGGATACCACCAGTCGAGTGATACGAGACCTTCCTTATCCAGGGTATTTGGATCGATTAAGACTTTTTCCTTGCCACCCAAGCCCCATCGCGCATAAAGAATCGGCTGATTCTGTTTTCCCTCTCTTCTGGTATAGAAGTACCGGTCCTTATGAATCTGCGGTGAGCCGATGGAACCGATGGAGAAAAGTTGCTCTAAGCGCTTTCTGATCTTCTGACGAGCTGAAAGAGAATCCAGGAAAAGCCGTGTATACTCATTTTGTTCCTCTACCCACTTCTTTACCTTCTCACCATCCGCATCTTCTAGCCAGCGATATGGATCCTCCACCTTCTGATTGTGTATTATCTCTACCACGTTGTCCACTTCAGTTTTCGGCGGGGTTGTGCTCATGGCTTTCTCCTGTGAATTTACTTCAGCGACGCAGATGCTTCCGAATAAAATGGAAAAACAACAAAATAGGAGACAAAAATTTTTAAAAGTAGCTCTGCAAAATGAATTTGTTTGAATCATGGGAAACTCCTCTCTTTTTACCTAAAAAGCCATGCTTTTCATCTTCATCCTCAAGGATCGTGATCATTGATCTTTTTCAGTGGAAAAGGCTTAATTCATGGGCAACTCACCGATATACAATTATCTCTTCGGTTTGAATTTCCAAGAATGTTTAAGATAAGTAACTTTAAAGGGGTTGGCAACAAAAAAATGGGGATAACAATACAAAATATACTTTGATATGGGGAAATCTTATTCCCACAATACAAGACAAGATATTACATTTCTCAACAGATGACCGGTATCGGACCTTTACAAAAAAAGCAAAAAAATAGTTGACAAACCAAATGGCTTCTCTTATACTTTTTCAAACTTTTAGCACAGAAGGGAGATATATCAAAACGGGCACTGTTATGTGAAAAGTTTAACAAAAATGAAGAAAGGAGGTGAGAAAGCACAAGTGCTTTTTGAAAAAGGAGGGGTACGCTTTTCCTGTCTAACCGTTTAAATCAAAAAAGAGGAGGGATAAGGGATGAAAAAAATATTTGTTATTCTGGTCGTGTCAATCTTTGTCTCAAGCGCCGCTTATGGTATGGATATGTCCAAACACATTGGTTTTGGAGTTTGGGGTGGTGGGATCATGTCCATGAACGGAAGCATCAACGCAGATGACAATCTCTCGGACGTATTCGGCTTTTATGGATTTCCAGCATTGGAGATAAAATATGTGATTATCGACAAAGTAGCCGTAGGAATTAACGGAGGTTATGGCTACTTACCCGCCAAGGACGACAAAAGGGATGAACTCTGGCCTGAGTTGGGAGATGCAACTCCTGCCCTGAATATGCCCTATGTCGCCTTAAATGGAACTTTCAACTTCGGCCCCATGATGAAAGCTGAGGACAACATGCTCAATCCCTTTGTCACCGCGGGAGTGGGAATGTATATGTGGTATTTCTCTAAAAATGAGAGAACGGATAAGCTTTCCGTGATGGGGGAGGAATTTAAAGCCTCAAGCTTTGGATTTAACGTTGGCGGGGGAGTGGAGTATTTCGCCGCCGAGAAGCTGGCGGTATTTGGGCGGGTCAACTACCACATGGTGATGATGGAAGATAAGGATAAGTTCGGGGATGATTTTGGCAATCAGGGATTCTTGACCTTCGGCGCTGGAGTTACCTACTATCTGTTCACCGAGAGCGAGTGATCTTGGAGTTTTGAATGGTGATCAAACCCATCTGGGGGCGATAACGCCTCCAGATGGGTTCTTATTATCAATAAGAGAGCTGCATCCAGCGGAGAAATACAGGACAGGACGGTAATGGACTTCTTTGTAGTTGACCTTTCACATGTAGAAGTGAACACACAATTTCTTTCTTGATCGGGCACGGTTGAACCCCTGCCCGAACCAAGAGCTGACAACTTAGCTAATTGTAAAAATTCTTTATTTTGACAATTTTTGTAAAGAAAGGAGTGTGACATGGCAAAGAAATATCTCATCTGGGTCTTTGTCGGTTTTATTCTGTTCTGTCTGGCGTCCAACGCGCACGCATGGGATGACCAACGTAAGGGTTTCTTATTAGGATTTGGTATCGGTCCCGGTTTTACCTCATTTACTCAAAAAGTTACAGTGGACTACTTTGGGGGAGGGACTGAAAGCGTTGAATCAGATCGCGAGAACAAGGTGGGAGTTATGACCGATTTCAAGATCGGTTATGCTCCGGATAATTCTTGGGCGATATATTATACCAGTAAGGTCTCCTGGTTTGGAATGACAAACGCCTTGGGCAGCGATGTCACGATTGCTAATGGTTTGGGTGCCGTGGCTGTATCTTACTGGTTCAACCAGCAAGCTCCCTCACCGTTTATCGCCGGCGGTATTGGATTCTCTACTTGGTCCTTGCCGTTCGAAGACAATCCCCCGGACACCTGGATGGGCGCTGGTTTATTCGCAGGCGGAGGATATGAGTTTACCAGACACTGGAGTATCGAGGGGTATTTATCTTGGGGAAAACCCAAGGATAAGGAATTCGGCATTGAAGTCAGTTCTAACGCCTTATCTGTAATGTTTACGGTTAATGTTCTAGGATACTGATTTGCATCTTGTGCAAGCTTTTTAAAGGGTGTCAGGTCCGCAGGATCCATAGGAACTAAGGTCCTGACACAACATAAAAAGAGCCGTCGCCTTTTTTAAGGCGACGCTTATGTTTATCTTCTCTCTTTGAGAGGGCGGCAAAAAACTCTATCTTCCGGACTTTTTAAAAGCCTCCTCCGCCTTATCCTTTTTTCCTAATCTGGCATAAGCGATGGCAAGATAGCCCCAGGCTTCCCTGTCGGTGGGATCCGATTCTACCAATCTCTGTAAATTAAGGCTCGCTTCTTCCCATTTCTTTTGACTTAAAAGAGAAAAGCCCAGATACTTCATGCTCTCCGTATCCTGCGGATCAAGCTCCAAACTTTTTTTAAAGAAGCCTTCAGCTGAGTTGAAGTCGTCATTCTGCCCTTCGCCAGATTCAAGAACCTGGGCTCGGCTCAGATACAGAAGCCCCAGATGGAAAAATGCATCTTTGTCACCCGGGTCTATTTGCGTGGTCTTTTCAAAGTCCCCTTCAGTTTTAACGAAAAGCAGGTTATACTCCTCCTGCTCAGACTGATACCGGGACAAAAGCATTCTGTCCTTTGGATTATTTTTCAAAGAATCCTGGTAGGATTTGAGGACGGATATCTTATCTTGAGTTTTGGATAATAGCAAAAGTCCCCGATTGAAGTAGGCATCTCTGTATTCTGGATCTATAGAGATTACTCGCGAATAGGTATCCAGCGCTTTTTCAGCCTCCCCTTTTCGGGCATAGATCATAGCCAGGTTCACCAAGGCATTTACATTGGTGGGATCCTTTTCCAAAATCCTCTCATAGAGGTTCAAGGCTTGCTCAAACTTTTGGGCACTCAGCAACGTTATGGCATAATCGTTCATCACGTTGGAATCGTCCGGTTTGAGTTGGTAGGCTTTCTGGTAATAGCCCAGCGCCTTATCCAACTCATCTTTGCCCACATATTCTGCGGCTAAGTTGACAAAGGGTTCATATCGGGTGGAGTCGATCGAAATGGCGATCTGATAACGATTCACGGCTTCCTTTTCCAGCGTCCTCTCCAGCTCCTCCAATGCCGGTTTTGCCTGGCTGAACATCTCATAAGTATCCCAGGTAAGCCTCTCCGCACCTTCCAAATCAGCGGAGATGGCTTTGAGGCTATCCTTATACTGGGGGTATTTGGAGAAATCGGCGAGAAGTTCAAGCTTGTATTGATCAACCTGCCTCTGTTTTTTCCCTAAGCGTATTCCTGAATTTAACACTTCGGTCCATTTCTGTTTTCTTATCTGGTGTAGCTCCTCTAACTGTTCTGGCTTCAGCTTGCCCCCCTCCGCCCTTTGGAACTCCTCCAACATCTCTTCATACAGCTTCTTTTGAGCATATATCTTTCCCAAAAGAAAATGTGCTTCTGCGTTTTCAGGTTCCTGCTCTATGGCGATCTGAAGCTGTTCGGTTGCCTTTTCATAGTCCGGTGGGGTAAGGTTCAAATATATTTTGGCAGAGACCAGCCCTGGATTTTTTGTTCCACAACTTAAGAGAGAAACAACTCCACAGAAAAAGACCAACCAGAAAAGCCACCCTTTAAAGTTTGTTTTGAACTTTAAGGATTCCATCTTGCCTCCCAAAAAGAGTAAAAATTATTTTTTCCAAGGCGTGTTTTTTTAATCATCTATTAGGCAGAGCCCTTTACGCCAAAACGGACGGCTACCATTCGGTAGCCGCCCCGCCTTTGGCGGGGCGCAGCTTTTTCTTATCTGTAATATCTCACTGTATAATTCAGCACCACCTCTTGATCTTTGTCTAATTGAATCTTAAACTCAATGGTGCTGGCGTCCTTCTTCTCATAGGAATGAGTGGACTCTCTTATCTCCCACTCGGTGTAGGAATAAAGATGCTCCACCACTACAACCTCAACCGCTTCCTCCTTATGATTTCTCAGTTTGATCTGATATGATTCTTCGGTGATATCCTCTCTGATCGTTTTGAAATCGGTTTTTTGTCTTTCCCCTACAATATCAAATGCGTTCCCCAAAAAGACCCTTACCTTCTCGTTTTTGGGGGTATGATCGATCTTATCCTCTCCTACGAATTCCAAGGCTTTGTCCACGTCCTCTTTATACACCCGGATTTTCCCCTGCGGCAGCGGCATACCCAAACCCGCGCTTTCAGCATTCTCAAACTCCAGCTCCACCCTGACCTTCTTTTCATCCCTGGCTCCGTCGTAGGTAAATATCTTCTTAACCGTTACCTCGGTGGATGGGAAAAGCGACACCTGCTTTATCTCATTATCTTTGATAGTAGCTGGACGCAGAAGGGTATAGAGATGATATTCGAAAAACGCCTTTTCCTCGAACTGGGGCGCTCCAGCAGCCATGTCTGCTATGTATCCTTTTGCTAAGCGGGGCGGAACTCTTTCCTCTCTTACCCGATGCACCTCCCCGGCGATCAGCTTCACCTTGGCCTCCTCGTAAGTGGCGCCGGAACGGTTGTCGATGGACACCCAGCCAGCCAGCTCCAGGTTCTCATCCCGTTGGTCCACCACCGCCACGTATTCGGCATGCCAGTTTATTCCACCGGTTAAATAACTCACCTCTGCCTTTCTCTTTCCGCTCACCTGGCTATCCAAAAGCCACACCAAGGTGGGCTTGGTGATCAGACCCTCCGGCAGGGTGGGAAAATAAAGATCTCTCACCTCATCCAGTCTTACTATGCGAATAGCTCCATCCGGCTCCTGGAGGGTTACATTTTCGTTGGAATAAGACAGAAGCTGACCCTTATATGATTTACCCTCCTCCTTGGGTCCTGCGGATTTGGCGAAAAGCTCGATCTCTTTGTCCACATATTTTTGCAATATCTTGGTAGAACTTACCAGATCATATTGATAGTTCTGCTCCAGTATGCTCACCCGATCGGAAGCGTTAACCGGCTTGAAATGAACCGAGGTTGGATCTATCCGTGCGGCCACGTCGGTGAATTTAATTAAGCTTTTTCCTTTTTGAAATTCCAGTTCCCGCACGTCTTTGATAAGCCCTAAATCCTGGTTGTAAATGGTAACCGAAACCTTCCCATAAGCTGGCGAAGGTTTTCCTAAAAACCAACTGCCTAGGACAAAGACAAAACTTAAAACCACCAACCTGAAAAAAACTGAGTTTTTCATTTCACTCACCACCTTAGGAAATTAAATGTTTTTTTGTGTTTCTGTAATCTTATACAAACCGGAAATGATTTTATTCCCATACTGTAATTTTTTGAAAGGCTGCCTTTTTGGTCTGAAATCATTTCTCATTATTTATGATTTTGAACCAAAAACCTAAAGAGAGTAGCAGATTCTTTATGTGGACATCAACATTCATAAGCACTGTTTCTCGGTAGCGGTCATAGACTAAAGAGACGATTTGGCTGTTCACCATCTGGTCAGTCACCGCTATCGTGAATAGCCGATAGGATATTTTAATCAATCTCCTTTAAAAACGCAAGTGGTAATGAACGCTTGTTGTGGATGGAGATAGTTGGCCGATTCACCCGGAGGATCGGGTTGGATGAAGCCAGTCCCTACAGGTAGGGGGCGGATTTATCCGACCCGCCATAATGAGAATAGGCAAATCTAAGCCCGATAAATCGGGCAACTACAATCTAAGCAAACATTCATGTTTACCTCGAAAGTTTATTTCCGATATAACTTTTTCTCTCTTATGTATTCTTCAACTTTGTCGGGAACTAAATATTTGATGGTTCGTCCTTTTTTTACCCGTTCCCTTATTTGGCTGGAGGAGATGTCCATCCCGGTTATCCTGACAATTGTGCTTTTTTTCGCAAAATGATTTTTTGAATCAAATTCGTCAAAGCCCGGTCTGGTGGCGATTACAAACTTTGTTAATCCAAAGATCTTTTCCGGATCCTTCCAGGTGCATATCTCGTTCAGCACATCTGATCCGGTTAAAAAATAAATCTCTGAATCTGGGAATAGAATTTTCAACTGCCTCAACGTATCGATGGTATATGATACTCCTTTTCTTTTCAGTTCAGTGTCTGAGACTGAGAAGAAGGGGTTGTCCTTTAGGGCAAGCTTGGTCATACAGTATCTATCTTTGGCTGGGGAGAGCTTTCGCCGGGTCTTGTGAGGGGGGCTAAAGCAGGGAATGAAGATCACCTGATCTAATCCAAGCTTTTCCTTCACCTGCTCCGCCAGCACCAGATGTCCCAGATGAATGGGATCGAATGTCCCCCCTAAAATACCGATCTTTTTTGGCCGAACCATCTCAAATTTTTCTCTTTAGGAAAAGACTTTCTTCTTTGTTATGATTTGGGCGATGACAGAGCATCGCCTCTACATTCTTTTTTACCTCACCGCATTTATCTTTCCTCGACGTCCTTCTTTTCTTCTATTCTTTTTAACCTTTTCTTTGCCTTCTTGGCTGACTTATCTTCGGGGAAATCTTGCAAGAATTTTTCGTATTCCACTTTGGCTTGATCGTATTTTTTCCGCTTGTAAAAAACCTCCGCAATCTGGAACTGGGCCGGACCTACCCACTCGGTGTCGTGGTAATCATTCAAGACTTGCCTCAAATACATCAAAGCGGAAGCATGATGTCCCATCCGATAGTAGAGATATCCGGCTTGGTAAGCCTTCTTGGCCAGCTTGGCTCTGCACTTAGTTAACAGTTCCCCAGCTTCTTCTCTCCGGTCGCTTTCCGGATAGTCATCTAAGAAGTTTCTCAGCTCATCTGTTGCCCTCCGGGTATGCTTTGGATCCAATTCTGCTTTAGGCGACATCTTAAAGTCACTTTGGGCTATCATAAAGGCGGCATCATCGGCAAGCTGGCTGGTGGGATAGGAGGAGAGAAGTTTATTAAATTCTCCGATGGCTAAAGGATATTCCTTTTGATTGAAATATGTCATTCCCAGAAGATACTGAGCGGAATCGATGAAGACCGCTCCCGGATAGTTGAAAATGAGTTTTCGAAGCTCCACCACTGCCTCATCCCAGTGCTTTTCATCAAATTCCCTTTTAGCCACGGCATATTGATCTTCAGCATCCAGTACGACTTTAGGGGCTTTGGGGCCACAACCAAATCCAAGCAGGAAAAACAATAAAACTATGTTGAGAAAAACGAAAAGCTTTGATTTTTTCTTCATGTCTCCACTCAAGAAAAGTTAATTTTCATCGGTTGGCAAAGAAAAGATAAATCAATCCTCCCACCACTGCCACCACCAAAGCCGGTTCAAGAAATCTGCTGTGTGGATCGTCCGGAAGAGATGGACTCAAAAAGGGATAGGATGGATTGTTCACCGATTTTATCATACTCTTTTTTACCCAATCCGATCTTTCCTCCTTCCCTCTTTTGGTCCACAGCACCTTTCCGGTGACGTTATCCTTTAGCCGAAACGACAAATTGAGCCAAGTTTTTCTGGTTACTAATCTGGCACCCAAAAAACCCTTTCTTTTGATTTGAGGATAATTCAGGCTCATCTCCATGATACGATAAAATAATGACTGAGATTCCGACAAATCATCGTTCGGTGCAGTTGGGTGCAGGGCCACCTGATAATTAGAAGACAGAAGATAAAAGACAAGTTCATCTTCCAAAAGCCAATTAGCTGGATGTTCTCCCTCCGCTTTCAAAAGGAGCAACTTCGAATTAGCTGGAGGAAAATCATCGAAGGTGCGCCCCAGAACGGATCTTATGGACTCTCGCAAAAACTCCTCGTTGGAGGAAGGATTTTCCGGGGTTGCATTTTTGTTCTGGGCAAATCCGGCAAGCGGGATGAACGTTGTCGCGAAAACAACAAGCCAGGCCAGAATAACCTTTTTTAAAACCAGACGTATTTTAATTCCAATAGCAAAAAGTTTTTTAGCCTTTGGAACGATCATATTTCTCTTCCAGTTCCTTATACTTTTTTAGCACTCTGCGGAGAAAATAGGTGGGGGGGTTCTGCCCCTCTTTCAGATGAAGTTTCAAAGCATTTTCTCCCAGGTTATATGCAATTATTGCCTTTTTCACATCCTTGAATTTAAGGATTAACTCGAAAAGATAAAGGGTCCCCAGTTGAATGTTAAAGGCTGGTTCAAAAAGAGATAGTTCCCCCTTCCAGTGCAGTCCCCTTCTCTGAGACAGCGCATGTCCCACCGAGGGCTTAACCTGCATCAACCCCAAAGCTCCCATCTCCGAGATCTGTCCCTTACGGAAGGAACTTTCGGTTAAGATCAAAGCTAAAATCAAAAGAGGATCATAACCATATTTTTTGCTCTCATCATAAACAACTTGAGTTAGCTGTGCCACCTCCTGATCCTTGAAACCCACCTGAAACTCCTCGATGATGTCCAATATCTTTAGCTTTTCCTCTAATTCATTTATCTTAAGTTGTTGCTCTCTTAAGATGCCCTGGAGTTCAAATCTGTCTTGAACCAGATAGATAATCAGTGCGAACTGGCCAATGTAAAGCAGAACCAGAAGCGCGCTTATGAATTTGGAGACCAAGATACCGCTCTTTCTGATAAATTTTACTCCAAGTGCCATACCAACTCCTTTTTTTCACCTCTTATCAAAACAAAACCTCTGCTTCGAAAGAAAACTCAGATAGGGCTGAAGCTAAGTTGCTCTTTAGCCATTCTGAATACCTCTTTTCATGGTCTATCACGCCTTCATAGAAGCGCAAAGCCTGAGGAGACCTTCCTTCCAAAAGCGTGCTGATCTTCTTCCGCTTCCCTTTAATATAATTCATTTTGTCCAGATATACCTTCTTTATTTTCATCTTCTGCAATCTTTCAAAAAGTAACCTGATGGAGTTCATATTGTCGGAAAAGAAGGGCAGAATTGGCCCAAAAAATACAAAAGTGGGGATACCGTTCTCCTTCAGCTTTATCAATGCCTCAAACCGCCTCTCCAGAGTCGAAGCGCATGGTTCAAACATCTTCTGCACATTTGAATCAGGGCAGGTGATGGTGAAACCAACTTCTTTATCTTTTATCTTCTTCAGGACGTCTAAGTCTCTCAAGATCAGATCGGATTTGGTCTGGATAGAGACCGAAAAATCAAAGTTTGTCAGGATTTCAAGACATTTACGGGTTAGTTGATATTTTTCCTCCAGAGGTTGATAGGCATCTGTCACCGTGCTGACCATCACCACACCCGGCTTGGTTTTCCTAATCTGTTCCCGAAGACGATCGATTATGTTTATCTTCACATCTACGAATTCGCCCCATTCCTCTTTGTGATTTGTATATTTTTTCATAAACTCAGCATAACAGTATACGCAGCCATGCTGACAACCAGTGTAAGGATTGAGGGCATAATCCACCCCCTCAATTCTTGATTTGACCAGCGCGTTTTTGCATTTTCCTTTTGTTATCTTCAATTGACTCCTGCTTGCACTTTTGGAGGTCGGATATGTCCCCAAATGAGGACTATCCGACTTCTTCCTACGAACTCAGGGTTTTCGACAACCTCTTGTGTTGAACGAAGTTTTAGGAAATGTCATCACCATAAGGAATCAGTTTTTTCGTCCATAGATAATGGACGAACCGCCAACGGCCGCCACTTTCGCTTCGTACTGCTGAACAGTACTTTCTACGGCACCAGAGGCAATGTCCTTTTGTAACTTCTCACATCCCAACTCGATGTCGTCCTTCGTCAGCAGAGTGAAAGTAGAAATCCCGTCCCGGTAATTCTTATCCAGATAGCGTTCTGGTGTCTCATGTGCAACTACGACATCATGATAACATATTTCAATGCCAATGTTTGAAAATCCAGTTCTTTCAAGCAGTGAGGCAATCTCACCAACATCAGGAGTTCGTTTGATGTCCTTCTCAACGCCTTTCGGAAAGTAGTGATAAAACCAGAATGCCTGCATCTGTCTATGAGAACAGGAATGTATCACAATGTATGCATTTTTCCGAAGCACGCGACGGGCTTCCATTAAGAAGATTTCCTTCTTTTTGACATGATGGAGTACTTGAATGGCAAACGCTCCGTCAAACGTTTCTGAATTAAAAGGAAGATTTGTAACATCACCACAAATAAATTGCAACACAGGAGATTTAGCTTGCGCTCGCTCAATCATACTTATGGATATATCTATACCCATAACACTTTTCGCTACTTGCTGCAGTGAAGCAGTGTAATTGCCGGTGCCGCAACCCAAGTCAAGGAGCACGGAGTCAGAGCTCACGTGAAGCAATCTAACCAACTTCTCCACAGTTTCAACATTAGCCGCCCTGCTTACATCGTAGATTCGGCTTATGTTGTCATAACCAATGGGACAATTATCTTTCACCATGTAGCTACTCTTAGAGATAAATTTCGAGTTATCAACCACCCCACTAAAATCGGTGATGGTTGAACCACAAACTTTCAGATCTCTTCACCTATCAGATCATAATCACACCAATCCACGATTTTCGCTTTAACAAACTGGCCTATCTTAGCACGATCACCTTTTACTAAAATCACCCCGTCCACCTCTGGCGCCTCGGCTTGACTTCTGCCGAGAAAGTAACCATTGCCTTCTTTCGATTTAGCGTCAATTAGAACGGTCAAAGTTTTTCCGATCTTTGCTTGATTTTTCTCAAAGACTATCCTCTGCTGGGCAAGCATCAATTGGTCCAATCTTTCCTGCTTAAGCTTGAAAGAGAGTTGCCCTTTGAAGTTGAATGCTTTGGCACCTTCCTCCCTGGAGTAGGGGAAAGCGCCCAATTTGTCGAACCTGACCTCCTCCACGAATTTAAGCAATTCTTCAAAATGTTTATCTCTCTCTCCTGGAAAACCCACTATAAATGAGGTCCTCAAAGTTAAGTCAGGAATTTTTCCCCTCAATTTAAAGATAAGTTGCCTCACCTTTTTTTTAGTCACCCTCCGGTTCATCTGGCTCAAAATCTCACCCGAGATATGTTGCAAAGGCAAATCCACATATTTGCACACTTTTGAATTTGAAGCTATCTGGTCTATCAGTTCAGCGGAAAAGTGCGCCGGATGAGTGTAAAGCAGACGAATCCACTTAAGCCCGGATATCTGTGAGAGAGAAGCAAGCAGTTGCGGCAGTCTTTTTTTCCCGTATAGATCGACTCCATACAGAGTGGTATCCTGGGCAACCAGATTTATCTCTTTGGCTCCATTTTCTACCAACTGTGAAGTTTCCTCTAAGATATCTTCAAGTCTTTTACTTCTGAATCCCCCTCTTATCATGGGGATGACGCAATAGCTACAAAGGTTATCACAACCATCCGCAATTTTTACGTAAGCGTAAGGGTATTTCGGTGCTGTTCTCTTTGTCTTTCCCACACCGTTATTTTTATCCGGTTGACTGACTTTAAATATTTTTTCTCCTTCCAAAACAGAAAGACATACTGAGTCCACCTTATCGATTTCGCTTATACCAAAAAGGGCATCCAGTTCCGGGACTTTACTCCACAATTCCTCGCCGTAGCGCTGGGCTAAACACCCGCAGAGGATGATTTTTTTCTTTCTATCTTGATTTTTCAAAGTGATTAAATTGAAGAGCTCCTCTATTGATTCCTCTTTGGCTGACTGGATGAAGCCACAGGTGTTCAAAATAAGAATATCTGCCCGGTTTTCATCCTGGGTTATTTTGTATCCTCTCTTTAAGAGAAGGACCTCCATCCTCTCTCCATCCACCTCGTTTTTTGGACAGCCCAGACTTTCAAGGTAAACGGTTTTGCGCATATATTTGTTGTCCTTGCCAAAGGTAACTCAACAAGTTATCCAACATCCCTGTTAAGGGAGAAAATCCACCCCCTGATCTTTTTTTTGAATTTGACCCTATTCGCTCAGATCCAGTTCCTCCACCCCGGGTGGGGCTTGGAAGATAAATTCAGAGTCTTTGATTTTTCGGTTGGTTTTTATGTGGTGGAAGATCAGAACAATTTCATTATCATTGGAATCTTTATATTTTAATTTCCTGGCTAAAAGATGTTTTTTGTCAACCCATATGGTCATTTTCTTTATGAAGACTTCGTCTTTTTTGGGAGACAGCACAAGTTTGAAACACTTGGTGCGGTCGATCTCCTCCTCCCCCTTCAGTCGAGGGATATACTCAGATCGAAAATTGGAAAGATATTGCAGGGGTTTAAACAGATTTTCAGATCGATCGACTAAGTTTTTGATCACCTGCTGGTTTTCCACCGAATAAGTCCAGACAAATTCTCCATCGCATACGATGGTCTCCTCTTTTGTCTGAATCTTGAACTTATCCGGATTTTTCAAAACCATCTTGCCTTCGATCCTGTTTTCGGTCTCGAATATCTCTGAGCGGACCATTTTGATAAATTCCATGGAGAGATTTTTAAGGGAACGGTATTTCTTCTCCACCTGCAAAGCCAGTTCATCAGCGGTGATGCTGGATGCATCTTGATCGGAGATGATCACGATAAAAGGAATTATCAAAAATGTTAGGATTATTATTCTGAGCTTTTTCATTCTATTCTTTCTCCCGGCTTTTCTTCTCCTTCCACTGTTGGCTTTCCAGATAAGAAGCATCCACCAGCACCTCTCTGGCTTTGCTTCCATCATAAGGTCCTACGATCCCCTCCTCCTCCAGTTGATCTATCAGACGGGCGGCACGCTGATAGCCAACGGCAAGTCTTCTTTGCAAAAGTGATACCGAACCCTGCTTGTGCCTGATCACCAGCTCCGTCGCTCTGCGGAAAAGATCCTCATCCTTTTCAGCATCCTGTTGAATAATCACCTCTTCCGGCTGGGTGGAGAGTATCTCGGTCGGTTCCACAGAATAATTCTGTGCCTTTATAAAGTCTACGATGCGACCGGTCTCCTGGCTGGAGATGAAAGCTCCATGAAGTCTTCTGGGCTCAGGGTGGCCGGTTTCGATGAAAAGCATATCTCCTGAACCCAAAAGCTTTTCTGCTCCGTTGGTATCCAGTATGGTGCGGGAATCTATCTTGGAGGCGACCTGGAAGGCGATGCGAGCGGAGAAGTTGGCTTTGATCAGCCCGGTGATCACATCCACCGAGGGCCTCTGGGTGGCTAAGATCAGATGAATTCCCACCGCCCGCGCCATCTGAGCTAACCTGGTAACCAGACTCTCCACCCGGGTGGAGGAGGACATCATCAGATCCGCCAGTTCATCCACGATGATGACGATATAGGGGAGTATGGATTCCCTTCTCTGTTTTCTATTGAAATCCTCGATATTTCTCACCCCGCATTTTGCCAACTTCTTATACCTCTGCTCCATCTCTATTACAATCTCAGATAGCACATGTTCCGCCACCTTGGGGTTGGTGATCACCGCTCTTTCCAGATGCGGGATTCCCTGATAGACTGAAAGCTCCAGCATCTTGGGATCGATCATGACGAACCTGACCTCCTCTGGAGCAAGTCGGTAAAGAATGCTGGTGGTTACGGCATTTATGCAAACCGATTTGCCTGATCCGGTGGATCCAGCAATCAAAAGATGGGGCATCTTTCCCAGATCAGTTACAAAAGGCTCCCCGGAGGAGGTTTTACCTAAAGCCAAACTCAGCTTTGCCGGCGAATTTTGAAAGGCAGGTGAGGTGAGTATTTCTTTTAAGTTAACCGTCTGCGAACTCTTATTGGGAATCTCCACCCCAATAGCCGCCTTTCCGGGAACCGGAGCTACGATCCTTACCTTTCGTGCCCGCATGGCCAAGGCTAAATCGTCCGATAAGTTAACCACCTGATTGACCTTGATCCCGGCGGCTGGCTTGAACTCATATCGGGTTATGACCGGACCGGGATAAATCTCAATTCTCTCCCCTTCGATCTCCACACCGAAGGTGGATAGAGTCTGTTTAAGAATTTTAGCGGTCTCATTCAACTCCTCCTCTGACACAGATAGCCTGAGGTCAGGTGGATCGTCCAGAAGATCCAATGGAGGAAATTTATATCCTCCTCCTTTCTCCTCTCCCCGCACCAGGGTGAGCGATGTCTTTTCCCTGCTCATAGATGGAACTTGGGGAGTGATCTTTTCTTCCCCAGACAAAGTTGTAGCTATCTCCGTCACCCGGAGATCTTGTTCGGATATTCTTTTTGCTTTGGATTCCTTCTCCCTTTTGACCCTTTGCCGATGAATTCTCCTCAACTCCCGCCATTTGCTCCCCTGAGTGAGTAGTCTCTCCAACATCCGTTTGAACAGGAAAATAAAGTCGCTGGGTTTGAATGGTGTGATCATGGCAGCCAGCATGATCAGAGAGGCGATCAATACTACATAAGAGCCAGCGTTCCCCAAAAGATTAAAAGATATCCCTGCCAGAGCGGATGAGACCCATCCTCCTACGGTCACCCGGGAAAAATCGATCATCGCTTGGTTTTCAATGGTTGGCAAGCTGAAGAGGATACCCAAAATAAACACGAAAATGAAAGAAAAAAGAATCTTCTTTGAGATGAGGGTAAGTCTCACCTTGGGAAAACAGCTTATTCCCAAAAGAATAAGAAACAGTGGTATAAAAAATCCAGAGTAGCCAAAAGAGTAAAGGATAAGATAGGAAACCCCGGCCCCCACTGGACCACACTGATTGTTGAATTTCTGGGAGAAGATTTCCGCTAAGTTACGTAAGCTTAGGTCTCTCTGAAGAAGCTGATTATCGTTTGCGCGGTCATAGCTGAAAAGCGAAAGCCATATAAAGAGGGCTAAGGCGATCAACAAGATTCCCAAAACCTCTTTTTTTCTTTTATCCGAAATGGTGGTCGAGACCCTCATGATACCTTTATCCTATTTGTTTTCGGAAACGATGTTTTTGTCGCAGATTTAATTTAAGACTATAATTCACCCTGTCAACTAAAATATGATCCAACAGGCTTCCCATTTTCCCCAATCCATCCAGAGACTCTTATTTTAGACGAAAAATTTTTTTCTCCAAAATATTTGGCTCATGCTGACAGTATGGAAATATAAAATGGGACGACCAAATCAGACGGGGTAGAGAAAAGAAGGATCTTCGGGTCAAAAAAAAGAAAGGCAGGGACGCACTCTGATTTTGATGTGCCCTGCCTTCAGAAATCTGTTGTAGCCAGTCTTTACTTCACAGCATCCTTCAGTTGTTTGCCGGCTTTGAACTTTGGCACTTTGGAAGCGGCGATCCGGATGGGTGCACCCGTCTGGGGGTTTCTCCCCATGCGGGCTTTTCTCCTGGCTATGGAGAAGGTCCCAAATCCGACGAAGCTAACCTTCCTCCCCCTCTTCAGGGAACCGGTAACTCCATCAAAGAAGGCCCTGACAGCCTTATTAGCCTGGGCTTTGGTAACCTTCGCCTCTTTGGCGATCCTGTTAACCAGATCCTCTTTTGTCATCTACTCACCCCCTTTACGATTTTTAGGGGTTAAACGGCTTCTGTTTTCTGTTAACAGACCGAGAATACTATATTTTCAAGGCTTTGTCAAGAACTTTTTTTATTTTTTTCATAAAAATGGCTTAACCATGCCATTTCGGAAAATAAATCAAAATCTATGACCAGAAGATTTCAATACGTGATGCATTTCCCGCGGTTCGAAATTTCTGTGGATGCTATATTTTTTCCACCAATCCCTGTTGGTTATAGCCTTTTTGCCAGCCCCTAACTTAAGTTAGGGGCTGGTCTGGAACCTGGCGTAAGACACAGGTGGAGGCTCTTTCTTTCGCTGGCAATTGATCCCCTTAACTGTTCAACCTGAATTCGCTGAGGACAACGTTTCCGTCACAAGCGAGTCATCATTTCAGGATGAATCCGTGATGAACAAAGAGAGACAGTATAGTGTAAATTATTGTGTGTAAAATTGTGTTTGGAGGGACAAGCACAAAGGGCATATCCATTTAGTGAACTTTAGAAAGGAGGATATGCCCTATGCAGCG